>JBJXGF010000364.1:0-15358 GCA_046153015.1 Acidimicrobiales bacterium | reverse complement strand
CGGGCCGCGGCGGCGCGTCCGGGGCCGGATTGGCCAACGGCGCGACACCGCCGGATGATGGTGGCCGCGCACGAGGGGGGTCACGCATGAACCTGGCCGATCGACGGAGGCCGCCCTCCGCGCCGGTGAACGGTCAGGCCGCCGGCCGGATCGCCGCCGGAGCGCCCGCCGCCCCGAGGCGCAGCACGTTCGACGCGCTGCGCATCCCGGGCTTCCCGCTGCTCTGGGCGAGCAGCTGGCTCTGGCAGCTCTCCCGGTGGGGGATCTCGTTCCTCGGGGCGTACCTCGCCAAGGAGCTGTCGGGCTCCCCGCGGTTGATCCAGCTCACCGGCGTGGCGATGTGGGCCCCGCTGCTCCTTGGCGGCATGGTCGGCGGCGTCATCTCCGAGCGCTTCGACCGGCGGCGCACGGTCATCACCCAGTTCGCGGTGGTGATCCCGTTGGCGGTGCTGCTCGGCGTGCTCCGCCTCGCCGGCTGGCTCGAGCTGTGGATGCTCTACCCGTTCCTGCTCGTGGTCGGCGTGGGCTGGGTGATCGACATGACCAGCCGCCGGGCGATGATCTACGACCTCGTCGGGCCCGATCGGATCGACAACGCCATGGCCCTCGAATCGGTCAGCCTCTCCGGCGGCCTGGCGGTGGGGGCGCTGGTGGGCGGCTCGGTCATCGAGGCGCTCGGGGTCGGCGTGGCGTTCCTCGTGATCGCCGCCATCCTCGCCGTGGCTCTGGCCGTGGTGGTCCGCCTGCCGCGCATCCCGCACTCGCACCGCCCCACCGCGGCCCAGCAGAAGGGGGCGGTGCGGGAAGGGTTCGGCCTGCTCAAGACGAACAAGGGCCTGGTCTCGATCCTCGGCGTCACCGTGTTCGTGAACTTCTTCTACTTCACCTACACGCCGCTCGTGCAGGTGATCGGCAAGGGGCTCGAGGTCGGCGCCTTCTACACCGGTCTGCTCGCCTCGATGACCGGGTTCGGCATGATGGTGGGCTCCACGTTGATGGCCCGGTACCAGCCGCGCCGCCGGGGTCTGCTCTACGTGGCCGGCACGCTCGGCGCCGCCGCGCTGCTGCCGGTCTTCGCCCAGGCCCAGTGGTACGCGCTGGCGCTGCCGGCGCTGTTCCTCTCCTCGTTGTCGAACGGGCTGTTCGGCGCCACGCAGGGCGTGTTGGTGATGACCTCGGTCTCCTCCGAGCTGCGGGGCCGTGCGCTGGGGCTGTTGTCGATGGCCATCGGCGCCCTGCCCGTGGGCATGATCGTGCTCGGCGAGGTGGCGGAGGTGATCGGGGCCCCGGCCGCGATCACGATCTCGAGCCTCACCGGCGCCGTGCTCACGCTGGTGTGGCTCGCCCGCCGCCCCGAGGTGCTGAAGATGACGACGTGAGCGCACGCAACGCTCGCTATATCGCGACCGCCGAGGCGTAACCTTAGCGGTGTTCGGCCAGGTCGGAGGGGCCAGACACCAAACAAGGGGGCGCAATGACTCGCAATGCGAGGATAGCGGCGGCAGAGCTGATCGGTACGGCGATCCTCATGATTGGCGGACCGGGCAGCGCAATCCTGGCGGGGGAGCGGATCGGGCTGCTGGGGATCTCGCTCGCCTTCGGCCTCTCGCTCTTGGTGATGGCCTACGCCATCGGGCCCATCTCGGGCTGCCACATCAATCCTGCGGTCACGCTCGGCCTGGCGCTCACCCGCAAGATCGAGCCGATCACCGTGCCGTTCTACGTGATCGGTCAGCTGGTGGGCGCGGCGCTGGGCGGTTTGGCGATCTGGGTCGTGGCCAACGACCGCACCGGCTTCGACGCCACCAACAACTTCGCCCAGAACGGCTGGGGGTCCAGGATCGACAGCCCGTACGGGATCACCGCGGCGATCCTCGTGGAGATCGTGTTCACCGCCATTCTCGTGTTCGTGGTGCTCTCGACCACGCACCGCAGCTTCTCGCCCGGCGCCGGCGGCCTGGCCGCCGGCATGACGCTGGCGCTCATCCACCTCGTGACGATCCCGGTCGACAACACCTCGGTCAACCCGGCTCGCTCGTTCGGCGCCGCGCTCTTCGCCGGCGGCGACGCGTGGGCCCAGCTCTGGGTGTTCGTCGTGTTCCCGTTGGTGGGCGCCGTGGTCGGGGTGTTGGCCTGGCTGGCCGTGGACGACCAGCGCCTGGAGGACACCGCGCTTGGCTCGGCCCGAGCGATCGACCTGCGCGACGCGTTGGCCGGGGTCACCGACAAGGCCTCGGACCGCATCGCGGCCGGCGCCGAGCGCCTCACCGACCGCTGATCCCGAGCGCTGAGCCCGGGCCGCTGGGCGCGGCCTAGGCTCTGCGCCGCTATGGCTGCCGACGACGTCGTCCTGTCTGCGTATCAGCTCGAAGCGGTGGTGCGGGCGATCGTCGCCCAGGGGGGCTCGAGCGACTACGAGGCGAACCTCGTGGCCGTCAACCTGGTCGAGGCCAACCTCACCGGCCACGACAGCCACGGGGTGGGGATGATCCCCCGCTATGTCGACGCCGCGCTTGAGGGGGGCTTGGCCGTCAACCAGCACCCCACCGTGGTGCTCGACACCGGCCCGCTGCTCTCGGTCGAGGGCAACCACGGCTACGGGCAGGTGATCGGCCAGGAGGCGATGGGGCTCGCCATCGACCGGGCCAAGCGCCACGGCGTGTGCGTGCTGGCCCTGGCCAACAGCCACCACATCGGCCGGATCGGCTTCTGGGCCGAGCAGGCGGTGGCCGCCGGGCTGGTGTCGGTGCACTTCGTCAACGTGTTCGCCCGCCCCATCGTGGCGCCGTGGGGCGGGGGCGACGCCCGCTTCGGCACCAACCCGTTCTGCGTGGGCATCCCCCATCCCGGTCGGGAGCCGATCATCCTGGACTTCGCCACCAGCCGCATCGCGCAGGGCAAGACCCGGGTGGCCTACAACAAGGGCGAGGCGCTGGCCCCGGGCGTGGTGATCGACGACGCCGGCCGGCCCACCACCGACCCCCGCTTCACGGTCGTGGCGCCCTTCGGCGCGCTGCTGCCCTTCGGCGAGCACAAGGGCTCGGGCCTAGCGCTCGTCTGCGAGATCCTCGGCGCTGCGCTGACCGGCGGCCGCAGCTATCACGAGCGCGTGAGCGGCCACCGCTGGCAGGTGCTCAACAGCATGCTGGCGGTGCTCGTCGACCCCGAGCACCTCGGCGCCGCCGCTCACCTGGCCGCCGAGACCGAGGCCATCGTGGCCTGGGCGACGGGCTCGCCGCCCGGCGAGGGCTTCGACAAGGTGCGGGTGGCCGGCGAGCCCGAGCGCGAGATCAAGCAGCGCCGCCTCGCCGAAGGGATCCCGGTCGACGCGGTCACCTGGGCCGACATCGTCAAAGCGGGCGAGAAGCTCGGCCTCGCCCGGGAGCGGGTCGAGCGCATCGCCGCGCTCGACCCGGCGGGGTAGTCAAACGGTCGACCCTATTTGCAGGTCTTGCCGTCCCACGCGCAGTTCGGGGTTGTGCCGTCGAAGTCGATCGGGGGACCGATCGGCTTCTTCACGCCCACTTCCTGGCCGGGCTGGATCACGTACTCGAAGAGCTGCGCGCCCTCCACCAGGAACGCGTCCTTCAGGCCATCGTTGCGGACCTTGATGCCGTTGACGGCCAGGGGGTGGGCGATGTCGAGCGAACGGGCGGCGATGATGGCGTTGGTGCGGGTCAGTCCGCCCTTGAAGGTGGCCGCCTTCTTCAGCGCCTCGACCACCATGTACGTGTAGAAGTACCCGTCGGAGTGGAGGCTGTTCTCGGGATCGAGCCCGGTCTTCTGCATCTGCTCCCTGATGGTCTTCACGCCCGGGTCGTCCCGGTAGGTGGGGTCGGCGGCGTCCTTCTTGAACGACGGGACGATCCAGCCGTTGCCTCCCTGGCCGGCCGGCTTGAACACCGCGGGGCCCGAGCACGTGTTCGAGGCGATCTTCAGCTTCGGCTTCCAGGTCGTCTCGGCGCTGAAGCGGAACGACGGCGTGCAGCCGGTGTTGTTGGTCATCGAGATGAACACGTCGGCGTTGCTCGAGGCCAGCGTGGTCAGTTCGTTGGTGACGGTGGCCGCGCTGGGTTCGTACAGCTCGGCCTTCACCAGGCTCAGGCCGTTCTCCTTGGCGAACTTCTCGAAGGTGTTGCGGTAGAGGATGCCGAAGTCGTTGTTGATCACCAGCGCCGCGACCGTGGTCCCCTTGCCGAGCGTGTCGAGGATGTACTTGCCCCAGATGTTGGCTTCGGTGGCGTAGCTGAGCGCGCCGCTCGTGGTCCAGGGATGGTTCGCCGGGTCGCCGAACGCGTTGTGACCGGACGCCTCGATCAGATCGAGCACGCAGCTCTCGTTGAGCTTGTCGTAGACGGCCAGCGCGGTGGGCGTGCCCGAGGTGGTGTAGATGCCGAAGACGTTGGCCGTCTCCAGCAGCTCGTCCATGTTGGTCTTGGTGCGCGCCGCCTCGTAGCCGTCGTCCTTCAGCACCTGCACCAGCTTCTTGCCGCCGATGCCGCCCTCGGTCGTGTTGACGTAGTCGAAGTAGCTCTTCGCGCCGATCGCCATGGCCCCGTAGGCGGCGGCCGTGCCCGACATCACGAAGCTCTGGCCGAGTCGGATCTCGGCGTCGGTGATCCCCGCCGTGTCGCTCCACTTGGCCGGACACGTGGACAGGTCGATCGTGAAGCCCGAGGGCCCCGTGAGCTTCTTGTCGACCACGCCCCACGTGGAGGCGTCCCCGCCGGCGGCGGCGCCGCCGGCGGCCTTCGCGGTGGTCGTGGCCGCCTTGGAGTCTGCCTGCTCAGCGTCGTCGGTCGAGCTGCCGCACGCGGCCGCAGCCAGCGCGCCGAGCAAGCTCACGGCCGCCGCGGCCCGTCGCCGGCGGGGCGTCGTCACTTTCTTCATCCCGTCTCCCAGTTCCCCCGTCCGGCGTGGGCGCCGGACGCGCGGACACTAGCGGCGCTTGCCGGGCGACGCTCCGGAGACGAACATGGTCGGCGACCACCAGGGGGGACAGCACGATGACGATGACCGAGGCCACCCGTTCGGCCGAGATCCGCAGCCGCCTGAGCCATCCGGTGCTCGACGCCGACGGGCACTACGTCGAGTACATGCCGTTGATGCTCGAGATCATGCGCGAGGTGGGCGGCCAGAGACTGGTCGACCACTACGGGGTGCGCCACCCCCGCTGGTACGCGCTGTCCGATGCGCAGCGCCAGGCCCGCCGCTACACCCGGCCCCCGTGGTGGGCGCTGCCCTCGGCCAACACGCTCGACTCGGCCACCTCGGTGCTGCCCCGGCTCCTGCGCGCCCGCATGGACGAGATCGGGCTGGACTACGCGGTGCTCTACCCGTCGAACGGGCTGGGCGCCGCTCACCTCTCCGACGAGGAGCTGCGCCGCGGGTCGTGCCGCTCCTGGAACACCTACATCGCCGAGGTGTTCGGCCCCCACGCCGATCGGATGACCCCGGCTGCGGTGATCCCCATGCACACTCCGGCCGAGGCGGTCGAGGAGCTGGAGTTCGCCGCCGGGAAAGGCCTGAAGACGATCGTGATGGCGAGTCACGTGATCCGCCCGATCCAGGATCGCCGCCAGGGCGCCTACCTCGACGTGTTCGCCCTCGACAGCGACTACGACTACGACCCCGTGTGGGCCAAATGCGTCGAGCTGCGCCTGGCCCCCACCTTCCACTCGGGGGGCATGGGCTGGGGCAGCCGGATGTCGCCGAGCACCTACATGTACAACCACGTGGGGCACTTCGCCGCCGCCAGCGAGGCCATCTGCAAGGCGCTGTTCTTCGGCGGGGTCACCCGGCGGTTCCCGACGCTGCGCTTCGGCTTCCTCGAGGGCGGCGTCGGCTGGGGGGTCGACCTCTTCGCCGGCCTCGTCGGCCGTTTCGACAAGCGGGGCGGGGGCCGGGTGGCCAACTACGACCCGGAGCGCTTCGACAAGGCGATGTGGGGCGAGCTGTTCGAGCAGTACGCCGAGGGCCGCATGGCCTCGCTCACCGCGCCCGACCAGCTCGAGGACCCCTGGCGGCGCCTCGGGCCCGGCCTGCAGGACCCGAACCGCCTCGACGACTTCGCCGCCGCCGGGATCGTGCAGCCCGAGGACATCGCCGCCCGGTTCGTGCCCAACTTCTACTTCGGCTGCGAGGCGGACGACCCGGTCAACGCGTGGGCCTTCGCCGCCAAGGCCAACCCGTTCGGGCAGACGATCCGGGCTGTGTTCAGCTCCGACATCGGGCATTGGGACGTGCCCGACATGCGCGAGGTGCTCGAGGAGGCCTACGAGCTGGTGGAGCACGAGCTGCTCACCGACGCCGACTTCCGGGACTTCGTGTTCGTGAACACCGCCCGGCTCTACGCGGGCACGAACCCCGAGTTCTTCAAGGGCACCACGGTGGAGGCCGCCATCGCCGGCCTCCAGCTCGACGGGTGACCGAGCCCGACCGCTGACCAAGCACGACCGCTGAGCTCGTACCATCGTTGCCATGGCCCTCGCCTCGGAGCCGCGCCCGCACCTGTTCAGCCGCGACGAGTGGCGCCTCGCCAACGAAACAGGGCTCTTCCGCGACATCCGGGTCGAGCTGCTGTGCGGGGAGGTCGTCGAGTTGTCGCCGTTGGGCGCCCGTCATCAGGACGCGGTGGACCGCTTCACCCTCCTCTTCGTGCAGGGGCTCGACTCCCGCCGTTGGCGTGTGCGGGTCCAGGGCCCGATCGCGCTGAACGACCGGACCGAGCCCGAGCCCGATCTCGCCGTGTTGCGGGCGGCGGGCGACTACACGGCCGATCACCCGGGCCCGGCCGACGTGGCGTTGGTGATCGAGGTGGCCGACACGAGCTGGCGCTACGACCGCGACCGCAAGCTCCCCCTCTACGCCCACGCCGCCATCCCCGAGGTGTGGCTGGTCGACCTGAACCGGCGGCGGATCGAGATCCACCGCCGGCCCGACCCGGAGGCCGGCGTCTACCTCGAGGCGCTGGTCGCCCTGCCCGGCTCGACGGTCACCGCGCTCGGCGAGCTCGAGCTGGCGGTCGACGCGGTGATCGTGTAGCCGTCGGCTTTCGCCGCACGATCACCGCAGCTTGCGGAAGAACTGCCGCACGTCGGCCACCACCAGATCGGGCACCTCCGCCGGGGCGAAGTGGCCGCCCTCGGGCTGGATGGTCCAGTGCACGAGGTTGGAGGCCTTCTCGGCGATGCTGCGGGGCATGAGGATCAGCTCGCCCGGGAACACGGGGATGCCGGTGGGCGCCTCCACGGTGGGCTTGCGGTCATGGCTGGGCTGCCAGTGGGCGTTGGCCCGCTCCCAGTAGTAGCGCATCGACGTGCCGATCGATTCGGTCACCCAGTAGATCGTGAGCGTGGTGGCGAGGAACTCCTTCGAGAAGCGGCTCTCCACGTCGCCGCCGGTGTCGCCCCACGCCCGCCGGCGTTCGATGATCCACGCCGCCAGCCCCACCGGGGAGTCGTTGAACGCGAACGCCAGCGTCTGGGGGCTGCGGGAGTGCGCGCTCATGTGCACGGTGGTCGAGTCCCACTTGCTGCGGTACCGGTCGTACCAGCCCTCCTCGCCGGGCCCGTAGGCCTCGGGCTTGAGCAGGCTCCACTTGGCGTCGGGCCCCGGCAGCGCCGGCAGGGTGAGGTGCACGCCGTAGAGCTCGTCGGCGTACTTGTGGCCCATCTGCGCGCTCACGATCGCGCCCCAGTCGCCGCCCTGGGCGCCGTAGCGGGAGTAGCCGAGCGCCTCGGTCATCAGCGTGTGCCACAGGTCGGCCGTGGTGATCGAGTTCACCCCGGGCGTGGTGAGCGGGGTGGAGAACCCGTAGCCGGGCAGGGACGGCACGATCACGTCGAACGCGTCGGCCGGGTCGCCGCCGAAGCTGGCCGGGTCCGACAGCGGGCGGATCACGGCGTTGAGGTCCCAGAACGTCCACGGCCAGCCGTGGGTGAGGATCACCGGGATCGGGTTGGGGCCCTTGCCCTTCTCGTGGATGAAATGGATCGGGATCCCGTCGATCTCGCAGCGGAAGTTGGCGAACGCGTTGATCTGCGCCTCCATCTTCCGCCAGTCGAACTCGTGCGCCCAGTAGTCGACGAAGGACTCGAGGTAGGCCCGGTTGGCGCCGTAGCGCCAGTCGTCGTTGTTGTAGTCGAGCGGCCAGCGCGTGTGCTCGAGCCGGTAGCGGAGGTCCTCGAGCACCTCGTCGGCCACGTGGACGGTGAAGGGCTGTGCGGGCGCGGTGACTGCCATGGCCGCAGTCTGGCCTACTGCGCCGCCGGGCGCTCCTGCCACGGCAGCGGCGTCGCCTCGGACCAGAAGTCCTGCCTGATGCCGAGCGCCTCGATCATCCGCTGCCAGCCGTGGCAGACCCCGATCGCGGTCGCGTAGTCGAGGATCTCCCGCTCGTCGAGGTGCTCCCGCACCGCGGCGTAGACGGCGTCGTCGATGGCGGCGCGGGGCCCGGTGAGGCAGTCGACCAGGCGCAGCGCGGCGATGGTCTTGGGCGGGAGGTCGGCCTCGTCGAGATCACCGATCGCCGCCTGCGCCATCGCCTCGGTGAGTCCTTTGCGCATCAACGATGCGCTGCGGGCCAGGCTTCAATGCACGCACTGGGTGAGCGCCGCCGAGCGGATGCGGCACAGCTCGGCGGTGGCCGGCTCCACCCTCGACTCGCCGCTGTAGATGAACCGCACCCAGTGCAGGAACAGCTCCAGCGCCGGGGGGCTGGCCGCCAGGGTGAGGAACAGGTTGTCGTCCTCGTAGGCCTTGTCGTACCACGTGTCGAGCCGGCGGCGAGTCTCCTCCGGCAGGGCGGCGGGGTCTGCCTTGGGGAGCCGTCCGTGGTCGTTGGCCATGGGCGGCGAGCCTACCGTCGGCGAACCGGCGGGCAGCGCCGGCCGTACCCGGCTCATGAACAGCTCCGGATCCTCCTACCGGCTGCCCCGCTCCGCCGCCGAGACCCGGCGGCTCATGCGCCAGCATCAGCTCTACGCGCCGCTCACCCGGGCGTTCTTCGTCGGCGCCGGCATCGCCGCCGGCATGACGGTCCTCGACCTCGGCTGCGGCGCCGGCGACGTGTCGCTGCTCGTGGCCGAGCTCGTGGGCCCGCGTGGCCGGGTGGTCGGCGTCGACGCCGACGAGGCGATCCTCGCCACCGCCCGCCAGCGGGCCGCGTCGGCGGGCTGGGAGCAGGTGGAGCGCGGACCGCCGACGTGAGCCGGCTGGACCTGCCCGAGCGCTTCGACGCCGTGGTCGGCCGCTGGATCCTGATGCACACCGAGGACCCGGTGGAGGTGCTGCGCCGCGCCGCCGCCCACCTGCGCCCCGGCGGCGTCCTCGCCGTGCAGGACAGCGACTACAGCGTGAGCGCCCGCTGCTTCGCCCACCCGCCCACGCCGACGCACGATCGGCTCGCCGCGGTGCTCTTCCCCACGGCGCTCTTCCCCGCGGCCACCGCCGGCGAGGGCCCGGTCGCCAACCTCGGCCTGTCGCTGTACGGGATGTTCCGCCAAGCCGGCCTGCCCGACCCGCAGCTCAGGCTCGAGGCGCCGCTCGGCGGCGGCGAGGACTGGCCCGGCTACGCCTACCTCGCCGAGACCGTGGCCAGCCTGCTGCCGGCGTTGCGGGCCCTCGGCGTGCCCGGCGTGGACGACATCGAGCTCGCCGGGCTCGAGGCGCGCCTGCGCCGAGAGGTGGTCGAGCGCAACGGCGTGCAGGTGCTGCCCACCGTGATCGGCGCCTGGGCGCGGGTCTGAGCGGGAGCGCCCGGGCGCCGGGCCTTCACTAGGCTCCGGCCATGGATCGCGCCGAGCTGTGCCTGTACGAGGTGACGAACGGGGTGGCGCAGCTCACCCTCAACCGGCCCGAACGCCGCAACGGCATGACCGGCGACCTCGAGCTGGCCTTCTTCGAACGCCTCGGCCAGGCCGCCGCCGACCGCGAGGTGCGAGCGATCGTGGTGACCGGCGCCGGCGCCGCGTTCTGCGTGGGCGCCGATCTGTCCGGCGAGCGGGGCGGCGACGCCGAGCCGCTGCCCAACAGCAAGATCCCGGGCAACTACCCGCTCGGCATCCCCAAGCCGACGATCGCCGCCATCAACGGCGCCTGCGCCGGGGTGGGCCTCGTGCACGCCCTGCAGTGCGACGTCCGCTTCGCCGCCCGCGGGGCCAAGCTCACCACCGCGTTCGCCCGCCGCGGCCTCATCGCCGAGTACGCCATCTCGTGGCTGCTCACCCAGATTGCCGGGCGGGCCGTGGCCCTCGACCTGCTGCTCTCGGCCCGGGTGATCGACGCCGACGAGGCCCTCGCCCTGGGCCTCGTGCACCGGGTGTGCGAGCCCGACCAGGTGCTGGCCGAGGCCGCCGCCTACGCCGCCGACCTGGCCGCCAACGTGTCGCCGGCGTCGATGGCCACGATCAAGCGCCAGATCAACCGGGAGTCGTTCCTCGACAACGACGCCGCCCTGGCCGAGGCGGTGGCGGTCATGCGCGAGTCGGGCGGGGGCCCCGACGCCAAGGAGGGCATCGGCAGCTTCCTCCAGCGCCGCCCGCCCAGCTTCGCGCCCCTCGGCGAAGGCACCCGCTACCGCTGGATGCAGGACTAACACGGCGCGGAATCCGCGGTTGTGGCGGGTTGTGTGCGCGGCCCCGAGTATGGACCGCGCGTGCAACGTTTCTACCAGGGCTTTTGCCGGCCCCGCGGGGCGGTCTACTCGGGTCGGCGCGAACAACCCGCCACAACCGGCCGGCGCGGCCGGTCAGGGGGCGTATTCGCGGCCGAGGATGCGCCTGGCCACCACCAGCTTGGCGATCTGGGCCGTGCCGTCGCCGATCTCGAGGCCGATGATGTCCCGCATGCGCTGGGGCAGCGGCGACTCCTCGGACCAGCCGGCGTGGCCGAAGGTGAGCAGCGCCTGGTGGGCGGCCTCGACCGCGATCTTGGGCGCGAACCACTTGGCCATGTTCGACTCGACCGCGTGCTCCTGGCCGCGGTCCTTCTTCCACAGCGCCTCGTAGCAGAGGTGGCGCGCCCCGCGCAGCAGGGTCTCGTGCTCCACGAGCGGGAACGCCACCCCCTGGAACCTGCCGATGGGCTGGCCGAACGCCTGGCGCTGCTTCACGTACTCCCACGCCTCGGCCATGCTGGCGCTGGCGCAGCCCACGCACATGAGCCCGATCAGCGCCCGTGAATAGTCGAACCCCTGCATCACCTGCACGAAGCCGGCGCCTTCCGCGCCGATCAGGGTTCCCGCGGGGGCGGGCAGCCCGTCGAAGTGCAGGGCGGCGCGGCCGGTGGAGCGCGAGCCGAGGTCGGCGAAGGCGGAGCGGGACACGTAGCGCTCGTCGAGGGGCACGTAGAACGCGCTGACCCCGCGAGCGCCCTCGCCGCCGGTGCGGGCGAAGACCACCGCGGTCTCGGCATACGCCCCGAACGTGATCGAGGTCTTCTCGCCCTCCAGGCGCCAGCCGGCGCCGTCGCGCACGGCCCGCAGCCCGAGGCGCGCCGCGTCGGAGCCGTGGTCGGGCTCGGTGAGCGCCAAGGCCGGCAGGTGCTCGCCGTTGGCGATCTGGGGCAGCCACTGCGCCTTCTGCCGGTCGTCGGCCGCGTCGACGATGATCTGGCTGCACAGCACGGTGAGCAGGATCAGGTAGCTGGCGTTGAAGTCGGCGATCGCCACCTCCTCCTCGGCCAGGCCGGTGGTCACGCAGTCGGCGCCCTGCCCCCCGTACTCCTCGGGGATGCGCAGGCCGAGCAGGCCGAGGCCGGCCATGGCCCGGCGCAGCTCCGGGCGCAGCACCCCCGTGCGGTCGTCGGCCTGGTAATGGGGGGCGAGCTGCTCGGCGCCGAACCGGCGCAGCTCGCTCCGGAACGCCTCCTGCTCGGCGGTGAACCACGGCTCCATCCCGGGGACCCTACTGGCTGGTCCGCTCAGCGCAGGGTGAGGCCGCCGTCGGCCACCAGCACGTGGCCGGTGAGCCAGCGGGCCTCGGGTGAGCAGAGGAACGCGACCACGTCGGCGATGTCGGCGGGGTCGGCCACCCGGCCGAGCGGCGTGGCCGCCGCCCACCCCCGGGCCGCCGCCTCCCAGCCGCCGGGCAGCGAGGTGTCGGCGTAGAAGCGGGCCGAGGCGGTGTCGACGTAGCCGGGCATCACGCTGTTCACCGTGATCCCCCTCGGGCCGAGCTCGACCGCCAGGTAGCGGGTGAGCTGCTCGAGCGCCGCCTTGGCCGCGCCGAGCAGGCCGTGGTCGGGCAGCGCCCGGATCGTGTCGAAGCCCGACACGGTCACCAGCCGCCCGCCGTCGCCGAGGTGGGGGGACGCCGCCTGGGCGAGCTCGAGGAAGGAGTAGACCACGGTCTCGAACGTGCGCGCCGCGTGGCGGCGGCCGGCCTCGAGCAGCGGCTTGAACGCGGTCGATGCGGCGTTGGCGATCACCGAGTCGAGCCGGCCGAACGCGTCGACCGCGGCGTCGACCAGCCGGCCGGCGGCGCCCTCCTCGGCCAGCTCGGCCCGCAGGATCACCGCTCGCCGACCGAGGGCCGCCACCGCGGCGGCGGCCTCGTGGGCGGCGGCCTCGTCGCGCCGGTAGTGCAGCGCCACGTCGGCCCCCTTGGCGGCCAACGCCAGGGCCACGGCGCGTCCGATGCCGCGCGAGGAGCCGGTCACGAGCGCGGCCGGCACGGTTCAGCGTCCTCGGAACAGCGGCGGGCGCTTCTCGAGGAACGCGCCCATGCCCTCCACCCGGTCCTCGGTGGCGTAGAGCGCCACGTCGGCCCGGCGCTCGAAGGCGAGGCCGGTGCGCAGATCCGACTCGCCGGCGGCGCGCACCAGCCGCTTCGCTTCCGCCAGCGCCAACGGCGCCAGGGCGGCGAGCTGGTCGGCGAGGGCGAACGCGGCGTCGAGCACGTCGCCGGGCGCGGTCACCTGGTTCACGAGGCCGAGGCGGTGGGCCTCGCCGGCCGAGATGGGCTCGCCGGTGAAGATCATGTGCTTGGCGACGGCCTCGGGCACGAGGCGCGGGAGCCGTTGCGTGCCCCCGGCGCCAGGCAGCACCCCGATCCTGATCTCGGGGACGCCCAGCGAGGCGGTCTCGGCCATCACCCGCAGGTCGCAGGCCAACGCCGCTTCCAGCCCCCCACCGAAGGCGAGCCCGTTGATGGCCGCGATCACCGGGACGTCGAGCTCCTCGAGCTCGTTCATCGCCGTGTTGACGAGGCCCAGCCAGCGGTCGAACTCGTCGGGCCCGGCCATGGCCTGCATGGCGGCGATGTCGGCGCCGGCGCAGAACGCCCGCCCGGCGCCGGTGAGCACCACGGCCCGCACCTCCCGGTCGGCCCGCACCCGGGCCAGCCGCCACGACAGCGCGGTCGCCAGCTCCGGGTTGATGGCGTTGAGCCGGTCGGGCCGGTTGAGCGTGAGCAGCTCCACAGGGCCGCGCCGCTCGGCCAGGACGGTGGTGGTCATGCCGCCAGGTTCTAGCCGGTGGGTAGGCTGGGCCGCCCGATGGACCGGCCCCGTTCCGCCCCCTTCCCGTTGCCCGCCTCGCTCCACCCGCCCGAGGGTGTGCGGGTGTCGGTCCTGGTGATCGCGTGGGGGGCGGGCGCCGGCGCCGAGATCACGGCGTGCCTCGACCGCATCCTCGAGCACGCCGACCTCGCCTGCGAGGTGCTCGTGCTCTACGACGAGCCCGGCGAGCCGATCGCGCTCGGCGCCGAGAGCTACGCCGAGCGGGACCCCCGCGTGCGGGCCGTGCGCAACACCCGCGGGAGCGGCCCGGCGGCCGCCATCCGCTCCGGGTTCGACCACGCCGCCGCCGATGTGGTGGTGGTGACGATGGCCGACGGCTGCGACGACCCGGCCCAGATCGGCCCGCTGACCCGCCTGGTCGAACGCGGGGTGGTGGTGGCCGCCGCCTCGCGCTACATGCGCGGCGGCCAGCAGGTGGGCGGCCCCTACCTGAAGGGTCTGCTCTCCCGGGCGGCCGGGCTGAGCCTGCGCTGGCTGGCCCGGGTCGGCACGCACGACGCCACCAACTCCTTCAAGGCGTACTCCCGGCCGTTCGTGCTGGCGGTGGGCATCGAGAGCACGGCCGGCTTCGAGGTGGGCCTCGAGCTGGTGGCCAAGGCCCGCCGCTGTCGCCTGCCGGTGGCCGAGCTGCCCACGATCTGGCTCGACCGCCAGCTCGGCGTGGCCCGCCGAGACCTGCCGAGCTCGCTCACGCAGTACCTCAGGTGGTACCGGTACGCCTTCGGCCCGGCGACGCCGTACCCGCCCCGGAACTGACGGCCGGAAAAAGGGAGGACGGTTGGCGGCGCACCTTCCCCCGAGAGATACGCCGCCAACCGCAGGCTGCTGCACGAGCGCACCTGCGTGATGCGGTGCTGCCTGTGCCTACTGTCACAGGAGTATGACGAAGGGGTCTCGCCTTTGTCAACAGCCTGTTAACAGCGACTTCGCGGGCGTCGAGGGCGCCGATTGCACGGAAAGAGCCTGAAAGCCGTGTAAATCGGGTGACAGCCCATGACACGGTGGTGCGTCGACCGCGGCCGCTGGATTGAATGCTCTGACCTGACCGATTGGGGCTAGGAGCCCGGCCACGATGCCCGCAGCGCAGGACGCCCAGCACGACGACCACGCGCGTCTGGTGCGGCGCGCCCTGGAGGCGGACCGGCCCGGTCTGCTCGCGTTCGGCGGCCCGCTGGTGGACCTCGGCGCGGCGCTGGCCATGCCCACGGTCGAGCTGATGGCCAACTCGGACGAGGCGCTGCTGGCGCTGGCCGAGACGCAGCACGGCACGTGGCGGCTGGCGCCCGACCCGGCCGACCCGCCGAACGAGGCCCCGCCAGAGGAGTCGGTGCTGCTGGCCGCGGCGCAGCGCCCGGAGGGCTTGGAGCAGGAGCTGGCGCAGCTGCGCTGGCTCGACCGTCGCCGGCGCGGCGCCGGCGACCCGGCGCCGTTGGCGCTCGGCCTGTGGCGGCTCGACTGGGTGGAGGCGGGCACCGGCGTGCGCCGCTGCAGCCCGCTGGTGCTGGCGCCGGTCGAGCTGGCCGGCCCGCCCTGGCGGGTGCGGCGGGCCGGCGAGGCGGCGGCGAACCCCGCCCTCGGCCTGGCCGCCGAACCCGACGAGGGCCCACCAACCGGCGCCGGCCCGGCGGCCGTGCTCGCCTGGGCCGAGGCGCTCGCCTCAGGCCGCGACGGGTGGCGGGTGCGCCGCCAGGCGTGGCTCGTCGCCGTCCCCCGCAACGCCGCCCTCCTCGCCCTCGGCGCGGCGGCCGTCGGCGCCGAGCTCGCATCCGATCGTCGGGCCGGCGCGCTGGTGGCGCCCCAGCTCCCGGGCCGCCTGCTGCGGGCCGAGCGGGAGGCG
>JBJXGF010000362.1:0-3542 GCA_046153015.1 Acidimicrobiales bacterium | reverse complement strand
GCGGCGCAGCCCGCGGCCGGCGCGGTGACCGAGAGCGGCTCCACGGCGGCCGGCTTGCCGTGCTCGAGCTCGACGAGGATGGCGGTGCCGGGCGCATAGGTGGACGACGGCGTGCCCGCGTACCAGGCCGGCACGCAGGCCTCGGCCAGCGGGCAGAGCCGATGCCAGTGCCCGAGCGCCACGTAGTCGGCGCCGGTGGCGTCGACATGCGCGGGGGTGATCGGCGAGGAGCGGATCATCCAGTCGGGGTCCTTCTCCCCGCCGGCCACGTAGTGCCCGTGGGCCATCACCACGTACCACTCGTCGGTGCTGCGCTCCGGCGGCGCGTCGAGCGGGCGGAACTTCGGCGAGTGCTCGTCCATGGCCCGCCCCCAGAGGTGCAGCGAGCCGTCGAGCAGGGTCGTCCCGCTGCCGGCCGCGTCGTCGAGCAGCACCACCCCGGCCTCGTCGACGTGGCTGCGATACCGGCGATACAGCCCGTCGTCGTCGTGCACGTCGTGGTTGCCGGGCAGCAGGGCCACCGGCACGTCGAGACCCGCCAGCACCTCGAACACGTCCTGCGCCATCGCCGGCTTGATCCGGCCGTGGTCGAACAGGTCGCCGGCGATCAACAGCGCGTCGGCCCCCTTCTCGACCACCAGGTCGCGCAGCGCCAGGATCGGGCAGATGCACCCGGCCCGGTGCTCGCCGCACTGCTGGCGCACCTCTGCGCCCAGGTGAATGTCGGAGGTGTGGAGCAGGCGAAGCCGCTCGCGTGGCGCCATGTGTGGGGGACCCGGTCCTTTCGAAGGCTCTGACGACGGCTGGGACGACGGCTCTAGGCGGGGCGGTCGCCGACCATCGTCACCCGCTCCATCCGCCGGTGCTGGGGGAAGAAGTCGGGCGAAGCGTAATGCTGCGTGCACCGGTTGTCCCAGAGCGCCACGCTGTCGGCCCGCCAGCGGAAGCGGCACTGGTGCTGCGGGTAGCTCGCCCGCTCGTAGAGGCGGCGCAGCAGCTCGCGGCTCTCCTCGGGCTCGAGGCCGACCACGTGCGAGGTGAAGTTGCGGTTCACGTAGATGCAGCGCCGGCCGGTCTCGGGGTGGGTGCGCACCACCGGATGCACCTGGTCGGGGTGCTCGGCCAGCGCCTTCTCGAGCGCCTCGCCCGACAGCCCGCGGGCGAAGGTCTTGCGGATCGTGTGCACCGCGCTCAGCCCCTCGATGCGGGCCTTCAGCGAATCGGGCAGGTCGTCGTAGGCCCGCTCCATGTTCGCCCACAGCGTGTCTCCCCCCACGGCGGGCGACACTCGGCTGCGCAGGATCGAGCCCATCGACGGGGTGGGGCGAAACGACACATCGGAATGCCACGACTCCGCCGCCTGCGGCTTGTCCGCGGTGGACTCGAAGATGATCACCTCGGGGTGCTCGGCCACGTGCGGCAGGAACGGGTGCACCTCGAGCTCGCCGAAGCGCCGCCCGAACGCCACGTGCTCCGCGGTCGACATCTGCTGGTCGCGAAAGAACAGCACCTTGTGCTCGAGCCAGGCGCGGCGCAGCTCGGCGAAGGCCTCCTCGTCCAGCTCGTGGAGCTGCACGGCCTCCACCTCGGCGCCGATGGCGCAGGTGAGCGGCGCCACCGAGATCCGCTCGTACCCGGCCGCTGGCGCGCTGTGGGTGATCGTCATCGATGAGCCTCCCTCTCCCCCGCCGCCAACCTACCAGCGCCGCTCCTGCTCACTGGCCTTGACCGGGGGCTGCGCCCCCGGACCCATCAGCCGGGGCGCCCTTCTGGCGGGCGTAGTTCTCCAGCGCCACCTGCACCATCGGCCGGCGCTTCGCGCCGCCCGTGTCGCGCACCACCGAGTCGGGGTCGCGTTCGCCCAGCCGGCCGAGCACGTACATGGCGTGGGCCGCCTCGAGGTGGGCGGGCAGGCCCTGCACGTCCTCCGCGTGGTTCACGGCCAGCTTGGTCATGCGCAGCTGGAACGGGTCGTTCTGCGCCACCCGGCCCGCCCATTCGAGGGTGACCTCGAGCAGCTCGGCCCGGGGCACGACCCGGTTCACGAGGCCGAGCTCGGCCGCCTCGGCGGCGTCGATGAAGCGGCTCTCGTACAGCAGCTCTTTGACCTTGCGGGGCGGCAGGTCCCAGGGCAGCGAGAAGTACTGGAAGTGGCTGCCGAGGAACATGGCGTCGTCGGCGGCGAAGATCACGTCCATGGCCGAGGCGATCATCCAGCCGCCGAAGATGCAGTAGCCCTGCACCGCGGCCACCGTGGGCTTGGGGATGTTCCGCCAGCGCATTGTGTTGGCGTAGAACTGGTCGTAGGTGCGTTCGTACCAGCCGCGGATGCCCCGCCGCCACGGCCGGCGCTCCTGGTCGGCCAGCTCGTCGGCGGAGCCGAGGTCGTGGCCGGCGGAGAAGTGGTCCCCCGCGCCGGCGAGCACGATCACCCGGACCTCGAGGTCGTCGCCCGCCCGGAGCAGGGCGTGGTCGAGCTCCTCGAGCAGCACCCGGCTCTGTGCGTTGCGGGCTTCGGGGCGCTCCACGGTGACGAGGGCCACGTGGTCGGCCACCTCGTAGCGCACGAAGCGGTAGCCCGCGGTGCGGTCGCTGCTGTGCTCGGCCATGAGCGCTACCGCCTGAGCACGGCGTGCTCGGCCAGCGGGAAGATCAGCGCCTCGTCGCCCATCGCGGCCATCGCCGCCTCCTGCTCCTCCGGGCTCATCGGCCCGGCCGCGCCGGCGGCCTCGGCCGCGTCGAGCACGGTGGGCAGCAGCGCCAGGTCTCCCGGGGTGCAGAACCCGCACACGCCGGGGATCGACAGCGCGAACCGCACCCCGCGAGTCAGCGAGGCGAGATCGGTGTAGGGCCGGTACCACGTGTTGCGGTCGGGCGCCTCGCCCGCCCAGGGTTGGCGGGCGCCGGCCTTGATCACCATCACCCCCACGTCGCGGCGTTGACACTCGGCCAGCAGCTCCATGGCGTCGGCCCGGTAGACCGGATCGGCCCACACCCGCGGGTAGATGGGGAAGAGCACCGAATCGAGATCGAATCGGCGCACCGCCTCCAGGTGGGCGCGGGGCGCGCCGAGGTCGTGGCCGGTGATGCCCACGTAGGTGGTGAGCCCCTCGTCGCGGGCGGCCAGCATCACCTCGGCGGCGCCCGACCGGCGGTCGAGCTCGGCCAGGTCGGTCACGCCGTGGAGCTGGTACAGGTCGAAGCGGTCGATGCGCAGCCGCTGCAGCGACTCCTCGAGCTGCGCCCGGGCGCCGTCGGCGGAGGCCCGCCCGGTCTTGCACCCCACGAACCAGCGGTCCCGCACCGGCTCGAGAAGCGGGCCGATCAGGCGCTCGGCGTCGCCGTAGGCGGGGGCGATGTCGAGGTGGTTGACGCCCCGCTCCATGGCGAGGGCGAAGCCGGCTTCGGCCTCGGCGGGCGACACGTTGCGGCTGAACGCCGCGCCCCCGAGGATCGCCACCGAGGAGAGGTGGCCGGTGCGGCCGTAGCGGCGCTGCTCCATCTCGGCCTACCCGTGGCAGCCGCAGCCGGCGCCGCAGCCG
>JBJXGF010000361.1:0-8411 GCA_046153015.1 Acidimicrobiales bacterium | reverse complement strand
CCGGCGCCGGCGAGGTCCGGAGCTGGACGCTCGGGCGGCCCGACGCGGCGAGCCTCCCCGAGGGCGGCTTCGCGCCCGACGCCCTCGGCTGGGTCGGCGCGCTCGCCGTGTCGCCCGACGGGCGCCGGTTGGCCATCGGCGGCGAGCTCGCATCGGCGGAGTCGTTGCCGCCCGGGGCGCACCGGGGCGTGGTCCGCATCGTCGATCTCGCCGCCGGCGCGCCCGCGCCGGACAGCAACGGGCAGCCGGCCGAGCTGCGCACGGCCCAGCGGGTGCGGGCGCTGGCGTGGAGCCCATCGGGCCAGCGCCTCGCCGCCGGCGGCGGCGGCGCCAACGTACGCGACGGCGGCGACGCCTCGATCGTGCTGTGGGACCTGGCCCGTGACCGCCGCCGGGGGGACGAGGTCCGCCGCCTCGCCGGCCACCCGAGCCCGGTCGAGGGCCTGGCCTTTCGCAGCGAGGACCGCCTGCTCTCCGCCGGCAGCGAGCACACCGTGCAGCTCTGGGACGCGGCGGGGAGCTGGCGTGAGCTGCGCGGCCACGAGCAGAGCTTCTGCGGGCCGGGGAGCACACCCGAGCGGGAGTGGGACCAACGGTTCTGCGCCGTGTGGGGCGTCGCGTGGCGGCCCGACGGGGCGCGGGTGGCCACCGCCGGCTTCGATCGCACCGTGCGGGTGTGGGACCGCGCCGGCAGCGAGCTGCTGCGGATCGAGGACCGGCACGTGACCCCCTGGGCCACGCCGAACTGGGACAACGACTGGCTGCGCCGCCTGGCCTGGAGCCCCGACGGCGCCCTGCTGGCCGCCGGCAGCGACGACTTCGCGGTGCGGGTGTGGGACGCCGCCACCGGCGCGGTCCGCCACGTGCTGCGAGCCGAGGGGTACACGAACTCGTTGGCGTTCAGCCCCGACGGGGGCCGCCTGGCCGCCGGCGGCCAGGCCAACGCCGTCGAGCTGTGGGACGTGGCGACCGGGCAGCGCACGAGGCTCGGCGCCCACGGGCCGGTCAAGGCGGGGGCGGAGAGCGCGGTGAGCGCCGTTGCGTGGCGGCCCGACGGCGCGGTGGTGGCGAGCGTGGGCTACGACGAGGCGCTCCGCCTCTGGGACGCGAACGGCGGCCAGGCCGACGAGGTCCAGCTCCCGGCGCGGGCCACGGGTCTGTCGTTCAGCCCGGACGGCCGCCGCATCGCCGCCGCGCTCACCAACGGCGCGGTGGCGCTGTACGACCCGGCCGCCCTCGCGGCGGCGCCGGTCACGCTCACCAACCGGCCCCTGCCGCTGATGGGGCTCGGGTGGAGCCCCGACGGCCGCCGCCTCGCCGTGGCGGCCATCGACGGCGTGGTGACGATCTGGAACGTGGCCGAGCGGCGAGCCGAGACGGCGCCGTTCCGCAAGAACCTGGCGTTCGACCTGGCCTTCGCCCCCGACGGGGCCAGCGTGGCCGTGGCCACCTTCGAGGGCATCGTCTACCTCGTGCCGGTGCTCGAGGGCCTGTTCCCGGCCGCGTGCGCGTTGGCCGGGCGCAACCTCAGCCGGGCCGAGTGGGCGGCGCATCTCGGCGCCGAGCGCCCGTATCGCGTGATCTGCCCCGAGCACGCGCCGGGCGAGGGCGACGAACGGGCGGGGTCCGCCGCGGCCCGCGTCGAGGCCGGACTGCGAGCCGCGCTGTCCCTTCCCTGAGCGTCGCGACGTCGCGACGAACCACGGGAACCGACCCGGCGCGGCGCGCCACTAACCCCACGATCGCGTCAGCGATCGGCACGTCGTCCATCCGCAGCCCATGTGGGGGAGTCGCGGGCGAGCGACCACGCTGCGGGGGGCGCCGCAACGCCCCTCGCAGCCGCTCGCGCCGTCACCCGCCGCCGCTGCCCCCGCCAGGGGCCTTCACCGGCCGGGCGATGCGGCAGGGAGGGAAGCCCCAGCTCGGGAACCACACGTGCTGGGGGATCGGCGCGTCGCCGCCGGCCACGAACAGGGTCAGGTCCTCCGGGCGGCGGACCACCTGGCGGTCCTCCAAGCCCCCGGTCCGCTCGGTCGCCTCGCCCAGCACCCGGCGGCGGATCCACGAGCCGCGCCACAGCTCGCCAGGCAGGCGGCCGCGCCGCCACAGCTCCTCGCGCACGTCGGCCTTGCTCCGGCCCTGCGCGGCCAGCTCCCGGGCGACGAAGGGGGCCAGCATCACCGCGCTGACCCCGTGGTGCAGCGCGGCGAAGAACGAGCACGCCGAGCTCATCACCGAGGCGATCTCGTCGAGCCCGCCGGTCACGTTCACCGCGGTCTCGGCGCGCTGCACCACCAGCACGTCGTCGCCGGCGCCGAAGCCGAGCTCCTCGCGCACGGTGGGCCAGCCGATCTCGGCGCACACCGCGTCGTTCTCGGCCACGCAGAGCGTGTAGCGCCCCGGCTGCCCCGCGCCCGCGTAGGACACCGCGGCGGGCCAGCCGCCGCCCACGCAGTGCAGCACCAGGCGCAGCGCCCGGCCGATCACTGCGTTGGCCCGCCAACCCGGACCGAGCACGCCGAACCCGCTGTTCAGCCCCAGGGCGGCGGCGCTCGGTCCGCTCACCAGCAGCAGCGGCGCCACGTTCTCGTCGGTGGTCTGCACGCCGGCCAGGTTGAACTCCGGGGAGGCCACGGCCTCCACCGCAGCCACCACCAGCGGGAAGTGCTCGGGCCAGCACCCGGCCATCGCCGCGCAGGCCGCCACCTTCTCCACGGTGGCGACCGCGTCGAACGGCGCCAGCTCGCCCAGATCGTCCTCCAGCGCCCGCCCCGCCGCCCGGGCCAGCGCCTCGACCCGCGCCAGGGTGGGAGCCACGATCGGCAGCCCGTCGGTCCAGCCCCGTTCGTAGAAGGCGCGGTCCACCGCGGCGGCCGCATCGGGCCCCCGGAACAGCTCCACCCGCTGGCGGGGGAACCGGCCCGCCGCCGGCGCCTTGGCCGAGAGGCCCCGCTCGGCGAGGCGGCGGCGCAGCGTGTCGTCGATCCACTCGCCCGAGCGGCGCTGCCCGGGCGGCAGCACCACCCAGAGCGCCTCGGCCCCGCCGCTCACCCTTGGCGGGCGGCGGCCAGCTTGGCCTCCCAGCGCTCGGGCAGCCGCACCCGCTTCGCGGTGGGAAAGCCGAGCATCCCGTTGTGCGAGAACACGTAGGCGTTGGTGCGCAAAGGGTCCCCGGTGACCGCCACGAGGATGTCCTCGGGGGCCCAGGTGAGCGGCACGAGCCGGTTGGGGTCGCTCGACTCGGCGAAGACCCGCGGGGCCCGGCGCATGTTCACGAAGTCCTCCAGCGAGCGGCGCCCCGGGTACAGGTTGGTCCACTCGCCGAGGTACTTCTCGAACTTCCACGCCGGGATCCGGGCGGCCTCCCACAGCGCCCGCTTGAGCTGGTCCCGGCTCCAGCCGGCCTTGGCGATGGTCTCGGCCAGGATCGGCGAGAGCAGCAGCAGCGGGCGGTACGTGCCGTCGCCCACGCCCATCGTGAAGACCAGCTCCCAGCCGGCCTGCTTGGCCAGCGCGTCGGCGAGGTAGGGGACCATCTCCTCGGGCCGCTGGCCGAACACCGAGGCGAGCACGTCGCCGCCGGTGTAGCGGGAGATCGTCACCACGTTGTCGCCCTGGGCGAAGCCGAAGTCGCTGGCCAGGGGCGGCCAGCCGATGCGGGCCAGCACGGCCTCGTTCTCGGCGAGCACGACCCGCCACGTGTTGCCGTAGGTGCCCTTGTCGGTGAGGTGGGGCAGGAACCCGGCCACGTTGCGCAGATAGAGCCGCCACCAGCGCCCGATCGAGGTGTTCGCCTGGAACCCGTCGCGCAGCACGCCCTGCTCGTAGTTGAAGCCGAGCTGGCCGATCAGCGGCCCGTTGATCGTGATCAGGGTCTCGGCGCCGGGGGTGTTGCCGGAGTGCTCCACGCCGTAGGCCGGGTCGGCCATCGCCTCGGCCAGGGCCACCAGCACCGGCATGTACTCCGGCCGGCAGCCGGCCATCACCCCGTTCACCGCCACCGACCAGACCGTGCACTCCCGGTTGTCGGGCAGCACCCGGCCGAGGCTGTGCTCGGGAGCGAGGTCGCAGAAGGCGAGGAACGCCTCGACCCGCTCGGCGGTGGGCGGCACGATCGGCAGGCCGTCCGACCAGCGGTTCTCGTAGAAGAGCCGGTTGACCTCGTCGAAGTCGCCGACGAAGACGACCTCCCGGGCCTCGGGCTCCACGATCTCCGCGGCGTCGTCAGGCTGGCGGGTGAGGCAGTCGACGAGCTCGGGGACCGTGACCGTCAAGATGTTGGCCGTCAGCTCCTCCACCACCTGCGTGTCGACGTGGCCGACCATGCGGGCGGCGGGCAGGTTCGGCATTCCGAGGCCGACCGCGGTGGTGGCGGCCTGGCCGAGGAAGCCCTCGCAGACAAGCGACGCCGAGGCGACGCCGGCGGCCTCGGCAGCAGCGGATGCCCGCAGCACGGCGGGCGTGCAGCTGCCTCAACAGCCCATGCCGGAGACGACCGCGTCGACCTCCAGCTCCTTCAGCTTCTGGGCCAGGCCGGCCAGCACCTCGTGCTCGCCGGCGCCGTGGGTCGTGCCGAACTCCTTGTAGCCGACGAAGCTGATGCCCGGGAAGCGCTCGGCCAGCGCCTGCTCGATCAGCGGGAAGATCTCGTCGCCGCGGAACAGGTAGTCCCACAGGAACGCCACCCGCTTGTTCTCGAGCGTGTCGGGCCGCGCCGCCAGCGGGGCCAGCTCGACGGTCTTGGCGCTGCGGGGCCACACCACCGCGTGCTGCTCGTGGGTCACGGCCGGATCGCTCCTTTGAGGAAGGGGACGACGCGCTCCCAGGACTGCTGCGCCGCCGCCGGGTCGTACACGTCGGGGTTCGCGTCGTTGAAGAAGCCGTGCTGGGCCCCCGGGTAGACGTGCATCTCCACCTGGCGGCCGTACCCCTTCAGCCTGGCCTCGAGGTCGCGGGCCAACGCCGGGGAGGCCCAGTCGTCGTTCTCCGCGTAATGGCCCTGCACGGCGGCCCGGATCTCGGCGTAGTCGGGCTCGTGCTCAGGCCACGGGATGGCGCCGTAGTAGGGGGCGATCGCGCTCACGTCGTCGGGGCGCTGCGCGGCGAGCACGAAGCACAGCCCGCCGCCCATGCAGTAGCCGACGACGCCGACGGTGGAGGTGGAGCAGCTCGGATGCTGCTTCACGAACTCGACGGCGCCGCCCATGTCCCGGCCGGCCCGCTCCAGGTCGAGCGCCATCATCAGCTTGCCGGCCTCGTCGGGCTCGGCGGTGCTGGCGCCGCGGTACAGGTCGGGCGCCAGCGCGCAGAACCCGGCGGCGGCGAAGCGCTCGGCTACGTCCTTGATGTGGTCGACGAGGCCCCACCACTCCTGGATGACGATCAGACCGGGGCCGGGCTCGGCCGGCTCGGCCAGCCAGCCCATGCCCTCGGACCCATTGCTCGGGTAGGTGACGAGCTGGCCCACCGTCAGCTCCCGCTGCCCAGGCGGGCGGCCCGGCCGGCGTAGTACTCCTCGAGGGCGCCGAAGCCGGGCTCGCCGCCGAACTCGGCCTCGGTCGCTGCGGTCAGCGCCTCGACCGAGAGGTCGAGGTCCACCGCCCGGCCCTGGGGCTGGCTCACGGCGAAGGGCGAGTCGCAGAAGATCTCGTGGCGGTTGCCCTCCGGGTCCCGGAAGTACACCGACCACGCGTTGCCGTGGCTCATCGGCGTGATGTCGCTCACCTCGGGCTCGGCGCTCACGAGGTCACGGAAGCGGCGCACCTCGTCGAGCGAGGCGACCCGCCAGGCGAGGTGGTCGACGTTGTTCGACCGGTTCGTGTCGTCCTTGCGCAGGGGCAGGAACGCGATCTGGTGGTGGTCGGTGGGCGACTGGGACAGGAACACGATCTCGGGGCTGTTCTCCCGGTTGCCGAGCGGGCCGCGGTCGGACACCTCGAACCCGAGCACCCGGCTGTAGAAGTCGATCATCTTGTCGAGGTCGCGCACGTAGAGCACCGCGTGGGCGAGGCTGATCGGCGGGCGGGCGGTCATGGCGCAACGCTAGCCCCCGAGCCGGCGGCGGGGTCGGGGGCTACGCTCTCGCCGCGTGGAACCGCTGATCATCGAAGCCGCCGTGAACGGGGCCGCCACCAAGCGGCGAAACCCCAACGTGCCGTTGAGCGCGGAGGAGATCGCCGCCGACGCGCTCGCCTGCCTGGAGGCCGGCGCCGCCATCGTCCACAACCACACCGACGACGTGGTGCTCGGCGGCGACGGGCGGCACTCCGCGGCCAAGTACCTCGACGCATGGGGCCCCGTGCTGGCCGCCCGGCCCGACGCGATCCTGTACCCGACGATGTCGGGCGGCGCCGCCGGGCGCATCAAGATCCAGGACCGCTACCAGCACTTCGCCGACCTGTACGAGGCCGGCGTGCTGGGCATGGGCGTGGCCGACCCGGGCTCGGTGAACCTGGCCGGCGTGAAGGCCGACGGCTCGATCAGCCCCACGCCGTGGTGCTACGAGAACACCCCGGTCGACATCGCCTGGATGTTCGCGTGGAACGCGGAGCGGGGCCTTCCGGTCCACGTGTCGATCTTCGAGCCGGGCTGCCTGCGCATGGCCCTCGCCCACCACGCCCGGGGCAGCCTCCCGAAGGCGGCCAAGCTGCAGTTCTACCTGATGGGCGCCACCACGCTGACCGGCCTGCCCGCGGAAGAGTGGTCGCTCGAGGTGTACCTCAAGCTGCTCGGCGACGCGGCGATCACCTGGATGGTCAGCGCGGTCGGCGGCGACACCGTCGGCAGCGGCCTGGCCAAGGCCGCCATCGAGCGCGGCGGCCACGTGCGGGTCGGGCTGGAGGACTACCTCGATCCGTCGGGGGCCCGCCGCACGCCCACCAACGCCGAGCTGGTGGCCGAGGTGGTCGAGCTGGCAAAGGCCTGCGGCCGTCCCGTGGCCACCTCCGCCGAGGCGACGCGCATCCTCCACCACCAGCCCTGAGCCGGGCAGGCTCGGCCCGACCCGCCGCCGCAGCGCCGGTTTAGGCTGCGGGCGTGACCGCGCCCGCCCGAGTCCTTCGCAATGTGGCCGAGCCGCTCGCTGCGTCGGTGTTCTTCGCTCCCGAGGCGCACGCCGAGTACGAGGCGCTGGGCTTCCCCCACCCGGTCGACGAGCGCAACGGGGTCCGGATGCTCGACTGGGGCGTGTACTACGCCACCCGGGCGGCGTGCATGGGCGCGGTGGCCGGCGAGGTGGCCACTGCGGTGTTCGGCGTGTTCCCGGCCCGCCTGGTGGTCGGCCCGGTGGAGGACGCCTGGGCCCGGTCGAGCCCCGAGGCGCTGCTCGCGGCCCGGGAGCGGGGCGCGGTGGCCGCACTGGAGCGGATGATCGGCGCGCTGGCCTCACCCGGCGAGCTGGAGCGGGCCGCCGCGATCCTGCGCCGCGGGGTCGAGGCCGCCGACCTGGCCGGCAAGGCGCTATTCGCCGGCCTGCGCTCGCTCGGTTGGCCCGAGAGCCGCCTCGGCGCGCTGTGGCGGGCCTGCGACCTCTACCGGGAGCACCGGGGCGACGCGCACGTGGCCGGCTGGAGCGCGGCCGGGCTCACCGGGCCCGAGGCCTGCATCCTCAACGACCTGCGCCAGGGCCTCGGGCTCAAGACCTACGTGCGGACCCGGGGCTGGACCGACGAGGAGCTCGACCGGGCGGTCGCCCGGCTGGCCGAGCGGGGCTGGGTCGATGAGCGGGGCGTCACCGAGGCCGGCCGTCGGTTCCGGGAGGAGCTGGAGGAGGCCACCGACCGCCAGCAGGCGCCGATCATCGACGCGATCGGCGGGGACCTCGACGAGCTCGTCGGCCTGCTGCGCCCCTGGCGCGAGGCGGTCGTCGCCGCCGGCGGCTACCCCGGGCGGGCCTTCGTCGAGTCGGCCGCCGCCCCGGACACCGCGGCCGGGGTGTTCCTCGGCCAGCAGCGCACGTCTTCCTGACCGCCGCCGGCGCACGGTACCGTTTGATCCGCATGGCCAAGAAGCGCGAACTCGACCGGCCGCTCCGCAAGGGCGATCGGGTGGTGGTCACGGTCGACATCCCTGGGGCGCCCGAAGGCACGCAGGGCAAGGTCAAGCTGGTCAACGGCCTCGGGTCGCGTACCTGGCAGCGCTACTGGGTGTTCTTCGACAACGGCGCCCAGCTCGGCTCGATCGGCGCCGACAAGCTGGTGCGCGCCGAAGGCTGGGAGCAGTTCAAGCTCGACCGGGCCGCCGCGGCCGAGGCGGCGGCCTCCGCCGCGGCGGCGCCGCCCAAGCCGGTTGCGGTCGAGCCGGCCGCCGAGGAGAAGCCGGCCGGCGCGAAGTCCAAGGTGCCCGCCCACCTGCTGGAGCGGGCCAAGAAGGCCCGCGAGAAGGCGGCCGCCGGCGGCGGCTGAGGCGCGGCG
>JBJXGF010000360.1:0-30170 GCA_046153015.1 Acidimicrobiales bacterium | reverse complement strand
GAGACCGTCGCGGAGTACGGCGCGGCGCTGGCCGACCTGCTGGGCGCGGCCGAGCTCGCCGCTGTCGGCGACGCGCTCAGCCGCGACGCGTTCGGCGAGCCGCTCGACCCGACCACGCGGCGCCGAGTCGAGGAGTGGATCGAGGGGGCGGCTCGCAACCGGCGCCGGAGCGTCACTACCCTCTGAGCCCATGCACCGGCCCGGGCCGACCCCGGCGAGCGCCGCCCGCAGAGGAGACTGAACGCGATGTCGGACCACCCGCTCACCGAGCGGCTTGCGCAGCTCCAGGCGCGCAAGGAGGAGGCGTACCACGCGGGGCCGCCCCACGCCGTGGAGCGCCAGCACGAGAAGGGCAAGATGCTGGCCCGGGAGCGGATCGAGCACCTGCTCGACCCCGGGTCGTTCCACGAGCTCGACCTCCTCGCCCGCAGCCAGGCGGCCGACGCCTCCGAGCGGCCCTACACCGACGGGGTGATCACCGGGTGGGGCACGATCGACGGCCGCAAGGTGTTCGTCTTCTCCCAGGATTTCACCGTGTTCGGCGGCGCGCTGGGCGAGACCTTCGCCCGCAAGATCCACAAGGTCATGGACATGGCGCTGTCGGTCGGCTGCCCCATGATCGGCTTGAACGACGGCGCCGGCGCCCGGATCCAGGAGGGCGTGGTCAGCCTCGACGCCTACGGCGGCATCTTCTGGCGCAACGTGCAGGCGAGCGGCGTGATCCCTCAGATCTCGGTGGTGCTGGGGCCCTGCGCCGGCGGCGCGGTGTACAGCCCAGCGATGACCGATTTCATCTTCATGGTGCGTGAACGCTCCCACATGTTCATCACCGGGCCCGACGTGGTGAAGACCGTCACCGGAGAAGACGTCACGCTCGAGGAGCTGGGCGGCGCCCGCTCGCATTCCACCAAATCGGGCGTGGCCACGTTCGTCTCCGACGACGAGAAGCAGTGCCTGGACGACGTGAAGTACCTGCTGTCGTTCCTGCCGCAGAACAACCTGGAGACCCCGCCCCGCATCCAGCCGAGCGACGACCCGCAGCGCCGCTGCCCGGAGCTGCTCGAGCTCATGCCGGCCAGCTCCAACCAGCCCTACGACGTGAAGAAGATCATCACCACGGTGATGGACGACGGCGACTTCTTCGAGTACTTCCCCAACTGGGCCGGCTCGATCGTGTGCGGGTTCGCCCGCTTGAACGGCTGCCCGGTGGGGGTGGTCGGCAACCAGCCGATGGTGCTCGCCGGCGTGCTCGACATCGAGTCCAGCGAGAAGGCGGCTCGGTTCGTGCGTTGCTGCGATGCGTTCAACGTGCCGCTCATCACCTTCGTCGACGTGCCCGGTTTTCTCCCCGGCGTGGACCAGGAGTACGGCGGGATCATCCGTCACGGCGCCAAGCTGCTTTACGCCTATTGCGAGGCCACCGTGCCCCGCATGCAGGTGATAACCCGCAAGGCGTACGGCGGCGCATACGTGGTGATGGACTCGAAATCGGTGGGTTCCGACCTCAGCTTCGCCTGGCCGTCGGCGGAGTTGGCGGTGATGGGCCCGCAGGGCGCGGTCGAGATCGTGTACCGGCGGGAGCTGCAGTCCGCCGCCGATCCGGCCGGCCGCAAGGCGGAGCTGGTCGAGGAGTACACCGAGCGCTTCGCGAACCCGTACATCGCCGCGGAGCGGGGCTACGTGGACGACGTGATCGACCCGGCCGACACCCGGATCAAGCTCATCGCCGGCCTGGAGCTGTTGGCGACCAAACGCGAGGAGCTGCCCCGCCGCAAGCACGGGAACATCCCGCTGTGAGCGGGCGGGAGGGCGGGGGCGCGCCGGCCCGCGGCGCGAGCTCGGTGAGCGGGTTCGAGGTCCGCGGCGGGGGGGCGCCCGCCCCCGAGGAGGTGGCCGCGATCCTCGCCGCGCACGAGGCGCTGTGGCCGCGCCCTGCGCCCGGCGGGCCCCCGCCGGGCGCGACCCCTTCGCGTTGGCGGTTCTCGGGGCGTTGGTGGACCAAGCCCTCGCCGGTGCGCCAGCCGGGCAGCTCCCCATGGTGAGCGCAGCGAACGCCGGCGCCGGGCCGCTGGCCGACCTGCGGGTGATCGATTTCGCCACCGTGATCGCCGGGCCCGGCTGCGCCCGGTACCTCGCCGACTTCGGCGCCGACGTGATCAAGATCGAGCGGCCCGAGGGCGACGCCACCCGCCGCATGGGTTGGCTGCACCCCGAGGACGGCGAGTCGTTCTTCTGGAAGCTGATCGGCCGGGGCAAGCGCTCGATCGTGCTCGACCTGAAGAGCCCCGAGGGCCTCGACGCCATGCTCCGGCTCTGCGACTCGGCCGACGTGCTGGTGGAGAACCTGCGGCCGGGCAAGCTCGAGGCGCTGGGCCTCGCCCCCGAGGTGCTCCACGCCCGCAACCCGAAGCTGGTCATCACCCGGGTCACCGGCTTCGGCCAGGACGGCCCCTACGCCCACCGGCCCGGCTTCGCCACGCTGGCCGAGGCGATGTCGGGCTTCTCAGCCATCAACGGGATGCCCGACGGTCCGCCGCTGCTGCCCCCGATCGCGCTCACCGACGAGGTGACGGCGGTGGTGGCCGCCTTCGCCACGATGGTGGCGGTGCACTCGGGGGTCGGCCAAGTGGTCGACGTGAACCTGCTCGAGTCGATGTTCCAGCTGATGGGCCCGCTCATGTCGGTCTACCTCACCACCGGCGCGCTGCAGCCCCGGATGGGATCGGGCATCCCCTACTCCGTGCCCCGCTCGAACTACCAGGCGGCCGACGGCAAGTGGGTGGCGGTGTCCACCTCGTCGGACTCGGTGGCGGCGCGGGTCATGCGCCTGATCGGCGCCGGCGACGACCCCCGCTTCACCTCCTTCGCCGGGCGCGTCGAGCATCGCGCCGAGCTCGACGAGCGCCTGGGCGGGTGGATCGCGGCGCGGCCCTCCGAGGAGGTGGTGGCGGTGTTCGAGGCGGCGGAGGCCGCGGCCGCGGTGGTGATGGACATGGCCGACATCGCCGCCGACCCGCACTACCAGGCCCGCCGCGCCGTGGTCGAGGTCGACGGGGTGCCCATGCAGAACCTGATCGCCCGGCTCTCCGCCACCCCGGGCCGCCTCCGCTGGGCCGGCCGCCCCCTCGGCGCCGACACCGCCGACGTGCTCCGCGAGCTGGGCGAGCTCGACCACCAGGCCTGACCGGCCGAACCGGCCGAACCGCCTGGTTCAAGTCGGCTCAGCTCAGATCGGCTCGGCCGTGCCGATGCCGAGCGCCAATAGCCGGTCCTCGTCGCCGGTGTCGACGAGGGCAAGGCGCGACACCACCTCGTGGGCGGCTTTGCGGAGCACCTCGGCCCGCACCTGGAACGGGCCGGTCTTGCCCAGGGCCAGGTAGTGGAGGTGCAGGTCGGTGGTGCGGCAGGGCCGGCCCAGCTCGCGCTCGCCGGCCCACGACGCGCCCCGCTCGAGCGAGAGCGTGACCGCGCCGCCCTGGATGGCGCCGAGCGAGTTGTAGATGAACGGCACATGGTCGAACTCGACCCAGTGGCGGCCCGGGTGCGGGCCCTCGTTGTCCGGCGCCGAGAAGCGGAACCCCACAGCCTGGTCGAGCGGGGCGCGGGGCCCGTCCTCGGGTTCGATGAGGTTGATCCGCAGGTCGCCGGCGGGGCGGGGCGTGTCGTCGCGCCGGGGCAGGCGGGTGAAGGTCACATAGCCCCGGGCCACCTCCTCGCCGCCGGGGGTGACCACCGAGGTCTCGGACACCACGTTGTTGCGCCCGGCGCGCACCAGCCTCGTGTACCCCTCGAGCTCGCCCGCGCCCTCGGCGCCGCCGTCGGGGCCGGGCATCGCCTTCGCCAGGCCGGTGAGGTGGAGGGCCATGTCGTGGGTGACGGTCCAGTCGGGGCGCACGGTCTGCATGGCCAGCATGCCCGCGGCGTAGTCGGTGAGCAGGGCGATGGCGCCGAGACGGACGGCCCCGCCGGGGTCGCAGTACTCGGGCAGGGCCGGCAGCAGGCCTTCGATCAGGCCCTCCCGGGTGCCGTCGAGGGCGAGGCGGGCGTAGCGCAGGATGTGCCCCTTGCCGGGGTACTTGAACCAGGTCATCTCGGCCGGGCGCTCCATGGCGGGCGAGCCTCGCGCTCGGGCCCCGCCGAGGCAAGACGTCGGCCTGGCCTCGGGCACCGAGCGGTGGGAGGGCGTATCTTCATGGGTTGCGGTCCGGATCGCAGGGACTGACCGGACCAAGGGAGAGTGACGAACATGGCCACTGAAGAGGTCGCGTCGCAGGTGGGGGCACGAGGCGCCGCCCTGGACGCCGAGGTCATCATCATCGGCGCCGGGGTCACCGGGATCTACCAGCTGCACCTGATGCGTGAGAAGGGCTTCGACGCGCGGCTGGTCGAGGCCGGCACCGGCGTCGGCGGCACGTGGTACTGGAACCGCTACCCGGGCGCCCGCTTCGACTCGGAGAGCTACTCCTACGGGTACTTCTTCTCCCCTGAGCTGCTCGAGGAGTGGAACTGGTCGGAGCATTTCGCCGGCCAGGCCGAGACCGAGGCGTACCTGAACTTCGCCACCGACAAGCTGGGCCTGCGCGACCTGATGCAATTCCGCACCCGCATCGCCACGGCCGCCTTCGACGAGGCCGACGGCGTCTGGACCCTCACCACCGAGGACGGCGGGCAGCTGCGGTGCCGCTTCCTCGTGTCGGCCACCGGCGTGCTGTCGGTTCCCTATTGGCCGGCCATCCCCGGCCGGGAGCGGTACCAGGGCGAGGCCTACCACACCGGCCAATGGCCCAAGGAGTCGGTGCAGTTCGCCGGCAAGAAGGTGGCGGTCATCGGCACCGGGGCGAGCGCCGTGCAGCTCATCCCCGAGGTGGCCAAGGAGGCCGCCGAGCTGGTGGTGTACCAGCGCACGCCGAACTGGAACGCACCGCTCAACAACGGGAAGATCACCGAGGAGGAGCAGGCCGAGATCAAGGCCACCTACGACGAGATCTACCACTCGTGCATGAACTCCTTCGGCGGGTTCGTGCACAAGCCGTCTCGTCAACGCACCTTCGACGTGTCGAAGGAGGAGCGGTGGGAGCTGTACGAGAAGCTCTACCAGATGAAGGGCTTCTCCAAGCTCATCAGCAACTACCGCGACATGATGACCAACCGGGAGGCCAACGCCGAGTTCTCGGAGTTCATCGCCGAGAAGATCCGCCAGCGGGTGAACGACCCGGCGGTGGCCGAGAAGCTGATCCCGACCGATCACGGCTACGGCATGCGCCGCCCCCCGATGGAGACCTTCTACTACGAGGCGTTCAACCAGCCGAACGTCAAGCTGGTCGATCTCAACGAGACCCCGATCGTCACGATCACCGAGAACGGCATCCAGACGAGCGACGGCGAGCGGGCCTTCGACATCATCGTGTGGGCCACCGGGTTCGACGGCTTCACCGGCTCGTTGACCCGCATGAACGTGGTCGGCGAAGGGGGCCGGGTGCTGCGCGACCAGTGGTCGAAGGGCGTGGTCACCTACCTCGGGGCCATGGTCCCGGGCTTCCCGAACTTCTTCATGGCCGGCGGACCGCACCTGATCGCGGGGAACTTCCCCCGGGCCACCGAGATCATGGTCGACTACATCACCGGCCTGCTCGAGTACGCCCGGGCAAACGGCCGCACCTACATCGCGCCCGACGAGGACGCCTGCGCCCAGTGGACCGCCGAGGTGCACGAGGCGGCCAAGATCGCGCTGATCGCCGAGAACACCTGGTTCCGCGGCGCGAACATCCCCGGCAAGCCCAACGAGTACCTGCCCTACGCCGGCAGCCTCACCAAGTTCCGTGAGCGCATCGCCGACATGGCCGAGCAGGGCTATCCGGGCATCTCGTTCGGCACGCCCGTCCGCGCCTGACCCGTCCCACCTTCTCGCGCTGGCCGGGGCCGCACCGCAACGGGCGGCCCCGGCTGGGGGCGCCGCCCAGGCCTGACGCCCAGGCCTGACGCCCTCGCTGCGGCGCCGGCTTACGATGGGCCCCGATGGCCGCCCAGGCCGGGGCCGGCCTGCGGGCCCGCCTCGAAGCGCTCCCGCCGCCGGTGTTCTTCGTGGTGGGCGCCGTGTCGCAATACCTCGGCGCCGCCACCGCCGTGTCGCTGTTCGACTCGATGGCGCCGCCGGGCGTAGCCCTGCTGCGGGTGGGCGCCGCGGCGGCGGCGCTGTGGGCTTGGCGGCGGCCGGCGTGGCGGCGATGGACGCCTCGCCGGCGGCTGCTGGCCGCGGCGTTCGGGGTCGCGCTGGCCTGCATGAACCTTGCGTTCTACCTGGCGGTCGAGCGGCTGCCGCTCGGCAACGCCGTGGCCATCGAGTTCCTCGGGCCGATCACGGTGGCCGCGCTCGGCGTGCGCACCCTGCGCAACGCGCTGGCCCTGGCGCTCGCCGTGGCCGGCGTGGGCGTTCTGGCCGACGTGGAGCTGCGGGCGGCGAACGGCGTCGGCGTGGCGTTCGCGCTGTCGGCCGCCGCGTTGTGGGCCGGCTACATCGTGCTCGCCGCCCGCGTCGCCGGCGCCGGGACAGACACCGGGACAGACGCCGGGGCGGGCGGCGGGGTGGATGGGCTGGCCTTCGGCGGCGTCGTGGGCGCCCTGGCCATCGCCCCGATCGGCGCGCCGCACGTCGGGCCGGCGCTCACCGACCCGGTCCTGCTCCTCGCCTGCGTCGGCGTCGGGATTTTCTCGAACGTGATCCCGTACGCGCTCGACATGGTGGTGCTGCGCCGGGTCACGCAGGGCCAGTTCGCGTTCCTGCTGGCTCTCCTGCCGGCCACCGCCGCCGCCGTCGGCGTGCTGGCGCTGGGGCAGGCGCCCACCGCGGCCGAGGCCGTCGGCATCGGGCTCGTGGTGCTCGCCGTGGCCGCCCGCCAGCGTTGACGGACGTTCCCGCTCGGCGGCCGCCTCAGTCGGCGGTGGCGACCTCGATGCGGTCCTGGCGCCATTCCCGCGCCGCCATCAGCGCGGCGACCGCCTGGGTCAGGATCTCGTCGACGTCGAACGCATGCGCCGGGTAGCAGGCCACCCCGGCCCACACCGTGTGGTCCGGCCGCTCGGCCACCAGCTCGGAGCGGAGGCGCTCCACCGTCCAGATCGCGCCGTTCTCCGGGGTGTCCTCCAGCACGAGGGCGTAGCGGCCGTCCGCCAGGCGAGCCGCGGTGTCCGCCTCGCGCAGCGTAGCCCGGATGGCGCGGGTGATGGACTGCGGGTCCCCCAGGCCGGGCGACGCGGCGGCCACGTCGCTCACCACCTCGAGCAAGATCACCGACACCGGCCGCAGCCGGCGCCGGGCCGCCGCGATGCGGGCGTCGAGCGCCACCTTGAAGTAGGTCTCGCTGAACAGCCCGGTGTCGGCGTCGACCAGCGTGTCGTCGATCTCGGACGCGCCGGCCCCGCCCACGCCCACGGCGGCCATGCGCTCCGCGGACGGCGCCGACGGCGCAGAAGACACAGCAGACACCGCCGAGACAGCCGGCGCAGCCGAGACGGCCGGGGCCGGGTTCGGCGCGGACGCCGGCTCGGACGTTGCAGACGTCGCGGAGGTTGTCGCGGAGGTTGCGGACGCCGCGGGCGGCCCTTGTGAGGTGGCGCCGGCCGCGCTCGTACGCTGGACGAGCCACGCCACGGCGCCGGCCGCGGCGGCGCAGGCGCCGGCCGCGGCGCCCAGGCTCGACAACTCGGCAACCGCACCGGCGCAGCCCACGACCAAGCCGAGGGCACCTGCACCAACGCCAACTGCAGCTACGCGCGCATCCACGAGGCGTTCATCGGCACGCAGCGCTCGGCCCCTTGAGGGCGGGGGCCGTCCGGGGCGAGTCAGCCCCGCCGGTGCGCGGCCACGAGGTCGGTGATGTCGGCCATGATCCGGCCGAGCTCGAAGTCCTTCGGGGTGTACACGCGGGCCACGCCGGCGCCGAGCAGCACGGCGCGATCCTCCTCCGGGATGATCCCGCCGACCACGACCGGGGCGTCGACGCCGGCGTCGCGGGCCAGGCGCAGCACCTCGGGCGCCAGCAGCAGATGGCTGCCGGAGAGGATCGACAGGCCGATCACGTCGACGTCCTCGTCGCGGGCCACGGCGGCGATCTGCTCGGGGCTCTGCCGGATGCCCTGGTAGATCACCTCCATCCCGGCGTCGCGGGCGGCCACCGCCACCTGCTCGGCGCCGTTGGAGTGCCCGTCGAGGCCGGGCTTGGCCACGAGGAGCCGCGGCGGGCCGCCGGGCAGGGCGCGCACCCGCTCGGCCACGGCGCGCAGGCCCGTGCTGGGCCCGCCCGCGCCGGCGGCGGCGGCCACCCCGGTGGGGGCCCGGTACTCGCCGAACACCTCCCGCAGCGCCGCCGCCCATTCGCCGGTCGTGCCGCCGGCCCGGGCCAGCTCGAGCGTGGCCGGCATGAGGTTGTCGCCGTTCTCGGCGGCGCGCCGCAGCGCGTCGAGCGCGGCGGTCACCGGCGCCGCCGGCCGGGCGGCGCGCCAGGCCGCCACATCGGCCACCAGCTCCGCCTCGACCGCCGGGTCCACTCGCAGGATCCGCCCGCCCGCGGAGAGCGGCGACGGCTCGGTCTCGGTGAACGCGTTCACGCCGACCACGGTGAGCTCGCCCGATTCGACCCGCCGGCGGCGCTCGGTGTGGGAACGGACGAGCCGGGCCTTCAGCTCGTCGATGGCCGCGAACGCCCCGCCGAGCGCCAGCACCTCGTCCAGCTCGGCCTGCGCCGCCTCGGCCAGCTCGGCCGTCTTCGCCTCGATCACCTTCGACCCGTCGAAGATGTCGTCGTACTCCAGCAGGTCGGTCTCGGCGGCGAGCACCTGCTGGATGCGCAGCGACCACTGCTGGTCCCACGGTGTGGGCAGCCCGAGCGCCTCGTTCCAGGCGGGAAGCTGCAAGGAGCGGGTCCGGGCCCGCTTCGACAGCGTGACGCCGAGCGCTTCGAGCACCACCCGCGCCACGTTGTTCTCGGGCTGCGCCTCGGTCAGGCCCAGGCTGTTCACCTGCACCCCGTAGCGGAATCGGCGGGCCTTCGGGTCGGTCACCCCGTACCGCTGCGAGCAGATGCGGTCCCACAGCTCGGTGAAGGCCCGCATCTTGGCGGTCTCCTCCACGAAGCGGAGGCCGGAGTTGCAGAAGAACGAGATGGATCCCACGACCGCCTCGAACCGGTCGGCGGCGCGGCCGGACTCCCGCACCGCGTCGAGCACGCCGATGGCGGTGGCCAACGCGTACGCCACCTCCTGGACGGGCGTGGCCCCCGCCTCCTGGAGGTGGTACGAGCACACGTTGATCGGGTTCCAGCTGGGCACGTGCTCGGCGCAGTAGGCGATCAGGTCGACGGTCAGGCGCCGGCTCGGCTCGGGCGGGAAGATGTAGGCGCCCCGCGAGAGGTACTCCTTGACGATGTCGTTCTGGGTGGTGCCCCGCAGCGACGCCGGCGGGGCGCCGGCCTCCTCGGCCGCGGCGATGTAGAGGGCGAGCAGCCACGGGGCGGTGGCGTTGATCGTCATCGAGGTGTTCATGCGGTCGGGCGGGATGCCGGCCAGCAGCTCGCGCATATGCCCGAGATGGGCGACCGGCACGCCCACCTTGCCGACCTCGCCCCGGGCGAGATGGTGGTCGGGGTCGTAGCCGGTCTGGGTCGGCAGGTCGAACGCGATCGACAACCCGGTCTGACCCTTCGCCAGGTTCGTGCGGTACAGCTCGTTGGAGGCTCGGGCCGTCGAATGTCCCGAGTAGGTCCGCATCAGCCACGGCTCGTCGCGCATGACCGCCAGTGTGGCGGCGCCCTCCGTCTAGCATCCAGCCGGGGACGACCCCCGCAGAGGAGGCCTCGTGACCCGCATGCCCGCATCACGCGCCCGCGCCGCCGGCGCGGCCCTGGTCCTCCTCGCCGGGTTGGCGGGCCTCGCCCCGGCGGCCGGCGGCCAGGGCCCGCCCGAGCCCGAGGTGTCGATCGTGAAGGTCACCGGCGCCCGCGCCGACGACCCGAGCGCGGCCGGCGAGCAGGCCGAGACCGCGCTGTCGGCCGGCGAGGTCGACGGCGCACGGATCGTGACGCTCGCGTACAACGACGTGCGCCCGAGCGACAAGCTGCAGTTCACCCCCGAGGGCCGCACGATCAACGACGGCGCGTCGCTCATGGGCTGGTCGAGCTCGCGCGACGGCGGCGCCACGTGGCGTCAGAGCGAGCTGCTCACGCCCCCGCCGGGCTGGTTCATGCTGTGGGGGGACCCGGCGCTCGCCCGCTCGCCCCGTGATCCCCGGCTCGTGTTCCTCAGCAACCTGGCCGGGGTGGCGCCGCCCGCGGGCGCGCCGCTCGGGCCGCAGCTCGCCGGCGCCTGCATCGCCCGCTCCACCGACGGCGGGGTCGAGTTCGCCGTGGTGCAGTGCCTGTCGAACGAGCGGGACTTCTACGACGGCGGCACGATGGCCGCCGACAGCCGAGGCCGGGTGTACGCCGCGTACTGGAACACGACCCGCCAACGGGTCGACGTGTGGGCCGCACCCGACGAGCAGAGCCCGTTCACGCTGCTGCCCACGCCGTTCCCGGGCTCGGCGTACCAACACCCCCGGCTGCGGGTCGACCCGGTCACCGACGACCTGTTCGTGGCGAGCCTGCGGATGGACAACCACGTGCACCTCGCCCGCTGGAGGCCGGGGGAGGGCTGGTCGAAGCCGGTGTCGGCGTCGCCCGGCCCGGTCGTCCCCTCGAACAACGCGCCGGTCGGGAGCTACGGCATGCGCTACGCGTGGCGGTTCAGCTTCGACGTGCGCGGCGACGCCGACGGCCCGGCGCTGCGAGTGGTCTACGTGGCCCAGAGCCCCGACGAGCCGCGCCGGACGGTCCTGCGCGCCGCTGGCTGCGCGGCCACCCTCGAGGGCTGCCGGGAGCTGCCGCTCGGCCCCAGCTACGCCAGCGAGCCGCTGTTCCCGTTCAACCCCGACGTGCTCGCCTACCGCGCGCCGGGAGCGAAGGTCGGCTGGACCCTCACCTACAGCGGCGAGGTCGGCGGCGCGGTGGGCCTGTACGAAGCGCCGATGGCCCTCGAGGCGCAGCACCGTGAGCTGGTGGCGCCGCGGCCGGCGTGCTCCGACACCCGCATCGGGGGCGGCTACTGGGGGGACTACGACCAGCTCGCCCCGCTCGGCGTCGACGGGGGGCGGCTGCTGCTGGCGCAGGGCTTCACCGACTCCTCGCTCGGCTGCACGGTGCAGTGGCGCAACTGGGCGCAGCACACGCACGTGTCGCTGGCCCGCTTCGCGCCGCTCGACCAGGGCGCGCCCGTTCAGCGCTGAGCCGGCGCGCCGGCGAACGCGGCGGGCAGCGGCCGGGCCAACGCCGCGGCCAGGCGGCGCAGGTACTCGGCCCGGGGCACGTCGACCGCCCCCAGGGACCGGAGGTGGGGGGTGGTCCACTGCACGTCGAGCAGCGTGGCGGGGTGCGGGTCGAGCAGCTCCACCAGGCCCACGAGGGCCACCTTCGAGGCGTCGGTCTCGCGGTGGAACATCGACTCGCCGGCGAAGAGCCCGCCCACGGCCACCCCGTAGAGCCCGCCGGCGAGGCGGCCCTGGGGGGTCCAGGCCTCGACCGAGTGCGCCCACCCGAGGTCGTGCAGGCGCTGGTAGGCCTTGCGCACCTCGTGGGTGATCCAGCCGTGCGGGCGCCGGGGGTCGGAGCAGGCCCGCATCACCTCCTCGAACGCGCTGTTGACCCGTATCTCGAAGCGGCCGCACGCCTTGCGCAGGGAACGGGAGAGGCGCAGCTCGCCCAGCGGGATCACCCCCCGAGGGTCGGGCGACCACCAGGCCAGGCGGCGGCGCCCCACCGGCATCGGGAACAGGCCCGAGCGGTAGGCCGCGAGCAGGGTGGCGGGCTCGAGGTCGGCGCCGACGCCGACCACGCCCGATTCGTCGGCGTTGGCGGCCGGCGGGAACAGCCACAACGCAGGTCCCGGGTCTATGGGCACGGCGCAGGCCTCACCGCACCAGCTTGCCCGCTCCGGCGAACCCCTGACGCCCGGGGGCGGGCCGCCCCGCCCCCGGTTCACGAGCGGCGCGGGGCGCCAGCGGTAGCGTGGCGCCGTGAGCGAAGCGAACCGCCCGAGCGGCGGAGAGCGGGCAGAACAGAGCGAAGCGAACCGCCCGAGCGGCGGAGAGCGGGCAGAACAGAGCGAAGCGAACCGCCCGAGCGGCGGAGAGCGGGAAGAACAGTGACCGCCTTGGCGCCGCCGCCGGTTTCGGCAACGGCTGCGTTGGCGGCGCGCCGGCGCCGCCTCGCCGGCGAGGCGCGGGGACGGGTGCTCGACCTCGGCGGCTACGAGCACCAGCGCGGCGGGTACCGGCCGGGCGAGGTGCACGAGGTGGTCGCCTGGGACGCCGGGCCGCCCCGGCTCGACCTCACCGAGGCCTGGCCCCTCCGGCTCGTGGCCGAGCTCGACGACGCGGCCGCCCTCGGCCCGTTCGACACGGTGGTGAGCGTGCTGGCCGTGGCCAGGGCGGCGGACCCGGCCCGCCTGCTGGACGCGGCCGCCCGGGCCCTGCACCCCGCCGGGCGTCTGCTCCTGCTCGAGCCGAGCGTGCGCCCGGGCTGGCGCGGGGCGCTGGCCCGGCGCCTCGCGCCCCGCGTGGCTCGGCGCAGCGGCCTGTGGGTCGACCGGAACGTGCCGGCGCTCGTACGCGCGGCGGGCCTGCAGATCGTGAGCGTGGAGAGGATCGACATGCCGACCCTGGCGACGCCGTTTCGTCCCTTCGTGGAAGCGGTGGCGGTTCCGTGAGCGGGCCCGGGGTGCTCGCCCTCGTGGGCGGCGAGGAGTGGACGCCGGGGTGCAGCTTCGACGCCGGCCTGCTCGCCGCGTCCGGCGGCCGCCGGGTGACCGTGCTGCCCACGGCCACGGCATTCGAACGGCCCGACCTCGCCCTTGCCCGGGCCCGGGCCTGGTTCGCCGCGCTCGGCGCCGAGGTCGAGGCGGTCGAGGCGTACGGCCGCAGCGACGCCCTCGACCCGGCCCACGTGTCGGCGGTGCGCGGCGCGTCGTTCCTCTACCTGTCGAGCGGCTCGGCCATGCACCTGTTGTCGGCGCTCAAGCGCACGCCGTTGTGGGACGCGGTCACCGCCGCACACGGCGACGGCGCGGTGCTGGCGGTGGCCGGGTCGAGCGCGTCGGTGGTCTGCGACGCGATGGTCGATCCCCGGGGCGGCGGCTTCGGGGTGGGGTTGGGCCTCGTCCGCAACCTCACCCTGATCCCGGACTACAACCGCTGGTCGGCCGAGGGCTCCTCCCGCACGATCTCGCTGGCGCCGAAGGGGCTGGCTCTGGCCGGCATCGACGACCGGACCGCGCTGATTCGCGAGCCGGATGGGCGGTGGCGGGCCGAGGGCGCGGGCGCGGTGCGGGTGTTCGTCGACGGGCGGCCGGCCGGGCTGGAGGTGCTCAGCCCTCCTGGATCGTGACCCCCCGGATCAGCACCGCCTTGCTCGGCGTGCCCGAGGCGGACCCGGCGGCCATGATGGTCTTGACCGTGGTGTCGAGCCCGTCGGTCACCTGCCCGAACAGGCTGTACGCGGCGGTGGGCAGCGAGCCGACGAGCACGAAGAACTGGCTGCCGTTGGTGTCCTTGCCCGAGTTGGCCATGGCCACCGAGCCGTTCTTGTACTGGTCGAGCCCGCTCGGGAGCTCGTCGGCGAACTGGTAGCCGGGCCCGCCGGCGCCGAGCTGGCCGTTGCGGGGGTTGGCGTCGCCCGCCTGGGCCACGAAGCCGGTGACGATGCGGTGGAACGGCACGTTGTCGTAGTACCGGTACCGGGACAGCACCACGAAGTTGTTCACGGTCTTCGGGGCGGCCTTGGCGTCGAGCACGATCGTGAAGTCGCCCTCGGTGGTGCTGACCACGGCCTTGTACGCCTTGGCGGGGTCGATGCACAGGGGCGGCGCCTGGGCGAAGGAGCTGACCCGCCGGTCGGCGCCGGCGGCGGGCGGGCACGGCGTGGCGCCGCTGATGGTCTCGCCGGCAGGCGGCGCGGCCAGCGCCGAGGCGGCGGCCGAGCCGGTCGTGGCCGTGCCCGCCGCCGTGGTCGACGCCCCGGCGGCGCTGGTGGTGGTCTCGCCCGGCGCGGCGGTGGTGGTGGCGCCGACGGTCTGGACAGCTTCGGTGTCGTCGTCGCCGCCGCGGCCGAACACCGAGTACAGCAGGGCGAGCACCAGCAGCGCGGCCACGATCGCGCTCACCCGGGCGATCTGACGGTTGCGCTTCGAGCGGGCCACCTGCTGCTTTGCCGCGTCGAGGCGGGCTTGCCGCCCCGCCTTCTGCCGCTCGCGCTTTGCCGTACCCATACGGGCGGCCACGCTACCAACCGCGCGCAGCCGTGCCGCGGCAGGGCGGTAGCCTGTACTGCCCGTGGCCCTCGTCGTCCAGAAGTTCGGTGGTACCTCGGTCGCCGACCCCGACCGGATTCGGGCCGTGGCCGACCACGTGGCCCGCACCCGCCGCCGAGGCGACAGCGTGGTGCTGGTCATCTCGGCCATGGGCAAGGAGACCGACGAGCTGCTCCGCTTGGCCGACGAGGTGGCCGGCGAGAAGCCGGGCCGCGAGATGGACATGCTGATCACCGCAGGCGAGCGCAAGGCCACCGCGCTCGTGAGCATGGCCCTGCAGGCGATCGGCGTGCCCGCCTCGAGCTTCACCGGCAGCCAGGCCGGCTTTCTCACCGACACCAACCACATGAACGCCAAGATCCTCGACGTGCGCCCCGAGCGGGTGCGTGAGTGTCTGGCCGCCGGCGCAGTGCCGGTGGTGGGCGGCGCCCAGGGCGTGTCGTCGGTCACCCGCGACGTCACGTTCCTCGGCCGGGGCGGCTCCGACACCACGGCGGTGGCCCTCGCCCACGTGCTGGGCGCCGCGTCCTGCGAGCTGTACACCGACGTGTCGGGCGTGTTCTCGGCCGACCCCCGCCTCGTGCCGGTGGCCCGCCGCATGAGCCAGATCAGCTTCGACGAGCTGCTCGAGATGACCGCGACCGGCTGCCCGAAGCCGGCCATGCGCTCGGTGGAGTTCGCCCGCACGTTCCGCGTGCCGCTCCACGTGCGCTCGGCGTTCACGTGGGAGCGGGGCACGCTGGTGATCGAGGAGGAAACCGCCGTGACATCGGGGACGCACTCGGGGGCACAATCGAGCATGGAAGCGTCGAGCGTTCTTGCCGTCACGCACGACGCCGGCGAGGCGAAGGTCACGGTCAGCGGCGTGATCGACAAGCCGGGCATCGCCGCGTCGCTGTTCCGCCGCCTCGCCGATCAGGGCGTCAACGTCGACATGATCGTGCAGAACGTGGCCTCGGCCGGCGCCGGCGGCGCCACCGACATCTCGTTCACGGTCCCGAAGGAGATGCTCGACCTGTCCCTGCAGGTGGCCCGGGAAGCGCTCGGCGACATCGGCGCGCGCGACGTGTCGGGCGATCGGGACATCGCCAAGGTCAGCATTATCGGCGCCGGCATGAAGAGCGACCCGGGTGTCGCCGCCCGCATGTTCGAGACCCTCGCCGACTGCGCGATCAACATCGAGATGATCTCCACCTCGCCGATCCGCACGAGCTGCGTGATCGCCGAGGAGCACGTCGAACGGGCGGTGCAGGCGCTGCACACCGCGTTCGGCCTCGACGCCGAGTAGGCGCCGAGTACGCGCCGAGTACGCGCCGAGTACGCGCGGAAACGCGCTCGGGCCGCCGCCCGGCCCTGGATACGCTGGGACCCCATGCGAGCAGGGTCCGTGCGAGTCGGGATCGTCGGCGCCACCGGTCAGGTCGGCGGGGTCATGCGGGCCGTGCTGGAGCAGCGGGCCTTCCCGCTCTCGGAGCTGCGCCTGTTCGCCTCGGCCCGCTCGGCCGGGCGCAAGCTCGCCTGGGCCGGCGGCGAGCTCACGGTCGAGGACGCCGCGTCCGCCGACTACTCGGGGCTCGACGTGTGCCTGTTCTCCGCCGGCGCGGCGACCTCCCGCGAGATCGCCGAACGGGTGGCGGCGCAGGGCCCGGTGGTGATCGACAACTCGTCGGCGTGGCGGATGGACCCCGCCGTGCCGCTGGTGGTGGCCGGCGTCAACGACCACGCGCTCGACCGCATCGCCAAGGGCATCGTCGCCAACCCCAACTGCACCACGATGGCGGCCATGCCGGTGCTCAAGCCCCTGCACGCCGCAGCCGGGCTCACCCGCCTGCGGGTCGCCACCTACCAGGCGGTGTCCGGCGCCGGCCTGGCCGGCGTGAGCGAGCTGGCCGAGCAGGTGCAGAAGGTCGGCGACCGCGGCCCCGAGCTCACCTACGACGGCGCCGCGCTCGACTACCCGGCGACGGCCAAGTTCCCCGCGCCGATCGCGTTCAACGTGGTGCCCTTCGCCGGCAAGCTGGTGGACGACGGCCGCCTCGAGACCGACGAGGAGCAGAAGCTGCGCAACGAGAGCCGCAAGATCCTCGAGATCCCGGGGCTGCTCGTGTCGGGCACCTGCGTGCGGGTGCCCGTGTACACCGGGCATTCGCTGGCCATCAACGCCGAGTTCGAGCGCCCCCTCCCGCCCGAACGGGCGGCCGAGCTGCTGGCCCACGCCCCGGGCGTGGCGCTGGCCGAGATCCCCACCCCGCTGCTCGCCGCCGGGCGGGACCCGTCCTACGTGGGGCGCATCCGGCGCGACGAAGCAGCCGAGCACGGTCTGGCCCTGTTCGTCTCCAGCGACAACCTGCGCAAGGGCGCCGCGCTCAACGCAGTGGAGATCGCCGAGGTGCTGCTCGCCCGCCAGGGCTGACGAGCGAGCCGCCGTCCGCCGAGGCGGCTCAGCGGTCGAGCGCCCGGTAGCGGGCCAGCGCGTCGTCGAGCGACAGGCCGAGCTGGTTGGCCAGCGACGCGACCCACGCCACCACGTCGCCCAGCTCGTGGAGCTGCTCCGCCGGCGTGCCCTTGCGCACGGCCTGGGCCAGCTCGCCGAGCTCCTCGCACAGCCACGCCACGGTGGAGGGGATGCCCCGGGCGCGGTCGGCCTCGCCGTAGAGCCGCTCCATCAGGGCCTGCACCTCAGCCAGCTCCATCGCCGACCCCCCGGCGTCGGCTCATCGCCGGCCCTCGGCCCGGCGACGCTGAAGGTGCACGTGGGCCTTGGCCGCGCCCCACAGCAGGCCAGGCTCGGCGAGGGCGGGGTCCACGTCGGTAAAGGCGGCCGGCGTGAGGCCGTACACGTCGTCGGGGAAGCGGCGCACCGCCCACTCGTCGCGCGCCGCGGGCGCGGCGCCGGCCGCGGCCAGCACTGCGGTCGGCCAGCGGACCGCTCCCCGCACGAGCGCCAGCGGCGTCGAGCGCTGCTCGTCGATGTCCTGCTCGAGCAGCGCCCGGATCCGCGCGCCGACGACCCGCTGCGCCTCCGCTGCGGCGGCGGCGGCCGCCTGGGCCACCTCGGGCGAGGCCGGCGCGCCGAGCCGGGCCAGGATCGAGCGCTCGACCCACGGGCCGAGCGCCGCGTCGAGGGCGTCGGCCAGCGCCCGGGCCAGCTCCGCCAGGCGCGCCGCGTCGGCGGCGGCGGCCGCGGCATCCGGCGCCCCGGCGCTCACGGCAGGCCGAGGGCGGCGTTGAGGTTGCCCGAGCGCAGCCCTTCGAGGTCGAGGGTCACGTAGCGGTAGCCGGCGGCGTGCACGGCGGCGACCACCGCGTCGCGCCGCTCGACCACCCGGGCGAGCGCCTCGACCGGCACCTCGAGGCGGGCCAGCTCCCGGTAGTGGCGCACCCGCAGCTCGGCGAAGCCCAACGCCTTCAAGGCCGCCTCGGCCGCCTCCACCTGCGCCAGCGTGCCGAGCGCCACCGGCGTGCCGTAGGGCAGGCGGGAGGCGAGGCAGGCGGCGGCCGGCTTGTCCCACGTGCGCAGGCCCAGCCGACGCGACCACTCCCGCACGTCGGCCTTGGCGAAGCCGGCCTCCACCAGGGGGAACACCGCTCCCCGGCCGGCGGCGGCCTGCTGGCCGGGGCGGTGGTCGCCGAGGTCGTCGACGTTGACCCCGAGGGTGACCACCGCCGCTTCCGCCGCCACCAGCGGGGTCAACGCGTCCATCAGCGCGTCCTTGCACCAGAAGCAGCGGTCGCCGTCGTTGGCCCGGTACGCGGCGTTCTCCATCTCGACGGTCACGACCTCCCGCCAGCGCAGGCCCCACTCGGCGGCCAGCTCTCGGCAGTCGTCCCGCTCGGCGCCGGCCAGCGAGGGCGACACCGCGGTCACGGCCAGCGCCCGCGGCGGGCCGAGCGTGTCGTTCGCGACCCAGGCGAGGAACGCCGAATCGGCGCCGCCGCTGAATGCGACGATCACCCGATCGAGCTCGGCGAGGCGGCGGCGCAGCAGATCGAGGTCGGCCGGCATCGGCTCCCGACGCTAGCCCGATCTCGCTGCCGGCGGCCGCGCCCGGCGGATGACGCCACTTGAACCGCGCTCCGACCTAAGCTCCCGCCGAGCGCGCGGAGCCGTCTAGCAGCGGATCTCTGCTGACCGGCGTTCTGGTGCGCCGTTCGGGATGGGACCGAGAAGGAGCAAGCATGATCAGGCACCGCAGGCGCATCTACGCCGCCGGTTTGGCCTTCCTCCTCATCGCCGCCGGCTGCGGCAGCGACGACAGTGAGGAGTCCGCCACCACCAAGGCGGCCGGCGCGCAGGGCGCCACCACCACTGCGGCGGCGGGGGCCACGGGCGGCAAGAGCGACGGGGTGCTGAAGATCGGCGAGCTGCTGCCCCAGACGGGCAGCCTCGCCTTCCTCGGCCCGCCCGAGTTCGCCGGGGCGAAGCTGGCCAAGCAGGAGATCGACGCCGCCGGCGGCGTGCTCGGCAAGCCGCTCGAGCTGCTCGAGGGCGACTCGGGCGACACCTCGACCGACACCGCCAACCAGACCGTCGACCGGCACCTGGCGGCCGGGGCCGACGTGATCCTCGGCGCAGCATCCTCGGGCGTGACCAAGACCGTGATCAAGAAGGTCACCCAGGCCAACGTCATCCAGTTCTCCCCGGCCAACACCTCGCCCGAGTTCACCACCTACGAGGACAACGGGCTGTACTTCCGCACTGCGCCGTCGGACATCCTGCAGGGCCGCGTGCTGTCGGACCTGCTGCTGGAGGACAAGGCCAAGAGCGTCGGGCTCATCGCCCGGCAGGACTCCTACGGCGAGAACCTGGCCAAGTTCACCGAGGAGCCGCTGAAGGCCGCCGGCGTGACCGTCTCGAAGGTGCTCTACGACGAGAAGGCCCAGACCTTCGACGCCGAGGTCGACAAGCTCGTGGGCGCCAACCCCGACGGCATCGTGGTGATCGGCTTCGACGAGTCGGCGAAGATCCTCACGTCGATGTTCCAAAAGGGCCTGACCCAGGACAAGAAGAAGATCTATCTGGTCGACGGCAACATCGGCAACAGCCTGGGCGAGAAGTTCACGAACCCCACGGCGCTCAAGGGCATCAAGGGCACGCTGCCCTCGGCCGAGCTCAAGGCCGAGTTCAAGGACCGGCTGCTCAAGGTCGACCCGGCGCTGAAGGACTTCAGCTACTCGGCCGAGACCTACGACGCCGTGCTGATCACCGCGTTGGCGGCCGAGGTGGCCAAGTCGGACAACCCGGTGCTGGTGGCCAAGCAGATCAACGGCGTCACCAAGACCGGCGACAAGTGCACCACCTACAAGCAGTGCCTCGACCTCGTGAAGGCGGGCAAGGACATCGACTACGACGGCATCGGCGGCCCGTACGAGTTCGGTGACGCCGGCGAGCCCAACTCGGCCTCCTTCGCCATCCAGCAGTACGGCGACGGCAACAAGATCGACGACAGCCTCACGAAGTACCGCTTCGCCAAGCTGTAGCCCGATCGGCTTCGGCGCCCCGGCTCGCCTCCCGGAAGGGCGGCGGCCTGGGCGTCGTCGCGTCCGGGCCCGCTCTCGCTAGCGGCCGTGGAACTCCGGTGGGCGGCGCTCCCGCCAGGCCTGGTGGGCCTCCCGGGTGTCCTCGGTCTGGCCGAGCAGCATGAAGCGGTAGAGGTCGGCCTGGGCGGCGTCTTTCAGGTTGGCGATGTCGAGACCCTTGTTGAGGGACTCCTTGGCCAGGCGCACGGCGAGCGGCGGCAGCGCGGCCAGGCGGTGGGCGTAGTCCTGCGCCAGCTTCATCAGCTCGCTCTGGGGCACGACCCGCTGCACCAGACCCACCCGGTACGCCTCGTCGGCGGTGATCCGCTCGCCGAGCAGCGTCATCTCCATCGCCTTGCCGCGGCCCACGTAGCGGGCGAGGCGCACCGCGCCGCCGTAGGCGGGCAGGATCCCGAGCGGCACCTGGGGCAGGCCGAACTCGGCGTTGTCGGACGCGATGAGGATGTCGCAGCACAGCGTGATCAGGCAGCCGATGCCGACGGCGAAGCCGTTGATCGCGCACACGATCGGCTTCGGGTGGTCGGCCAGCGCGTTGAACACCGGCGCCCCCCGGGGCGTGATCGCCGCCAGGTGCGCGCCGACCGTGTTCACCACGTGGGTGCGCGGGTTGCCGAGGTCGGCGCCGGCGGAGAACGCTTTGTCGCCGGCGCCGGTGAAGATCGTCACCGCCACCGCCGGGTCGCGCTCGATCTCGGCGAAGCAGTCGACCAGCTCCTCCGAGAGCGTGGTCGACCACGCGTTGCGCTTCTCGGGCCGGTTGATCGTGACGGTCGCGACGCCGTCGGCCACGTCGTACAGCAGCATCTCGTAAGCCATGAGCCCCCCTCGTGCTCGAAACGAGGGGGAGCCTACGCGCCTAGCGCGCCTTGGAGAGCGTGCCGAGGTACAGCTCGATCACCTTCGGGTCCTCCAGCAGGGCGGGGCCCGAGTCGGTGTACGCGTTGCGGCCCTGGTCGAGCACGTAGCCCCGGTGGCAGATCTGCAGGCAGCGGCGGGCGTTCTGCTCGACCATGAGGATCGACACGCCGGTGCGGTTGATCTCCCGGCAGCGCAGGAAGGTCTGGTCCTGCAGGGCGGGCGAGAGCCCGGCCGAGGGCTCGTCGAGCAGCAGCACCGAGGGCTGCATCATCAGCGCCCGACCCATCGCCAGCATCTGGCGCTCGCCGCCCGACAGCGACCCGGCCCGCTGGTTGAGCCGCTCCCCCAGCCGGGGGAACAGGCCCACCACCCGGTCGAGCTGGCTGCGGTAGTCCTTCGGGCGTTGGTAGACGCCCATCTCGAGGTTCTCGGCCACGCTCAGCGCAGCGAACACGTTGTGGTTCTGGGGCACGAAGCCGATCCCTCGGCGCACGAGCTGGTGGGCGCTCAGCCGGGTGATGTCCTCCCCCCGCAGGGTGACCCGCCCCTCCCGCACCGGGATGAGCCCGAACAGCGCCTTGAGCATGGTGGACTTGCCGGCGCCGTTGGGCCCGATGATGCCGACCAGCTCGCCGTCGTGCAGCTCGAGGCTGGCGCCGTTGAGGATGTTCACGCCCGGCACGTAGCCGGCCACCAGGTTCTCGGCCACCAGCAGCGGCTCGCCCACCACCACCCCGTCGGCGCTCATGGCTGGCCGGGCCGGGTGTCACCGAGGCCGTCGCCGTCGCCGTCGAGCGTGAGCGGCAGGTCGTGCTGGACGCCGAGGTACGCGTCGATCACCGCCTGGTTGGCGCCGATCGCGCTGGGCGGGCCCTCGGCGATCACCTCGCCCTGGGCCATCACCACCACCCAGTCGGAGATGGCCTGCACCACGTCCATGTCGTGCTCGACGAAGATCACGGTCATCCCCTGGTCCCGCAGGCCCTTCACGTGCTCGAGCAGCGACTGCTTGAGCGCCGGGTTCACCCCCGCCATCGGTTCGTCGAGCATCACGAGCTTGGGTTCGGTCATGAGGGCCCGGGCCATCTCGAGCAGCTTGCGCTGGCCGCCGGAGAGCGTGCCGGCGAACTCGTCGCGCATGCGGGCGAGCAGGAACCGCTCGAGGAGGGCATCGGCCCGGGCCTCGATCTCGCGGTCCTGGCGCCGCCACAGCGAGGGGATCAACGCCCGGAACAGGTTCTCGCCGATCTGGCCGGTGGCGCCGAGCTTCATGTTGTCGAGCACGGTCATCTTCGACAGCGCCTTGGTGAGCTGGAACGTGCGCACCATGCCCAGATCGGCCCGTTTGTAGGCGGGGATCTTGTCGACCGGGCGGCCCTCGAAGCGGATCGAGCCCGTGTCGGGGCGGTCGAAGCCGGTGAGCAGGTTGAAGAACGTGGTCTTGCCGGCCCCGTTCGGGCCGATCAGGCCGGTGATCAGCCCGCGCTGGATCTCGAGGTGCTCCACGTCGACCGCGGTCAACCCGCCGAAGCGGCGGGACACGCCCTCGACCACGAGGATCGGGTCGGGCTTGGGCGCCCCGGGCGCCTCGGGCACGCCGTCGAGGGGCGAGCCCCGCCGCGCCCCGGCCCGCTCAACGGTCATCGAGGGCCATCTCGTTGCGGTTGCCGAACACGCCCTGTGGTCGGAACACCATCAGCGCCGCCAGGCCGAGGCCGATGAGGATGAAGCGGACCTGGCCGATCTTCACGCCGTCGAGCAGGCTCCGCGAGATCACCCCGGCGTCGACCGCTTCCCGCAGGGCGGTGTCGGTGAAGCCGAGCAGCATCCAGAACAGCATCGAGCCGACGATCGGCGACCACACCTTGCCCACCCCGCCGAGGATCAACGCGGTCCACACGAAGAACGTGACGGCGTTGGCGTAGGCGTCGGGCTGGACGGTCTGGCGGGCGATGCCGAGCACCATCCCGGCCACCCCGCCGATCACCCCGCCGAGGATCAACGCCTGGAGCTTGTACCAGTAGGCGTTCTTGCCGAGGCTGCGGGCGGCGTCCTCGTCCTCCCGAATCGACTTGACCACCCGCCCCCAGGGGCTGCGGATCAGCAGCCACACGGCCACCGAGATCACCGCCACCAGCGCCCAGCCGGCCAGCATCATCCACAGCTCGTTGCCCAGATAGCGGAACGGGCCGAAGCCGTAGAAGGTCTGCGGGTCGAAGGGGTTCCACCGGTAGAAGGGCTCGGCGAACTCGTTGATGCCCGACGAGCCGCCGGCGAAGCCGCGCAAGGGCACCGAGCGGGCGAGCAGCCGGATGATCTCCGCGGTGGCGATCGTGACGATGGCGAGATAGTCGGCCCGCAGCCGCAGCGTCGGGATGCCCAGGATCAGCGCCAGCGCCACGCTGGCGGCCACGCCGACGAGCAGCGCCGGCAGCGGGCTCCAGCCGTAGGTGCCCATCGGGATGGCCACGCCGTAGGCGCCGATGGCCATGAACCCCACCTGACCGAAGTTCAAGAGCCCCGTGTAGCCGAAGTGCACGTTGAGGCCGATCGCGGCGAGCGCGAACGCGATGGCGTTGATCGAGAACATCTCGCGGAACGTGTTGTCGAAGATCGCGCTCCAGTTCACGTCGGCGGCCTCACCCGATCCGCTCGGCCCGGCCGAGCAGCCCCTGGGGCCGCACCACGAGGATCACCGCCAGCAGCACGAACGCACCCACGTTCTTCAGCTCGGTGGCGATGAACAACGTGGAGACCTGCACCAGCACGCCGACCACCAGCGAGCCGAGCAGCGCCCCGTAGGCGGTGCCGAGCCCGCCGAGCGTGATGCCGGCGAACATCAACAGCAGCAGGTCGTTGCCCATCTTCCAGTCGATCTGCTGACCCACGCCGTAGAGCACCCCGCCCAGCACGGCCAGCGCCGAGCCGAACGCCCACACGTACTGGATCACCCGCTGCACGTCGATCCCGGTGGACGCGGCGAGGTCGCGATTGTCGGCCACCGCCCGCATGGCCTTGCCGAGCCGGGTGCGCTGCAGCGCCAGGCCGACCCCGCCGAGCACCGCCAGCGAGACCAGCACGATCACCACGTCTTTCGGGGTCATGCTCACCGGGCCGACCTTGAAGCCGGTCTGCAGGGCGTACTGCTTGTACGGCCGGGTGCCGCCCCCGAACAGGTAGAGGAACACGTACCGGAAGGCGATGGCCAGGCCGATCGACACCACCAGCTGCGAGATGAGGCTGGAGCCTCGCCGCCGCAGGGGGCGCCACACCGTGCGGTCGAAGGCGATGCCGGCGCCGGCGCCGACCACCATGGCCAGCGCGGTGGCCGGGATCAGGTTGAGGCCGGCCTTCCAGTTGAACCACCAGGTCAGCAGCGCCCCGAGGGTCACCTGCTCGCCGTGGGCGAAGTTGGTGAGCCCGGTGGTGCCGAAGATCAGCGACAGGCCGATGGCGGCCATTGCGATGATCAGGCCGAACTTGAGGCCCTCGAAGGAGAGCTGAGCCACCCGGCGCACCGTCGAGTCCTTCGCCGGGGAGGTGTCCTCACCGAGGAAGAACAGCACGATCTTGCCCTGCGCCGGGTTGACGGTGACGGTCTGCACGCGCCGGTCGCGGTCGGTGAGCGTCACGTCTTCGGGGAGGCTGTCCTCGTCGAGGCTGACCTCGTAGTCGCCTGGGCCGGGCACGGGGATCTCCCAGTCGCCGTTCTCGTCGGTCTCCGCGCTCCCGACCCGCTCGCCGCCCGCCGTCTCCACCGTGATCACCACCCCGGGCACCGGCTCGTCCACGCCGTCGACCGGGTTGGTGATGTTGCCCCTGACCGACTCGCCGCTCTGCGCCTGGGCCGCGGCCGGGCGCGCCGGGGCGAGCAGGCTCGCCGCGGCGGCCAGGATGATCAGGATGCGTCGGGCCACACAGCTCCCAGCCGCTCGTCTGCCTTACCAGGTTGGGGCGGGAGCATAGTGAGCCGGCGCCGCCGAGTGGTGACCGGCCCGGCGGCTCGGCTCAGAAGGCGGCGAGCACCTCGTCGATCGGGGCGCAGATGCCGGTCACGAACGGGCCGAACTCGGCGTACACGGCCGAGGCCTGGTCGAAGCGCATGGTGTAGACGACCTCCTTCAGGTCGTCGGGCCGCTGCCCGAACAGCGTGACCCCCCACTCGTAGTCGTCGAGCCCGGTCGAGCCGGTGATCAGCTGCACGATGCGCCCGGCGAACTTGCGGCCGCTCACCCCGTGCTCGGCCATCAGCTCCCGGCGCTGGTCGAAGGGCAGCGTGAACCAGTTGTACGCATCCCCCCGGCGCTTCGACATCGGGTAGAAGCACCACGCCGGCTTCCCGGGCGGGGGAAGCTGCGGGTAGAGGCGGGCCTGCTTGTGCTCCTCGGGCAGGCCGGCGGTGTACTCCGACAGCTCGGTGAGCGACACGTACGAGTCGACGACCTCGCAGCCGGCCCGTTCCAGCGCGCTCTGCAGGTGGCGCAGCTTCCACCAGTCGTCGGCCAACGCCATCACGGCCAGGTCGGCGTGGTGGCCGAGCAGCGCCACGCTGACCACCTGGCCCTCCGGCTCGAAGCCGTGCACCGCGGCGGCGATCGCGCCCCGGTCGGCGTCGGGGGAGAGCACGCAGAACAGGTGCAGGCAGGCGAGGCCCTGCGCGGGGGAGACGGGCTCGGTCATCGCCCCCGATGGTAGGCGCAGCGCCCCCGCCGCCCGGCGCAGCCGGCCGGCGCCGCCGGCGGGCGCCAGGCGTCAGCGGTTCTGCACGTGCTGCCAGCCGAAGCGGCCCTTGATGCAGAGGTTGCCGTGGGTCACCGAGTGGTCGTGCGGGGAGGTGACCTTCACGATCTCGTTGTCCTGCACGTGCAGGGTGAGCGTGCAGCCCACCCCGCAGTAGGGGCAGATCGTGTCGGTCTGCGTGTGCGTCTCCTCCCGCCACTCGCCGGCGGCCCGCAGGTCGAACTCGGTCTTGAACGACAGGGCCCCGGTGGGGCACACCGCGATGCAGTTGCCGCAGTACACGCAGGCGGAGTCGGGCAGGGCGACGTCGAACTCGGCGGCGATGCGGGCGTCGAAGCCCCGGCCGGCGACGCCGATGGCGAAGGTGTTCTGGTGCTGCTCGCCGCAGGCGTCGACGCACTTGTAGCAGAGGATGCACTTGGCGTAGTCGCGCACATACAGCTCGTTGTCCACCTTCGGCGGCTGGGCGACGGTCTCGGCCTCGCCGTAGCGGTCGAGCTCGGCGCCGTACTGCTCGCACCAGGCCGCAGCGCCCGGGGTGGTCGACAGGTCGACCGAGGACGCCAGGAACTCGAGCACCATCCGCCGCGAGTGCCGGGTGCGTTCGGTGTCGGTGCGCACCGCCATCCCCGCCTCCACCCGCCGTGAGCACGCCGGGGCCAACGTGCGGGCGCCCTCCAGCTCCACCACGCACACCCGGCAGGCGTTCTTGGGGGTGAGCGTGTCGCCGTAGCAGAGGGTGGGGATGTCCTTGCCCAGCGAGGCGCACACGTCGAGGATCGTGGCCCCTTCGGGGGCCCGCACGGCCTCACCGTCGACCGTGACCTCCACGAGGCGCCGCGGCGGCGCAACCGGCTGCTCAGACACCGAAGACTCCTAGGCGGGCGATGGCCGATTCGAGCGCGCCGGGCGCCGTCTGACCGAGCCCGCAGATCGAGGCGTCGCGCATGGCGCGGGCGATGTCGGCGAAGAGGGCCAACTCGGCGGCGGCGGCGCCCGGCGGGGCCGCGATCAGCCGGCGCAGCACCTCGGCCTGGCGCACGGTGCCCACCCGGCAGGGCACGCACTGGCCGCAGGACTCGTCGCGGAAGAACTCGGCGATGCGCAGCAGCAGCGCGGTCACCTCCACGGTGTCGTCCACGGCGAACACCACCCCGGAGCCGAGCGACACCCCTGCGGCGCGGGCGCCTTCGAAGGTGAGCGCCACGTCGAGCTGGTCGGGGCCCACGAAGCCGCCGGCGGCGCCGCCGAGCAGCACCGCCTGCAGGCGACGGCCCTCGGGCACGCCGCCGGCCAGCTCCAGCAGCTCGCGCAGCGTCGGCCCGAAGGGAACCTCGTACACGCCGGGGCGGGCCACGGCGCCCGACACGCAGAACAGCTTCGGGCCGGTCGACTCCGCCGTGCCCAGCTCGGCGTACGCCGGCCCGCCCCGCTCGAGCACGGCCAGCACGTTCACCAGGGTCTCCACGTTGTTCACCACGGTCGGCTTGGCGAACAGGCCCGACTCCACCGGGAACGGCGGCTTGTTCCGGGGCTCGCCCCGCCGGCCCTCGATCGAGTTGAAGATGGCGGTCTCCTCGCCGCAGATGTACGCCCCCGCGCCCTTCACGATGTCGAGCTCGAAGCGGAACCCGGCGCCCATCACGTCGTCGCCGAGCAGCCCCCGCCGCCGGCAGGCCTCGATGGCGGCGCCGAGTCGTTCGTGGGCCAGCGGGTACTCGCCGCGCAGGTACACGTAGCCCTGCTCGACCCCGCAGGCGTAGGCAGCGATCGTGCACGCCTCCACGAGGGCGAACGGGTCGCCCTCCACGATCACGCGGTCCTTGAAGGTGCCCGGCTCGCTCTCGTCGGCGTTGCACACGAGGTAATGGGGCCGGGTCGGCTGGCGGGCCACGGCGTCCCACTTGCGCCCGGTGGGGAACGCGGCGCCGCCCCGGCCGGCCAGCTTGGAGTCGCTCACCTCGCGGATGACGCCGGCCGGGCCGAGCTCGACGGCGCGGCGCAGCGCGGCGTAGCCGCCGTGGGCGCGGTAGGAGTCGAGCGAGGCGGGATCGACCCGGCCGATGCGGCGCAGCAGCACCAGCTCGGCCGAGCCCGCCTGGGGCGCCGACGTCGCCGGCTCGTACCCGTCGGCCGGCGGCGCCTGGCCGAGCGCCAACGCGGCCAGCACGTCGGGCTCGACCGGGGCGAGCGCCCGCTCCCGGGCCGGAGCGCCCGCTTCGAACCACAGCGCGGCGGGCGCCCGTTCGCACAGGCCGAGGCACGGGCTGGCCGCCACGTGAACCTCGTCGCCGCTCGGCGGCGGGGGCGCCGCGCCGGCCGCCAGGCAGACCACGTCGGTGCACACGTGCAAGATCTTCGAGGGCCGCGGGGTGGTGGAGAACAGCCCGTAGAAGCTGGCCACGCCGTAGGCGTCGGCCGGCGCGATCGTGAGGCGGCGGCACAGCTCGTTCAGCCCGCCCCGGCTGATCCAGCCGACCCGGTCGTGGAGCGCGTGCAGCGCGGGCAGCAGCAGCCGCCGCCGGGCGCGCGCCTCGTGGCCGCCGCTCTCGGCCCGCAGCCCGCCGGCCTCCGCCTCCGGGCCGAGCAGCGCGTCGAGCGCCTCGCGCTCCGCGGGTGTCGCCTTGGCGTCGAGGAAGTGGAGATCCATCGAGGCCGTGTCTAGCTCAGCTTCTCCACGCGCACCGCGGCGGCCTTGAACTCGGCCGTGCCCGACTTCGGGTCCCACGCCTCGACCGTGAGCAGGTTCGTGTCGACCTCGTCGGGGAAGTGCAGGGTCATGAACGCCAGACCCGGCCGCAGGCCCGGGTCGAGGCGCACGGGGGCCTCGACCGCGCCCCGGGCGCTGACCACCCGCACCTGCTCGCCCTCGCTGAGCGCCAGCGCCGCGGCATCGGCCGGTGAGAGGTCCACCGTCTCCCCGCGGCGCAGCGGGGACTCGTAGCCGCTGGACTGCACGCCGGTGTTGTACGAGTCGAGCCGGCGGCCGGTGGTGAGCCGGAGCGGGAACTCGGCCGAAAGCGCCTCCACCGGCGGGTCGTGCACCACCGCGGAGAACGGCGCCGGCCGGCCCCGCTCGGCGGGATCGTCGGCCCAGAGCCGCCCGTGCAGGAACGACGGCTCGAGCGAGTCGGGCGACGGGCACGGCCACTGGATGCCGCCGAGACGCTCGAGGCGCTCGTAGCTCATGCCCCGGTGCAGGGGCGAGAGGCTGCGCAGCTCGTCCCACACCGCCTCGGCGCCGTCGTAGGTCCAGGAGCAGCCGAGCCGCTCGGCCAGGGCGAGGATGATCTCGATGTCGTCCCGCGCGCCAGGTGGGGGCGTCAGCGCCGCCCGCACCCGCTGCACGCGACGCTCGCTGTTGGTGACCGTGCCCTCGGCCTCGCACCAGGCGGCGGAGGCGGGCAGCACGACCTCGGCGAGCTGCGCGGTCTTGGTGAGGAAGATGTCCTGCACCACGAGGTGCTCGAGGCCGGCCAGCAGCTCGTGCGCCCGGCGCCCGTCGGCCTCGGACTGCGCCGGGTTCTCGCCGATCACGTACAGCGTTCGCAGCTCCCTGCGTTCCATGGCGTCGAACATCTGGCTCAGGTGCCAGCCGTACTCGTGGGGCACCGTTGCGCCCCACGCGGCGTCGAAGCGGGCGCGGGCCGCGTCGTCGAGGATGTCCTGGAAGCCGGGCAGGCGGTTGGGTATGGCCCCCATGTCGCCGCCGCCCTGCACGTTGTTCTGCCCTCGCAGCGGGTTGAGGCCGGCGCCGTAGCGGCCCACGTGCCCGCACAGCAACGCCAGGTTGATGAGCGAGAGCACGTTGTCGACGCCGTTGTGGTGCTCGGTGATGCCGAGCGTCCAGCACAGCTGCGCCCGGTCGGCCGACGCGTAGGCGTGGGCCAAGGTCCGGATGGCCTCGGCGGGCACGCCGGTCACCTCGGCGCCCCGCTCGAGCGTCCACGGCTCGACCGCGGCGGCGAACTCCTCGAAGTCGATGGTGGCCCGGGCGATGAAGGCCTGGTTGTGGAGCCCGGCGGCGATGATCTCCCGGGCCACGGTATGGGCGAGCGCGATGTCGGTCCCCACGTCGAGCCCGAGCCAGGCGTCGGCCCACTGCGCCGAGCTGGTGCGCCGCGGGTCCACCACGTAGAGCCGGGCGCCGCCGTGCACGCCCTTCAGCACGTGGTGGAAGAAGATCGGATGGGTCTCACGCGCGTTCGAGCCCCACAGCACGATCACGTCGGTGTCCTCGATCTCCTGGTAGGAGCTGGTGCCGCCCCCGGCGCCGAACACGGTGGCCAGACCGACCACGGAAGGCGCGTGTCAAGTGCGGTTGCAGGAGTCGATGTTGTTGGTGCCGAGCGCGGCCCGGGCGAACTTCTGCGCCACGAAGTTCATCTCGTTCGTGGCCTTCGAGCACGAGAAGATCCCCACCGCGCCCGGGCCCTCACGGCGGGCAGCGGCGAACGCCGAGGCGGCGCGGTCCAACGCCTGGTCCCACGAGGCGGGGCGCAGCTCCCCGCCGTCGCGCACGAGCGGCGTGGTGAGGCGGGTATAGGCGGCGGAGCGGCCGGCGCGGGTCATGCCCGGATCTTATGGGGCGTACAGGTTGAGGGCGCCCCGGCGCACGAAGCCGGCCAGCGCCAGGCCCG
>JBJXGF010000349.1:0-4375 GCA_046153015.1 Acidimicrobiales bacterium | reverse complement strand
CGGCGCCCGACGCGCCGCCGGCCGGGCGCGCCCAGCGGCCTCCGCTGGCCTGGCGGCTGCTGCCCGACCGCATCTTCTACGGCTGGTACGTGGCGCTGGCGTGCACGGCGATGATGTTCGTGATCGTCGGCGTGGGCTACTACGGCCTGGCCGTGTTCCTGCGGCCGCTGCAGCAGGAGCACGGCTGGTCGAGCTCGGTGGTGTCGAGCGCCACAGGGCTGTACTTCGCCCTTTCCGGCCTGGCGGCGTTCGCCGTCGGGCCGCTGATCGACCGCCGCGGCCCCCGCCCGTTCATGACCGCCGGCATCGTCCTCACCGCCGGCGGCGCCGCCGCGCTCGGCCGCATCGACTCGCTCGCCCAGCTCTACGCCGTGTACGCGGTGATGGCCTGCGCCTACGGCATGGCCTCGGGCGTGAGCGTCAACTCGCTGCTCTCGCGCTGGTTCATCCAGCACCGGGCGAAGGCGCAGAGCATCTCATCGACCGGCGTGTCGCTCGGCGGCGCGGTGCTGGTGCCGGTGGGCACGGCGCTCGTGAACGAGGGCGGCCTCGCCTTGGCCGCGCCGGCGCTCGGGGCGCTGGTGGTGCTGGTGGCGATGCCGGTGCTGTGGCTGGTGGTGAGCCCCGAACCGGCCGAGCTCGGCCTCGTGCCCGACGGCGCGCCCCGCCAACGACCGCCCGGCGCGCGCCCCCCACGGATCCGCTTCAGCCGGGCGAACCTGCCCACCGCGACCCAGTACCGCACCTGGACCCGGGCCGAGGCGCTGGGCGCCCGCAGCTTCTGGGCGCTGCTGGTCGGGTTCAGCATGGCGCTCGCCACCCAGACCGCGGTGCTGATCCACCAGCTCTCGTTCCTGCAGGGCCCGGACAAGCTCGGCTCTCGGTCGGCGGCGGCGCTGGCCATCACCACCACCACGGTGGGCAGCATCACCGCCCGGCTCGTGGTGGGGCTCTTCGCCGACGGCTTCGACCGCCGCCGCCTCGCCGTCTTCTTCTTCCTCGCCCAGGGCAGCGCCGTGTTCGCCTACGTGCACGTGCACAGCGGCGCGGCGATCTACGCGGTGGCGCTGCTGTTCGGCTTCACGATCGGCAACGTGTACATGATGCAGGCGCTGCTCACCGGCGAGATCTTCGGCCTGCGCAGCTTCGGCTCGGTCTTCGGCGTGATCTCCCTCGCCGGCCAGCTCGGCAGCGCCGCCGGCCTGGTGTTCATGGGCTGGCTCCACGACCGCTCCGGCGGCTACACGGCGCCGTTCACGATCCTCGCCGCGGTGAACGCGCTCGGGGCGCTGGCCGTGTCACGGGCACGAGCCGTACCCGCCGCGCCGACCGCGCCCGCGCCCACGCCCGGCGAGGCGGCGCCGTCGTGAGCCCGCCGCCGGTGAGCCGAGCCGACCTCGTCACGCTCGGAGGCACCTACTGCGCCATCGGGATCACGGTCAGCGCGATCATGACCGACATCGGCACCAGCCCCGCGGTGGCGATGGCCGCCGCCGTCCTCGCCTACTCCGCCACCGGGGAGCTGGCGTTCGCGTCGGTGATCGTCGGGGGCGGCGGCCTGCCCGCCGCGTTGGCCTCCGGCTGGCTGGTCAGCTCCCGCTTCGCGCTGTTGGCCATGAGCCTGTCCCCCCGGCTGCGGGCCCCGTGGTGGGAGCGCGCCGCGGCGGCGGCGTCGGCGGTCGACCCGAGCGTGGCGCTGGCGATCGCGCAGGACACCCCGACCGCGGTTCGCCGCACGTACTGGCGGGTCACGCTGTGGCTGTTCGTGGGCTTCGCCGCCGGATCGGCCATTGGGTTGGGGGTCGGCAATGTGATCGGCGACACCCGACGGATCGGGCTCGATGCGGTGTTCCCGGCCTCGCTCGTGGCCATCCTCGCCGGCGCCGTGCGCCGACGGGACGCGGCCGCCGCCGGTGCCTTGGGGGCGGCCGCGGCGTTGGCGCTGGCCCCGTTCACCCCGGGCGGCACGCCGATCCTCGTCGCCGCCGCCGCGGCTCCGGTGGCGCTGGCCGTGGACCCCCGACCGTTCGGGTCGAGGCGGCGGTGAGCTGGACGGCGATGCTGCTGCTGTCGGCGGGCAACCTCCTCCAGCGCCTGGCGGGGATGTTCCTCGTGGGCCGCCGCCTCGCCGACAACGAACGCGCCGCCCGGCTCATCGGCCTCGTGCCGGTGGCGATCGTGGCCGCCGTGGCGGCGGTGCAGACCTTCGCCGTGCGCCAGCAGCTCACGATCGACGCGCGTGTGCCCGGCGTGGCCGTGGCGGCGATCGCCGCGTGGCGGCGCCTGCCCCTCGTGGTGGTGGTCCTGCTGGCGGCGGGGACTACGGCCGGGGTGCGGGCCCTCGGCCTCGCCTCCTGAAGCCTCGCCTCGAAGGCGTCGCCGCCTGAAGCCCTCCGCCCGCTGAAGCCCTCGCCCCCGCTACTCGCCGGCCCAGTTCGGCGGGCGCTTCTCGGCGAAGGCGGTGGCCCCCTCGATGGCGTCCTTCGACTTGAACACGCGGTCCATCAGCGTCTGCTGGAACGCCCAGAACTCCTCGTTGGTGCGGCCCAGCATGTCGTGGAGGATCTGCTTGGTGGCGGCCAGGCCCAGCGGCGCGTTGGCCGAGATCCGCTCCGCCAGCTCGAGGGCGCCCTCGACCGCGCCGCCGGCCTCGGTGAGCCGGTTGACCATGCCCAGCTCGAAGGCCCGTTCGGCGGTGATCGGCTCGCCGGTGAGCCCCATCTCCATCGCGACGCTGTAGGGGAGCTGGCGGGGCAGGCGCAGGAGCGCGCCGGCGGCGGCGAAGAGGCCGACGGTGACCTCCGGGATGCCGAAGCGGGCGCCCTTGCCCGCCACGACCAGGTCGCAGGCCAACGCCACCTCCAGGCCGCCGGCCAGGGCGAAGCCCTCGACCGCGGCGATCAGGGGCTTGGCGCAGCTCCGCTCGACGATCCCGGCGAAGCCCCGGCCCGGCACCATCGGCATCTGACCGTCGACGAAGGCCTTCAGGTCCATCCCCGCCGAGAACCCCCGGCCGGCCCCGGTGAGCACGCCCACCGCCACCGCCGGGTCGGCGTCGAACGCCTCCAGCGCTGCGCCGAGGGCCTGGGCGAGCTCGCCGTTGAACGCGTTGCGGGCGTCAGGCCGGTTCAGCGTGATCAAGAGCACCTTGCCCCGCTTCTCGGTCAGCACCACGTCGCTAGCCACCTCGCGCTCCTCTCGTCGGCGTCGCTCGCCGCGGGCACGCTACCCGATGCCCGGGCCCCGCCTTCCCGGCCGCTCCACCGCGCCGCTTCACCGCTGGGCCGCCGAGAACTGATGTCCGAAATCGACGCGACTCGGCTCTGCACGGTGGATACTTCAGCGAGGCAGCGCTGCGCGGCCGCCGGTGAGGGGGCGCGCGGTCCCATGGCCCGTTGCCGCCGGCACGTGCGCTTCGCACGCTGGCACGCTGGCGGGACCATCACGGCAGCGGAGGGGTGCAGGTGGCGACAGCAGGTGAGGCTCCGACCGGCGGCGGATCGGTCCGGGTCGAGGGCTACGACGAGCTGACCGAGGTGGGCCGCGGCGGCTTCGCCGTGGTCTACCGAGCGCGCCAGGTGGCCCTGAGCCGTCCGGTGGCGCTCAAGGTGCTCGCCCAGGTCGACCGCCAGGACGACGCGTGGCGCCGGTTCGAGAGCGAGCGCCAGGCGCTCGGCCAGCTCTCCTGGCACCCCCACATCGTCGTCACCCACGACGCCGGCGTCACCCCCGACGGCCGGCCGTACCTGGCGATGGAGTTCGCCGAGCGGGGGTCGCTGGCCGATCGGATCGAGCACGAGGGCCCGATGGCGTGGACCGAGGTGCTCGACGTGGGCGTGCAGCTCGCCGGAGCGCTCGAGAGCGCGCACCGCCTGGGCGTGCTCCACCGCGACGTCAAGCCCAACAACGTGCTGGTCTTCGCCTACGGCCAGTGCAAGCTGGCCGACTTCGGCATCGCCGCCATCGCCGGCAACCAGCAGACCACGACCGGGCTCGTGGCCACGACCATCGCCCACGCGGCGCCCGAGCTGTTGAACGGCCAACGGGCGAACGTCCGCACCGACGTGTACGCGCTCGGCTCCACGCTCTACACGCTGCTCGTGGGCAAGCCGGCCTTCGTCGAGCGGACCGACGAGTCCCCGATGCCGATCCTGCTGCGCATCGGGTCGATGCCGGTGCCCGACCTGAGGCCCTTCGGCATCCCCGAACCGCTGGCCGCGCTGGTCGAGGCGGCGATGGCGAAGGACCCCGAGCACCGGCCCTCGAGCGCGCTCGAGGTCGGGCAGCGCCTGCAGGAGCTCCAGCGCGCCGGCGGGCGCCCGGTCACGGAGCTGCGCCTGCCGCCGCTGCCCACCCCCGCGCGGCCGGCCGCCGC
>JBJXGF010000348.1:0-8740 GCA_046153015.1 Acidimicrobiales bacterium | reverse complement strand
GCCGCAGGCGTTGCCGCCGCCGATGCCGGCGCTCGGTCCCCGCGAGGCCCCGCCGGCCGCGGCGAGACGGCCGCTCCCCGCGGCAACTGCGGCGGCGCTCGGCGCGCTGTTCGTCGCCGGCCTCGCCGTCAGCGTGCAACGCAGCCGCCGCGGCGGCTGAGACGGCCCGGCGCCGGGGGCAGGGAGGCCCGTCGGCGCTCGATACACTCCGCACTCGTTTCGTCTTGCGCCGGGGGCCTTTCACCCCCGGGCGAGGCGCGTGAACTGGGAGGCAGACCCGTGCCGGCAACGGTCCTCGTGGGCACGCAATGGGGCGACGAGGGCAAAGGCAAGTTCACCGACCTCATCGCCAAGGAAGTGGACCTCGTCGTGCGGTACCAGGGCGGCCACAACGCCGGGCACACCATCGTGGTGGGCGGCGAGAGCTTCGCGCTGCAGCTCGTGCCGAGCGGTGTGCTCTACCCTGCGGTCACCCCGGTGATCGGCAACGGCGTGGTGGTCGATCCGGTGGTGCTGCTGGACGAGATGGCCCGCCTCGAGGCCCGGGGCATCGACACCAGCCGTCTGCGCGTCAGCGGCAACGCCCACCTCATCCTGCCGTATCACCAGGAGCTCGACGTGGTGGCCGAGCGCCACAAGGGCCGGAACAAGCTCGGCACCACCCGGCGGGGCATCGGGCCGGCCTACGCCGACAAAGCCGCCCGGGTCGGGCTGCGCGTGCAGGACCTGCTGGACCCGGCGTCGTTCCGGGAGAAGCTCGACGCGGTGCTGCGGGAGAAGAACCAGATCCTCACCCGGGTCTACAACCGCCTCCCGCTCGAGGCGGCTGCGATCGAGGAGGAGTGCCTCGGGCGCTGCGCCCCCCGCCTGGCGCCCCACGTGACCGACACGGTGGCCCTCGTGCACGACGCCCTCGACGCCGGTCAGCACGTGCTGCTCGAGGGAGCGCAGGCCACGTTCCTCGATCTCGACCACGGCACCTATCCGTTCGTCACCTCGTCGAACCCGGTGGCCGGGGGCGCCTGCACCGGCGCCGGCGTCGGCCCACTCGACATCAGCCGCGTGATCGGCGTGGCCAAGGCCTATACCACCCGGGTCGGCTCGGGCCCGTTCCCCACCGAGCTCACCGACGAGGTGGGGGAGCTGCTGGTCGAGCGCGGCCGCGAGTACGGCACCAACACCGGCCGTCGGCGGCGGACCGGTTGGCTCGACCTCGTGATGCTGCGCCAGGCCCGCCGGCTCAACTCGCTCTCGGAGCTGGCCGTCACCAAGCTCGACGTGCTGGACCCGCTGCCCGCGCTGAAGGTCTGCGTGGCCTATGACGTGGGGGGCCGCCGGGTGGAGCAGATGCCGGCCCGTCAGGTGGAGCTCGAGGCGGCGCGGCCCATCTACGAGGAGCTCCCCGGCTGGTCCTGCGAGCTGGGAGAGCTCCCCGAGGGCCAGGGCCTGCCGCCCGCCGCGGTCGACTACCTTCGCTTCGTGGAGGAGCGCGTCGGCGTGCCCGTGCGCCTCGTCGGCACCGGCCCCGGCCGCGAACAGTACGTGGTCCACGAGAGCTGAGCCTCGCCGCGCCGGCGGTGAGCACCCTGAGCGGAAGAAGCGAGATGAGCGAGAGAGGGCGGCAGCGTCGATGACCGGATCCTCCGAGGCGGCGCCGGCCAACGTGCTCGCCGCCCGCTACGCGAGCCCGGAGATGCGGGCGCTGTGGTCGCCGGGCGCGAAGGTCCTCCTCGAGCGTCAGCTCTGGCTGGCGGTGCTCGACGCCCAGCGGGCGGCAGGGGTCGAGCTCGACGCCTCGGCGATCGAGGACTACCGGCGGGCGGCGGATCAGGTGGACCTCGACTCGATCGAGGCCCGGGAACGGCGGACCCGCCACGACGTGAAGGCCCGCATCGAGGAGTTCAACGCACTGGCCGGCCACGAGCTGATCCACCTGGGCCTCACCTCGCGGGACCTCACCGAGAACGTGGAGCAGCTCCAGATCCGCGACTCGCTCACGCTGGTGCGGGGCCGCCTCTTGGCCGTCGCCGCCCGCGTCGCCGAGCGGGCGATCGAGTTCGCGGGGCTCACGATGGCGGGGCGCACCCACAACGTGCCTGCCCAGGCCACCACGCTGGGCAAGCGGTTCGCCAACGCCGGGGAGGAGCTGCTGCTCGGGTTGGCCCGCCTCGACGGGCTGCTCGCCGGCTATCCGCTCCGCGGCCTGAAAGGGCCGGTGGGCACCCAGCAGGACCTGCTCGACCTGCTCGACGGGCGCCGTTCGGCGGTGGACGACATCGAGCGGCGAATCGCCGATCATCTCGGTTTCGCGGCGACGCTCGACAGCGTCGGGCAGGTGTATCCGCGTTCGCTTGACTTCGACGTGATCGCGGCCTTGCTCTTCGCGTCGTCCGGTCCGGCGAACCTGGCTCTATCGATCCGCCTCTGGGCCGGCGCCGACGCCGCAACCGAGGGATTTCGTGACGGTCAGGTCGGCTCGTCGGCCATGCCGCACAAGATGAACACCCGGAGCTGCGAGCGGATTGCCGGGTTCGTGAACATCCTGCGGGGCCACGTGATGAGCGCGGCGGGCCTCGTGGGGGACCAATGGAACGAAGGCGACGTGAGCTGCTCGGTGGTGCGTCGCGTGGTGCTGCCCGACGCGTTCTACACGGTCGACGGCTTGTGCGAAACGATGCTGTCGGTGTTGGCCGAGTTCGGCGCCTACCCGAACGTGATCGCCGCGGAGTTGGACCGCTATCTGCCCTTCCTCGCCACCACCCGAATACTCGTCGCCGCCGTGCAGCGCGGCGCCGGGCGTGAGACCGCGCACGAGGCGATTCGTGAGCATGCGGTGGCGGCGGCGAGGGCCATGAGGGAGGAGGGCGGCGCGGCGAACGATCTGGTGGCCCGCCTCGCGGGGGAGCCTCGGCTCGGGCTCTCGCAGGCCGAGCTCGAGGCGCTGCTCTCGGACCGTTCGGTGTTCGTCGGCGCCGCCGCGGAGCAGGTCGAACGCGTCGCCGCCCGCGTGGCCGAGCGGGCCGCCGCCGACCCCGAGGCCGCCGCCTACCGCGGCCGGCCGGTGATCTGACGCCGCCCCGCCCGCAGCGTCAGCCGCCCGCCCGGCTGATGCCCGCCTTCTTCAGCGTGGCCGCCGGCACGCCCAGCTCCCGCCAGGCGGCGTAGGTGATGCCCTTGCGCTGACTGTAGGAACGGGCGGCCACCAGAAAGTCCTTCTCCAGCGCGTCGAGGTTCACCTTGTGCTCGCTGGCGGTGATCTCCTGGGCCAGATCGATGCGCTCCTGCACCAACTGCAGGCGCTTGAGCGGATCGGCCTCGAGCAGCTCCTGCTCGATTCGCTTCAGGCGCCTGCGCATCGAGTCGGGCGTTCGCTTGCGGCCGCGCCGCGGCCGGTGCGCGTCGAGCGCTTCGAGATACCGGCGCACCGACCGGCCCTGAGCGCGGCCTTCGGCCAGGGCGGCCTTGTGGTCTTCGGACAGTCCGCTCGTTGAATACTCAGCCATAGCTCTGGTGTTGGCCACGATGTGCTGCTCTGCTTCGCTTCGATGGACCCGGCGCCCGCCGCGGCTGGCCCGGGAATGGTCACGCCCGCGATCAGTCCAAGAATAGCCATACCTCGCGCTGGCGCCGCAATCATTCTGTGCTATTCGCGCCAAAATGACACCAGCCGCTGGCGGGCGGCTCGCGCCGCCCAGCAGGCGCGCTTTGCCCGGCTCGTCGCGCCGAGCCGGGGGACCACGCGCCGCGTCGCGATAGCGCGCTCGGGGGCCCCGGCGTTCTCCCCCATTTTCCAGGCGGCCTACAGACGCTTGGCGCTCATGGCGGCCCAGAGCTCACGCCGCGCTCAGCGGCCGCCGCCGGCGGTCGTCGGCGCGCTACGGTCGGCCGAGGCGGCGCTCCGGCGCGCCGCAGCCAGGAGGAGTCGATGGACGCGCTGGCCGACGCTCGGGGTGAACTCGTGCGACACCTGCAGCAACATGCGGTGCGAACCGGTGACTTTGTCTTGAAATCGGGGCGCCGCAGCCGCTGGTTCATCGACGGCAAGCAGACGGCCTGTCGCCCCGAAGGAATCCTGCTCATCGCCCGAGCCGCGCTGGAAGTGCTTCCGTCCGACGCCACCGCGATCGGGGGATTGACGATGGGGGCCGATCCGGTGGCCTTCGGCGTGGCGGCCATCGCCGCCACGCAGGGCCGCGGGCTGCGCTCCTTCAGCATCCGCAAGGAGGCGAAGGACCACGGCGTGGAGGGCCGCCTCGCCGGAGCGCTGCTGGCGGGCGACAAGGCGGTCATCACCGAGGACGTCGTCACCCGGGGCGCCTCACCCCTCGAGGCGGCGCGCGTGGTGCGGGCGCTCGGCGCCGAGCCGGTGCTGATCCTCGCAGTGGTGGACCGGGGCGGCACGTGCGCCGCCATGGCCGCGGCTGAGGGCATCCCGTTCGCGGCGCTCGTGACCGCGCCCGACCTCGGCTTCGACTACGAAGGCGCGTGAGGCGGCGAGGCGCTGTGCGGTGGTCGGGACCGGCGTCGATCCGGTGACCTCGCGCTTTTCAGGCCGATTCACCCGTGTTAGTGCGGGTTGGGTTGTGTCAGCCCGTGCGCGTTTGCCCAGGTCAGGCGGGATGGCGCGCTCCGGTCGGGCGTCACCGTGGCGGTCCCGAGGTCAGACCTCGACGATCCGGGCGGCGACGTTGAGCACCGATAGAAGATGACGGATGTTGTCGGGATCGGAGGTGACAACGGCGATGTCGTCGCCCCCGGAGACGCCGGCTGCCGAGAGCGCAACCGAGGCGTCGATGACGTCAGCGGTGGAGGCTTGGCCGCAAAGCCTTCCAGCGGCTCGGGCGAGCGGCCCGTCGAGGGGGATCTCGTCGCAGTGGCGCAACGCGCGGGACAGGAGCGCTTGACGGCTGCCGTCTCGCCAGGCCTGCGCGATAGCGCCGGCCGGGACCGCGACGATGCTGGCGTCGTCGGCGGCGACCCGGAGCATCGCCCAGACGTCCCGCCGGTTGCGGTCGAGCGCGATCAGAGCGCCGGCATCGAGAACGAGCCCGGTCACGCCCCGATGCGGGCGCGAGCGGCGGTGAGCTCGTCGTCGCTGAGCGCACCGTGCTCAGCCTCCCAGGCGCTGATCACATCGCGGAGACCTCGAGCGGCGAGATGCCGTCGCGCCGCTTCGGCAAGCCAGGACGACACGTTCTGCGAATCGGCGTCGGCGGCGTCACGCACCGCCGCAGCGAGCTCGGCCTCCAGAGACACGGTCAGGCGTTCGACGGGCACTCCCGGATCATACTTCTTCATACGTGTTCCACGCAACGGCCGTGCGCCCGCCGTAGCAACAGAACGTCCGAGGCGATGCCCTCCCTGGCTTCGGTGTCGCGGTCCCTCCTTGCCCGCGGGGTTCCCCGCCACGCAGCGCCGTCACCGGAGAGCGAATGGACGAGCCGCGGCCGACGGGATCGGTGAGTTCTCTCTTCACCGACGTCGAGGGCGGTACGGCCACCCACTGCCCGGACAGGCCGAGCACAACGCTCAACGGCTCGATGAAATGGCCCGGCTCGCGAGGCCCGGCGCCGTGTCGCCGCCGGTCCCGTTGATCGCTACCGTGTGATTTCGCGGCATGGAACCGGGGCGGCGAGGCGCTGTGCGGTGGTCGGGACCGGCGTCGATCCGGTGACCTCGCGCTTTTCAGGCGCGCGCTCTGCCAACTGAGCTACCCGACCAAGCCCCCGCCGCCGGGATGCGGGGCGGGGGCTGAAGCGGTCCCGACGGGATTTGAACCCGCGGCCTCCGGCTTGACAGGCCGGCGTGCACTCCAAACTGCACCACGGGACCGTGGCTCGAGCCTGAGTGTAACCCACTCTCGGCTCGGCACCCCCAACGGGATTCGAACCCGTGTTACCGCCTTGAAAGGGCGACGTCCTAGGCCGCTGGACGATGGGGGCCTGCGCCTACGTGTAGGCGCGCTCAGCCTAGCAGCCGCCCGGTTCCCGGAGGCCCGCCGTTTTCTGGCGCAAGCCCCGCGAAGCGGGCGCCCGCTAGCCTCCCGCCATGCGTGTCGACCGACGCCGGCCTGTACCCCTGGGCGCGCGCAGGCTGGCGGCGGCGGCCGCGGCCGGCTACGTGGCCGGGCTGGTCCCGAGCGCCGACGTGGCCGCCCGGGTCGCCACGGGCGGCGCAGTCGATCTGCGCCGCGCGGGCAGCGGCAACCCGGGCGCCGTGAACGCCATGAAGGTGCTGGGGCCGAAGTTCGGCTACGCCGTGCTGGCGGCCGACATCGCCAAGGGCGCCGCCGGGGCGCTGGCCGGGCGACGCGTGGCCGGGGCGCCCGGCGCCCACCTCGGCGGCGCCGCGGCCGTGATCGGGCACTGCTTCCCGGCTACCCAGGGCTTCCGCGGCGGCAAGGGGGTGGGCGCGAGCGTCGGCCAGTGCCTGGCCACGTTCCCCGCCTACGCCCCGATCGATCTGCTGGTGGCGGCCACCACGGCGGGCATGGCCCGGCGCCCGGGCCGGGCGCTCACCGCCACGGCGGTGTCCTCGGTGAGCTGGGTCCTGAGCGGGCTCTGGTGGTGGCGGCGGCGCTGGCCCAACCTCTGGGGCCCGTCGCCGTCGGCGTGGCTGCCCGCCGGCGCCGCCGTGTCGAGCGCGGTCATCCTTTACCGCTTCGCCGCCGCCAAGGCCCCGAGCGCCGAGCCGGTCGCCGAGAGGCCGGTGCAGGGCTCGGGCACGGCCGCAGTCACCCCCTCGGCGCCTCGGCCATGATCGGGCTCGTCACCGACTCGAACTCGCAGATTCCCGACGAGCTGCGCCTGCGCTACGGCGTGGACGTGGTCCCGCTCACCGTCGTGATCGACGGCGAGGAGCTCCTGGAGGGCGTGGATCTCGGCGCCGACGAGTTCTACGCCCGGTTGGCGGCCGGCGCCCGTGCGGTCACGACCTCCCAGCCCAGCCCCGGCCGCTTCCTCGAGCAGTACCGCCGCCTGGTGGAGCGAGGCGTCTCCGAGATCGTGTCGATCCACATCGGCTCGGCGCTGTCGGGCACGCTCAACAGCGCCCGGCTGGCGGCGCAGCGTTGCCCGGCGCCGGTCCGCCTCGTCGACACCGGCGCAGCCAGCTTCGGCATCTCGTGCGCGGTCTGGCGGGCGGGCGAGGCGCTGGCCGCCGACGCCACGGCGGAGGAGGCGGCCGCCGCCGCCGAGGCGCTGGCGCCGACGGTCGGCAACGTGTTCGTGGTGCAGGCCCTCGAGCTGGCGCGCCGCGGCGGCCGGCTGGTGATCCCCGCCGGCGCCGAGCTCGAGGCGTCGGGCGGGCAGGACGCCGCCGTGCTCTCCCTCGTGGGGGGCTCGGCGCAGGTGGTGGGGCGGGCCACGAGCGTCGAGGAGGCGGCCGAGGTGATGGCGGCCGAGGTGCTGGCCGGCGCCCGGCGGGCGCCGAGCGGGCAGGTCCGGGTGGCCTCCGGCATCGCCGACGCCGCCGCCCGGCCCCTCTCCGAGGCGCTCGAGCGGCGTCTCGCCGCGTCGCCGCTCGTGGCCGAGCTGGTGCGCTATCGCGTCGGGCCGAGCGTCGGTGCGCACACCGGGCCGGGCACGGCCGGCGCGTTCTGGTTCCCGGCCTGAACCGGCGCCCGCTCAGGCGCTGACTGCCCGCACCATCTCCTCGAGCAGCCAGCCGAGGAAGTGGTAGACGGCCTGGACCGGCGCGTCGGCGTCGTCGAGGCTGAACCCGTCGTCGTCCTCGCTCACGTCGAGCCGGGTGCCGAGCACGAGGCGGATGGAGTTGACCACGTTCATCCAGGCCTCGAGCTCCTCGGGCGTGAGGCGGGACGAGTCGATCGTGCTGCGGACGGTGTCGACGGCCTGATTGCGGTGGTCGAGCAGCTCGGCCCGGGCCAGGAGCTGGTACTCGAGGTCCTTGTCGGGGTCGGTCAGGTACGCGGTGGGGAACAGCCGCTTCACGAGCGGCGCGTCGCTCTCCATCAGCTCGCCGAGCTGATCCGCCAGCGTGGCGATGACCTGGCGCTCCTCGGCGCCGAGACGGAGCTTGTACCCACGCCCCGAGCGCTCCCGTTCCACCAGTCGGCGGCCGCGCAGCGCCATCTCAGCGTGCCACCGGTCAGGCGTCCTGCTGCATGGTGGCCCAGAGCCCGTGCTCGTGCAGCCGGAACACGTCGAGCTCGGCCTTGTCGCGCGCGCCGGAGGACACCACGGCCTTGCCCTTGTGGTGCACGTCGAGCATGAGCTGGTTGGCCTTCTCCTTGCTGTAGCCGAACAGCTTCTGGAACACCCAGGCCACGTAGGACATCAGGTTGATCGGGTCGTTCCAGACGATCACGATCCACGGCAGGTCCGCCTGCACGACCGTGTCGCTCGTGGGCTCCTCGACCTCGACCGGTGCGGTGGTAGCGCCTCGGATGCGCAGCGCAGGCATGGCGTCGTCTCACCCCTCTCGGACGTGCTGAGGCCGCTCGGCCGCCCCGGGGGCGCCGTCAGCCCTTCGAGAGTACCGGCGCCGGGGCCCTCGTGGTCGCCCCCGACCCGGCGGCGTCGCTCGGCCGCGTCATCGCGCCCGCCCGGGCCCGAACGGGCGCGATGGCCAGATGCACCCGCAGCAGCGCCGTCCACACCAACGCCGCGCCGAGCAGGTGCACCGCCACGAGCGCCGGGGGCACGCCGGTGAAGTACTGGAGGTAGCCGACGCCTCCCTGGGCCCCGAGGACGGCCAGCAGCACGCCGGCGCGCCGGCG
>JBJXGF010000344.1:0-5820 GCA_046153015.1 Acidimicrobiales bacterium | reverse complement strand
GCGGCGGGCGCCGCCCCTTGGGTAGGACTGCTCTCCCCCACCTGAGGGGATCCGCGCCGGCGGCGGCCGAGGCTCCTCAGGCGGCCCCGCACGCCGTCGATACCGGGGCGGTGAGCAACGCGCGCAGCCCGGGCCGGCAGCCCGGCCGGGCGCGCCTCGCGCCGCAGGCGAAGGGCCTTGCCTGGACCGCCGCCGTGGCCGCCGCCGTCGTGCCGGCCGCGGCGCTTATCCCCGCTGGTCCCAGCCCTAGTTGGCCGGCGGCGGCGACGATCGCCCTGCTCACGCTGGTGGTGGCGATCGCCGACCGCCTCGCCGCCGACCTCGAGTTCGACGGCGGAGTTCACAGCATCGTCGCCAGCGAGCTGCTCACCGTGCCGGCGCTGCTGCTGCTCCCGCCTTGGATCGTGATCATCGCCAACACGGCCGGGACCTTGGTCGACGAGATCGCCGCCCGGCGGCCGCTCGGCAAGGCGGCGTTCAACCTGGCGACGGTGACGCTGGAGATGACGGTCGCCGCCGCGCTCCTGCATGCGTTGGCGCCGCCGGGCACCTCGAGCGGTGCGCCACTCTGGGGCGCGGTCGCCCTCGGCGTCGCCGTCGGGGCCGCGTTCGGGGGCGTCGCCCTGGCCGGGATCATGCGCTGCTACAGGGTTGCCCTGTCCGCTCGCGAGGCGCTCGTCTCCACACTGCAGTCGATCGTCGGCACGCTGGCCTGCGCTTCGATCGGTCTGGCGGTCGTGGAGCTGTGGAAGACGGCGCCGGTCAACGTGGTGCTGCTCGTGCCGGGCGGGGTGATCATCGTGTTCACCTACCGGCTCTACGCCCGCAGCCGGCGTTCGCTCGAGCGGGTGAACAGCCTGTACGCGTTCTCATCCTTCCTGGCCGCCACCTCGGACACCTCCCGGGGCGGTGCGGCGATGGTGGAGCGGGTGCGGGAGCTGCTGATGGCGGAGTCGGCCGAGCTGTTCATCCCGGGTCAGGGCGAGATCCCGGCGGTGCGCCTCGCGGCGCAGCACCACTCGGTCGACCCGCTCCCTCAGGCGGTGTCGGCCGCGGCCGTCGGGCCGGTCACCGAGCGCGTGCTGGCCGCCGGCCGTTCGGCGCTCGTCGCCAGGGCCGACGCCGACGGCGACGGCGAGGCGCGGGCGGAGCTGGAGCTGCGCCAGGCCGACGACGCGGTGATCGTGGCGCTGCGGACCGAGGGCCGGGTGCTCGGGGTGTTGAGCGTGGCTGGCCGGCTGGGCGACGTCGCCCGCCTCGAACGGGACGACCTCGAGCTGCTCGAGGTGCTGGCCAACCACGTGAGCCTGTGGATCGAGCACGGCCGTCTGGTCGAGCGCCTCCGCCAGACGGCGGCCGAACGCGAGCACCAGGCGCTCCACGACAGCCTCACCGGCCTGCCCAACCGCCGCTGCTTCGCCGAGCGCGCCGCCGAGGCGCTGGCCGAGCCGGACTGCGCCGGCGCCGTGCTCCTCCTCGACCTCGACCGGTTCAAGGAGGTGAACGACACCCTCGGCCACGCCACCGGGGACCAGCTCCTCCTGCTCGTGGCCCGCCGCCTGGTGAACTTCGTGGGCGACGGCGCCGTGGTGGCCCGCCTCGGCGGCGACGAGTTCGGCGTGCTCGCCCCCCGGGTGTCCCCCACCGCCGGCCCCGAGACCCTCGCCGGGTCAGTGCTCGACGCGTTCTCGACCCCGTACGAGATCGACGGCATCCCGGTGGCGGTCGAGGTCTCGATCGGCGTGGCCCGCTTCCCCGAGGACGGCGCCGACGTGGCCACGATCCTGCGCCGCGCCGACATGGCCATGTACGCCGCCAAGGCCGCCGGCACCGGGGTGGAGCGCTACACCGCGGAGGCCGACACCCACTCCCGGGACCGCCTGGCGCTGTTGGCCGACCTGCGCGAGGCGATCGAGTCCGAGGGGCTGGCGCTCTTCTACCAGCCGAAGGTGGACCTGCGCAGCGGCCTCGTGACCGGCGTCGAGGCGCTCGTGCGTTGGCCCAAGCCGGGCAGCGGCATGGTGCCGCCCGACCGGTTCATCCCCCAGGCCGAGCAGTCCGGCCTCATGGGGCCGCTCACCCAGTGGGTGCTCGAGACGGCGTTGCGGCAGTGCCGGGCGTGGCGCGACGCCGGGTTGTGGCTGGGCATGGCCGTGAACCTCTCGGCCCGCAACCTCACCGACCTCACCCTGCCCGACCTCGTGGCCGACCTGCTCGCCCGCACCGGCGTGCCGGCGCAGGACGTGACCCTCGAGCTCACCGAGAGCGCGGTGATCGCCAACCCCGGCCGCGCGCAGGAGATCCTCACCCGCCTGAGGGAGCTCGGCGTGCGCCTGGCGCTCGACGACTTCGGCACCGGCCAGGCCTCGCTCCAGCTGCTGCGGGGAGCGCCGTTCACCGAGGTGAAGGTCGACCGCCAGTTCGTGCAGAACATGATGGTCGACGACGACGACGCGGCGATCGTGCGGGCGGTGATCGAGCTGGGCCGGGGCCTCGGCATCGAGGTGGTGGCCGAGGGCGTGCAGGACGCGCTCACCTACGAGCACCTCGCCGAGACCGGCTGCGACGTGGCCCAGGGCTTCTACATCAGCCGGCCGGCGCCGCCCGGCGAGCTCACCGCCGCCCTGCTCGACCAGGCGCAATGGGCCCGCCCGCGGCGGCTGCCCGCGCCGGTCTGAGCGGAGCGAAGACCGGACGACCGGGGAGCGCCAGCGACCCGGGCGTTGATGGGGTCTGGGGGCGCAGCCCCCAGGAAATTGCCGGTCTGAGCGGAGCGAAGACCGGACGCCCGGGGAGCGCCAGCGACCCGGGCGCTGATGGGGTCTGGGGGCGCAGCCCCCAGGACTAGCCGGTCTGAGCGGAGCGAAGACTGTCTGGGGGCGCAGCCCCCGGGAATTTTGCCGGTCTGAGCGCCCGCATCGCCCGGCGTAGGGAACGTCGAGCGGCGGGATAAAGGGGCATTCGGAGCGCGTCGATCCGGCGGGGGTGAGCGCCCCGACCAAGGCCCTGAGCGCCGCCGACGTGCGCACCCGGTGGGGCCAGTGGTGGGGGCGCCAGAACGGGCTGCTCGCCTACCTGATCGGCGCCGCATTCGGTTGGGGGGTGCTGTACCTCGGTTGGCGGGCGTGGTTCAGCTGGCGGGGCGCCAACGTGGCGCTCGCCGCCGCGTTGGGGTTCTGCGAGCTGTGCGGCTGGTGGTCGCTCGGCACGCTCGCCTGGTTCTCGTGGAAGCCGAGCCGGGGCCCGGTCCGCCCGCCGGCCACCCCCGGCCACCGCGTGGACGTGTACATCTGCACCTACGACGAAGGCGTCGACGTGCTCGGCCCCACCCTGGCCGGCACGCGGGCCATCACCTACCCGCACACCACCTACCTGCTCGACGACGGCCGCCGCCCGCACATCAAGGCGCTGGCCGAGCGCTACGGGGCGCGGTACATGATCCGGCCCGACAACAACCACGCCAAGGCGGGCAACATCAACCACGCGCTGGCCAAGACCGACGGCGAGCTCGTTTTCATCCTCGACGCCGACCACGTGCCGATGCCCGACGCGCTCGACGCCCTGGTCGGCTACTTCGACGACCCCCACGTGGCCGTCGTGCAGAGCACGCATGACTTCTTCAACTGCGACTCGGTGCAGCACTACGCGCGGCGCCGCCACGAGCAGTCGGTGTTCTACGAGGTGATCTGCCCCGGCAAGGACCGCCACGGCGCCGCCTTCTGGTGCGGCTCGGCGGCGGTGATCCGGCGCAAGGCGCTGCTCGAGGTGGGCGGGGTGGCGGTCGAGACGATCGCCGAGGACTTCCACACCACGATGAAGATGCAGCGGCGAGGCTGGACGAGCCACTTCCACCACGAGCACCTGGTGCAGGGCCTGGCCCCCCACGACCTCGCCGCCTACCTGCTCCAACGCGACCGCTGGGCGCGGGGCAACCTGTCGGTGTTCCGCACCGCCGAGAGCCCGCTCAAGCGCAACGGGCTGCGCCGCATCCAACGCCTGTCGTACTTCACCAGCCTCGCCGCCTACGTGGCCGCGCCGGTGCGGGCCATCACGTTGGGCGTGCTGGCCGCCACCGCCCTCACCGGCGCGCTGCCGATGCGGGCCACGTGGGCGGCGCTGTTCGGCCTGTGGGCGCCGGCCACCGGCCTCAATCTGCTCATGGGGTCGGCGCTGTGCCGCGGCTACATGACCGTGAAGGAGGCCACCCACTACGAGCTGCTCACCGCCGAGATCCACCTGCGGGCGTTGCGCTGCCTGGTGAAGCCGAAGAAGGCCGTGTTCAAGGTGACCCCGAAGGAGGGCATCGACCTCGGCGGCTGGACGGCGCTGCGCCAGCTCCCGCTGCTGCTCACGCTGGCCGTGCTGCTGGGCGCGGGACTGCTGTGGCGGGCGGTCGCGCTGACCGGCCTGGTGCCGGCGCCGGGCCTGCCCGGCATCGCCCAGGTGCTGGTGCCGATCCTGTGCGGGGTGGAGCTGCGCCGCCTCGTGCGCACGCTGCGCTCGATCAGCCATCGCCGCCAGCGCCGCCTCGAGTACCGCTTCGCCTGCAACGTGGTGGCCACCGCCACGGTCGGCGACCGGGCTCTGGCCGCGCAGGTGGTCGATCTCACCGTGCACGGCGCCGGCCTCCTGCTCGAGGAGCGGGTCGAGAAGGGGGCGGCGATCCGAGTGCGGGCGGTGGCCCCCAACCTGTCGGGGGGCTGCAGCCCGATCGTGATCGAAGGCACGGTGGCCGGGTGCTGGCCGGCCGGCGACCGGTTCAAGGTGGGGGTGCTGGCCAAGGCGAGCGACCCCGAGTCGGAGCGGCGGCTCATCGAGTTCTGCTTCATCGTGTCGCCCTTCGAGGAGCTGCGCGGGCGCCGGCCGGACTTCCCGCCCGAGCCGACGCCGCGCCTTGCCCTCTCGGCCGCCGCTCAGCTGGCGCTCGGCGCGCTCGAGCAGCGCGAACGGGAGGAGGCGGCGGTGGCCGAGCTGGTTGCGGCCGGGACGCCGGCCGGGCATCTCACGCTCACGCCCACCGCGCTCGCCGCCCTCGCCGCCGCCGACCCGGCCGGCGCCGACCAGCTCGAGGCGCTGCTGCTGCTGGCGGCCCGGGAGGCGACCGAACGTCACCTCCACGAGCTGGCCCGCCGCGAGCAGGAGACGAAGGCGCGGCACGCCGACGCGGCGCCGCTCGACCGGGCGCCGCTCGATCTGGCCGCCGCGGCCTGACGCTCCTCGCGGCTTATGCCCGCCGGCGGCGGCGGGGCAAGAGGTCGGCGTCGGAGCGCTCGACCACCGACGCCTGACGGTTCTGCTGGCCGATGTGCTCGACCACCTCCTCCCGATGCACGGCGATGCCTCGGGGGGCGCTGATGCCGACCCGAACCTGGTCGCCGCGAACCTCGACGATCGTCACGGTCACATCCGGACCGATGACGATCGACTGGCCGACGCGTCGGGTGAGCACGAGCATGCCGCCACGATACCCTTTGGCGTCCTCACGTCGCCGCACCGCTGCGTTCCGTGGTCGCGACGGGATCGCACCGTCGAGTTCACGCAGACAGGGAGTTCAGCGCCCAGCGCGCTGCGCCGATGCCAGCCAGATGAGTGTTTCCCGGCTCGACGTGGCCAATCCCGGGGGCGTCGAGGCGGTCATCGACCGCATCACCGCCATCCAGGCCCGCCTCGCGTCGCTGTCGCCCCCCGCCCAGGCGCCGGCGCCGGCGGGCAAGGCCTCGACCCCGGTCGGCCTCTCGCCCCCGGGGGGCGCCGGGTCGGTCTCCGACGCCGTCGCCGGCCTGCTCGCCGGCGTCGGCGGCCCCTTCGCCGACCGGTTCA
>JBJXGF010000343.1:0-2649 GCA_046153015.1 Acidimicrobiales bacterium | reverse complement strand
GGGGCGGGCGGTGCTGGTGAACCCGGCTGCGGGCGAGGGCGCCGGGCCGCCCGACGCCCAGCTCGCCCACCTGGCCGCCGAGCTCGGCGCCGCGTCGCTCATGGCCGCCCCCCTCGAGCTGGGCGGGGGCGCCAAGGGGGCGCTGGTGGTGGGGCGCTTCGACCCCGGCCGTCGGCCCTTCTCCGTCGACGACCTCGCGTTCCTGCGCGAGATCGCCGAGCGGGTCGGGGTGGTCCTCGCCGCGGCGCGGCTGCGCCAGGACGAGCACGACGTCGCCGTGCGCCTGCAACGGGCGCTGCTGCCCGACGAGCTGATGTGGCGGCCCAACGTGGTGGTCGAGGCCCGCTACGACGCGGCCAGCGAGCTGCTCGAGGTGGGCGGCGACTGGTACGACACCTACTCCTGGCCCGACGGCCGGATCGGGGTGCTGGTGGGCGACGTGGTCGGTCACAACCTCGAGTCGGCGGCGGCGATGGGCCGGCTGCGGGCGGCGACCGCGGCGCTGGCCAAGAGCATCGAGCCGAGCCCCTCCGCATTGCTCGAGGCGCTCGACCGCACCGCCCGGGGCAAGGACGGCACGAGCTTCGCCACCGCGGTGTGCGTGATCGTCGACCCGGTGACCGGCCGGCTCGACTACTCCTCGGCCGGCCACCCGCCGGTGCTGGTGCTCTCGCCCGGCCGTTCACCCCGCCGTCTGGAGGACGCCCCCTCGCCGCCGCTGTGCGCGGTGGAGCTGCGCCCCCGACCGGAGGCCAGCGTGCAGCTCGAGCCCGGCTCGCTCGTGGTGCTGTACTCCGACGGCCTGATCGAACGGCGCCGGGAACGCCTCGACGTGGGCCTGGAGCGCCTGGAGCGGGCCGGTGAGCGCCTCGCCGACCTGCCGACCTCGGCGTTCGTCGACCGGCTGGTGGAAGCCATGGCCGCCGGTTCGCCCTCGGAGGACGACGTGGTCGTCGCCGCGTTCCGCTACACCCCGGTGGTCGGGGTGTTCGAACGCACGATCCGGCCCGACGCCGGCGAGCTGGCCGTGCTGCGCGGCGAGCTGCGCGCCTGGCTGGAGGCGAGCGGGCTGGCCGCGGCCACCCGGCGCCGGGTGTTGCTGGCGGTGGGGGAGGCGTGCACCAACGCCGTGGAGCACGCCTACCGGGAGGGCGCCCGCGGCCCGATCTCGGTCGAGCTCACCGACCACCGTTACCACGTGGTGGCCCGCATCCGGGATCGGGGCAACTGGCTGCTGCCCCGCAACGCCAACCCGTACCGGGGCAAGGGCACCGGCATCATGCAGGACCTCTCCGACCGCTTCGTGCGCCGCGTCGGTTTCGACGGCACCGAGGTCACGCTGCTCCTGCCGGCCGACCCGCCGCTCGAACGCGCGCTCGCCGCCGCCCGCTGACCTCAGAGGGCGGGCGGCGCCTCGACGGTGGGGATCACCTTGTCGGTGGCGGTGAGCTCGATGACGTTGCCGGCCAGCGAGCCGTGCGGGGCCACCAGCTGGAGCTGGCGCCCGGCGGAGGTGAGCTGCAGATGCAGGGTGTGGATGAGGCGCACCGCGGAGCTGTCGAGGTAGTCGACCTCGGTCAGGTCGAGCACGATCATCCGGTGGTCGGCCGCGTCGTGCAGGATGCCTCGCTCGAGCTCGGTCGCGTTCGACAGGTCGATCTCACCGCTGAGCGTGACCACCACGACGGGGCCGCGGGCTTCGCTGCGGCGGCGGACCAGCTCGGTCACCGCTCGCCCGCCCGGCTCGGCGCCGCCGGCTCGCACGCGGCCCGGCGGTCCGGCTGCGCCGCCACCGCCAGGAGCACCAGGTCGTCGTCGAGGCGGCGGCCGGCGGTCAACGCGGCGAGCACCTCGTCACAGAACGGCCCCACGTCGAGCTTGGCGGCCGACGCGGCCGCGGCGGCGAGGCGGCGCAGGCTGCGTTCGAGCGGCTCCCGGCGCCGTTCCACGAGCCCGTCGGAGTACAGCAGCAGCGTCGCGCCCGGCGGCAGCGGCGCCTCCGCCTCGGGGCGGGCACGCGGCGGCCCGGCGCCCAACGGCTGGGAGCGGCCGTCCTCGAGATAGCGGGGCGCGGCGCCGGGCTCGACCACCAGCATCGGCGGGTGCCCGGCCGAGGCGTAGCGCAGCTCGCCCCGGGCGGGGTCCACGAACGCGCAGCACATGGTGGAGTACGAGGCGCCCTCCACCCGGCGGGCGAAGGCGTCGAGCTCGTCGAGCAGCACGCCGGGTGAGGCGCCGCCCGGCGCCAACGCGGCGAACGCGGTGCGCAGCTGGCCCATCACCGCGGCAGCGGCGAGGCCCCGGCCGACGACGTCGCCCACGGCCACGGCCACCCGCCCGTCGGCCAGCGGCACGGTCTCGTACCAGTCGCCGCCCACCTGGAGGCGGGCGTCGCCGGGGCGGTAGCGGGCCGCGGTCGCCAGGTCGGCGCGCTCGACCGTGGAGCTCGGCAGCAGCGCCCGCTGGAGGGCCAGGGCGGTGGCGTGCTCCTGCTCGGCGAGGCGGGCGGCTTCCAGCGCCACCGCGGCGCGGGCTGCCGCGCCTCGGACGAGCTCGGCCTCCCGGCGGTCGAAGGGCCGCCGCGCCGGGTCGCTGCGCCCGACCTTCAGCGTGAGGCCGCCCTCCTGCTCGGCGCCGACGCTCGGCCCG
>JBJXGF010000340.1:0-7819 GCA_046153015.1 Acidimicrobiales bacterium | reverse complement strand
GAGACGGTTCGTCTCGGCGGCGTTCCCTTTGTTAGATGAGTGGCGGCGGCGCTGGTGGCGGTGGCCATGGTCGCCGTGTTGGGTCGGGGCGGTCAGGCTCGGGTGGCGGAGGCGACGGGTCTGTCGCGCAAGACCTTGAACGTCGGCGCCGCTGAACTGGCCGCAAGAAGGCGGTCGATCTCGATCCCGATCTGCTGGTGGTGCTCGACTCGTTGGTCGAGCCTGAGTCGCGGGGCGCCCGATGTCGCCGCTGCGCAACACCCAGGCCGGCGAGCATCTCGCTGCCGCCCGGCCGGTGTTCCGCATCGACTGCAAGAAGGGGAGCTGGTCGGCGACTACGCGACGGCGGGGGCACAGTTGGGCGCTTCCCTCGTCGATCGGATCATGGTGAACCTCGGAACCATCTCGGTGCGGCCGTCCTGCCTGCCATCCAGGCAGGTGACGGGCAGGCCTGCTGTCGGCTGACGGGCCCGGGTGGCCAGGGGGGCCAGCAGTCCGCAGCAGAAGTGTAGGAAGATCGGGAAACCATCGGTGAATACCGATGCGTCATGGCCATCGACGGTCCTGAGCGTCAGTGCGACGACCTTTACAACCCGGTGTCTGGCCCGGCGTTCCCCTGGTTGCGTGGGAACGGAGGTGGCGTCGGGCGGGTCGGTGAGGATGGCCGGTCCCGGCGTAGTCTCGGGCTGTGGTGCACCCATCGGGGACTGTGACGTTCTTGTTCACCGACATCGAGGGTTCAACGCGCCGCTGGGAGTTCGACCCTGAGGCGATGCGCGGGGCGTTGGCTGCCCATGACGAGGTCTTGCGCGCCGTGATCGCCTTGCATGGCGGCTGGTTGTTCAAGCACAGCGGTGATGGGGTGTGCGTCGCGTTCTCCGTGGCCGGCGACGCGGTCGCCGCAGCCATCGACGCGCAACTTCGGCTGGGTCTGCCCGTGCGGATGGGCATCGCCACCGGCGAGGCTCAAGAGCGCGAAGGCGACTACTTCGGGCCCGTCGTGAACCGGGCGGCGAGGGTGATGGCGGTGGGCCACGCCGGCCAGATCCTTGTCGCTTCCTCCAGCGCAGCGTTGGTGTCAAGCGACATGCTGGTCGATCTGGGTGAGCGTCGCCTACGAGACCTGGCGGGCCGCGAACACCTCTACCAGGTCCGCGCGGACGGCCTGAGAGCGGAGTTCCCGCCGCTCAGGACCCTGGACGCCGTGCCGGGCAACTTGGCGGTGTGGTCGACCAGCTTCGTGGGCCGCCAGGCCGAGACGAAAGAGCTCATCGAGCTGGTGCGCGCGCATCGTCTGGTGACCCTCACTGGGGTGGGCGGTGTCGGCAAGACCCGCCTGGCGGTCGAGGTCGCCGCGGAGTTGACGGCGGAGTTCCCTGACGGGGTGTGGCTGGTCGAGTTGGCCGCTGTCGGTGACCCCGCCGCAGTGGCGGACGTGGTCGCCACGACCTTGGGCGTGACCCCGCTGCACGGGATGTCGATCACAGCCAGCGTTGCCCAGGCCCTGTCGGCCCGCCGGGTGCTGCTGGTGTTGGACAACTGTGAGCATGTCCTGGACGCCGCCGCCGGTGTGGTGGAGACCATCCTCGCTCGCAGCTCGGCGGTGAGGGTGCTCGCCACCAGCCGGGAGGGGCTGCGGGTGGGGGCCGAGCAGTTGTGGGCGGTGCCGCCCCTCGATGTCCGGGACGGAGCCGCGTCGGCCGCGGCGGAGTTGTTCGTGGAACGCGCCCGCTCGGTGAACGCCGGGTTCGTCGTGAGCGACGCTGCCGACGCGCGTGCGGTGGCGGAGATCTGTGACCGGTTGGACGGCATCGCGTTGGCGATCGAGCTGGCCGCGGCCCGGATGGTCTCGATGAGCCCACAGGACGTCCGCGACCGTCTCGGTGACCGATTCCGCCTTCTGACCGGGGGCCGCCGCGGGCTGGAACGCCACCAGACGCTGCGCCACGCCGTGAGCTGGTCCTATGACCTGCTCGACGATGACGAACGGGCGCTCCTGAACCGCTGCTCGGTGTTCGCCGGCGGGTTCGATGCCGCCGCCGCCGCCGCGCTCAGCGACGGCCCCGACGAGTACGGCGTGCTGGATCGGCTGGATTCGCTGGTCCGCAAGTCCCTACTCGCCGTCGGGCAGCACGGCGGCCGGGCCCGCTACTCGGTGCTGGAAACGATCCGCCAGTACGCCGAGGAGCAGCTCGCCGCCACCACTTCTGTCGACCAGCTACGCGACCGTCACGCCGGCTACTACGCCGCGCAGGCCATCTCCCGCTGGGAGCTGTGGGACGGGGCCGACCAGCGGGCTGCGCTCGATTGGGTCGACGTCGAGCTCGCCAACCTGCGGGCCGGGTTCCGCTGGGCCACCGACCGGTCCCAGCTGGTCACCGCCGCCGCGATCGCTGCGCATGCCACCATGCTGGGGTTCGCGCTGCAGCGTCTTGAGCCGGTCGGCTGGGCCGAAGAGCTCCTCCCCGCCGCGACCGACGCCGGCCTCGCGCAATCGGCGCGCCTGTATGCCGCGGCCAGCCTCTGCTCCTACACGGGGCGTGCCGACGTTGGCGTCGCCTACGTCGAGACCGCCGTGCGGCTGGAGGCCGATGCGGGCGCCGACGCCTTCCCCCACGCCTGGAGCCGCTACTGGGAGGCGGTGGCCTGCCTCTACGCCGGCCGGGCCGGACGGGCCTTGACGATAGCCGCCGACCTGGCCGCCCAGACCGGGCCCGCCCACGTCTATGGCCGTTGCGGGCAGACCATGCTGCTGGTGCTGCTCGGCCGGGGCGAAGAGGCCGCGGCCATAGCCGAGGAGACGCTGGCGGCAGCCCGGGCCCACGCCAACCCGTTCTTCGTCGCCTTCGCGCTGGTCGACAGCGGGTTCGCGTGTGAGCGCGACGACCCCGTCAGAGCGCTGGACTTCTACCGTCAAGGCCTCGCCTACGCGAGGGACCATCGGCTGCCGTTCTGGGAGGCCGGCATCGCCGTATCCGCTGCCCGACTCGAAGCCAACCCAGCCACCCACGGCGACCTCAATCGGGCCCTCACGCTCTACGACAGCGCCATTGTCTCGTTCCACGACGCCGGCAACGTCACCAACGTCGCGAACACGCTCCTCGGCCTCGCCTCGCTCTTCGACCGTCTCCGACAACCCGAAACCGCCGCCGCCCTACACAGCGCCGTCACCCAACTCAGCCCGCTGCGCAAGACCATGGGCGGCTCGCTCCCCAGCCGCCTTCGCACCAGCCTGGGCGAGGCGGCCTACGAACGCTGGGCCGCGGTCGGCGCCGCCATGGGACCAACCGACGCCGTGCACTACGCCCGAGAGCAGATCGAACTCGCCCGCCAAGCCCTCGAAGCCGAAGGACCTCCCCCCAACAGCGCTCGATGATGCACGACGCAGGGGGAGCGGTGGGCAGGGCGATACGCTGCCAAGTCGCAGAGAGATGACATTCGCGCCGTGGTCGTTGGGCGGGCGGTAGTAGGCTCTGTTCGAGGCCCAAGGCGCATGCCACATGAGGCCCAAAGAGCAAGGGCGTACCGAGATGTCTAGCACCACAGAAGTAGCCCGTTCTGTCTACGAGGCCTGGGAGAAGCGCGACTTCGACGCCCTGGTTGATCACATGACCGATGATGTGATTTTCAACGACTTCCCAAGCGGTCAAATCATCAAAGGGCGGCCTGCGGTCAAGGATTTCTATGCATCGTGGGCCGCAGCCTGCCCGGATTCGGTGTGCGGCGCTAACGTCATCGCTGCGTCGGATGACACCGTCGTGATCGAGGGAGTGTGGCACGGCACGAACAGCGGTTCATTCGGTCCGTTCCCCTCGACAGGGCGATCGGTCTCAATGCCGTGGGTCAACGTGCTCCGTTTCGATGCCGACGGGCGGATCGCCAGTGGAGCAGGGTACTACGACCAGCTCACAGTCTTGACCCAACTCGACCACATGAAGGTGCCTGCGTAGAACGGCGCTCGTCAGCGCGACCTGACCCGCACCGAAGCGAGGGGCGCTCCGGCCGCAAGGTCGGGGCGTCGCCGGGTCATGCGTTCGGCCCGAGCTGAGAACCAGCGCCTCTGTGCGTCAGGCTGATGTGCAGAAGGCTTGCGCGAGGGCCCCGCCAACGTCGATGCCGCCGGTCGCCTCGCGGACGCGTTGCTCGTGCTCTACGACTTCCCCGCCGAGGACTGGCTCGCTTGCGCAACTGCCTTCCCGATCGGGTCGGCGTCGCCTTCATCGACGGTCGACTACAAGAAGGGAGCGACACCAACGCCGGGTCCGTCGCCGCCTGACCGCGAGACCTCATCTACAACTATTTTACAAACCCGGCGGCGACCTGACCTGGCGGGTGCCGAGAATCGGGACGTCCGGCCTGGCCTGGACCTTCAGGCACCTGATCTCCGCAGTGACCGCCGTGTTGCGCGACTCGTTCGCTGTGTTGCGCGGGTTCCCGCAGCCTGTGCGGAATAGGGATTGCGCGGGTTCCCGCAGCCTGGGCGCCTGGCTTGTGGTTGCAGTGGGACTACGCAGCTGGCCCGATGCTGGGCGGGCAGCGAGTCGTGTTGTTCGTCGCTTGGCTGGCGTGGTCGAGGTTCCGGGTGGTGGTCCCGCTGCGGGACCGCACGATGCCGTCGGTGATCGCCGCGCTCGATGCCACGTTCCGGCGTTTGTGGGCGGCGCCGACGTTCGCGTTGACCGACAACGAGAAGACGGTGACCGACGGGCACATCGCGGGGATCGCCGTGCGCACCCGCAGATCGTGGCGGTCGCCCACTACTACGGCGTCTCGATCGGCACGTGCGTGCGGGCCGACCCGGAATCCAAGGGCGGTTCCAGGCCAGGATGCGTGAGGGGCTGCCAGCTGGCCGCGTCAGTGGCGGTCGGGCTGGGTGTGCTCGGCGAGTTCCTCGCCGCGGAAGTCGCCGAGAAGGCCGGGCAACCTCCCTGGGCGGGTGGCCGTACGGCAGGGGTCGGAACGGGCGACGGCGCCGTTGGGGGGACGCCGGGTGCCGGTGGACATAGCCCTGTGCGTGCCGGAAACTCATCCGGGCAGGTCAGGGGAGTGATGGTGAAGCAGCTGGGCCCACGATTGGGCTCGTTGTGATGGTGTTTGCCGCACGACACCTGCTGGCGGGACCGTCGCAGGATTGGGCTGATAGCTCCGGTAGGCCAGCGCGAGGTTCTGTTCTGGCGGGCTGTCGCCACCGAGGCGGCGTCTGTCCTGCGCTGCGGCGCCTTTGAAGTCTCGACCACAGCACAGGTCGAGACTTGGTCATCAAGGACCTCGCAGACCCTTGTTGTCGCCAGTCGGCAGTTCAGAGAGGCCCAGGGGACCGGGTGGCGCTATCGGAACGCTGACATCACGACCACGGTTGCCCGTTCGCACGCTGCGAGCGGCTGTCGGCGAGCCTCTTCGGCTGATGAGTCTCGGCAACCACGCGGGCCTGCGACCTGCAGGGATGCATTTCCGGCACCCACAGCCTCGACGCCTGCAACGCGGCACGATCGCCCCGTCCCGGGCGACGGAACGGATCCGAGTGATCACCGTGCGATCCACGCCAGCTTCGGCCGCCGCGGCGCCCTGAGTGATCTGCCCGGACAACATCCGGACCCACAAGTCGTACTTCTGCTCCGCGGTCAAGAACCGCTTAGGTCGGCGTGACGTCGCCATCATTGAAGGCCTCCTCGAACAAGGCCAACAACCGTCTCAGATGAGGTCTGAAAGAACGCGGACCCCGTCGCGCGAAGTCAGCGGCAACACACAACGCATTGCGAACGGTCGGGAAACAGGCCCGCGGTCAGATCAACACGAGGGTGCTCCACCAAGCCACCGAGTCGGCCGTCAAGACGCCGGGCATGCGAAGATCCCGGCGGGTGCGGCGCCCGACAGTCGTTCGCCCGCGGTTCTGTCGCGGCGCTGTCACCTCGAGCCCGCGCACCCCGAGCGGCATGCCCCAATATCGACAGCCAGTTCGCCTGTCGAACGGCGGATCGTGCTTCCCTCGCCGCTGACCGTGACGTCAGCTGTGCCTGGTCTGGTGACATGCGCTCCGTTTGCGCAGGTCAGCGGCCTGTGAACGTGAGCGACGTTGGCGCTGGAGCGCTTCGGGCCGCCGATCGTTGTTCACCCACGTTCGTCATCGCGTCGGGCCGCGTCGCAGGGCCTTTGGGTGGTGAGCACCCGCTTCGTGGGGCTCGACATGGCTTCGGGCTCGTCCGTGGCAAGATCATGCGTTCGCCGCCCGGGGAGGGAGGTGATGGGTGACAGCCATCGAGGGGGAGCGACGGTGTTGCGGGCCGCCCTGGCGTGGTGCTGGTGGTCGCCCCGCTGAAGGCAGCCCGAAGGTATGGGCGCAGTTCATGACCGACGCGTTCGGTTTGCAGTTCAGGTCGCGGTTGCCGTGGCGCAGCCCGAGGTTGTGGCCCAGCTCGTGCATCCAGCTGGCGGTGTTGCCTTGCCCGAGGACGAGGTCGTTGCTGGCCGCCGCCGTGGCGTTCGGGCAGCGGCCCTCTGAGGGGTCAGGCCACGTTGCGGGCGAGCAAGACTGCGGCGGCGGGGTCGTCGGCGGCGACGGGCACGAAGTGGACTTGGCCGTCGGGGTCGACTTGGTCGATGCGCACGACTGACCAGAACCGCTCGGTGCCGGCGATGACGATCGCGCCGGGGACGATCTGGGCTGGGTCGAGCGCGTCGGCGAGCAGGGTCCACCAGCGGCCTTGGTCGTCTTCGGCGTTGAGGTCGGCTCGCAGATCGATTCTTGGCGTCACGGTCACCTGCCCGGCTGGTGATGAGGGTTCGGCACCACCCGGTGTGCGGTTCCCAGCATACGCGCCACGAGCTCGTTACGGTCTTCGTGGACCAGGTCGTAGTGCGGCGCGAGCCCGGTGTCCCGCAGCTCCAAACCGGCTGCTGTCAGGTCCCCGGCGGTGAACAGCACGATCCACGCCGCCCGCCCGAACCTCGATGCGGCGAGGTCGGTCCAGGGTTGCTCGGCGGTCTCGGCGAACACGGAGATGCCGTAGAAGCCGTACACGTCGAAGTTCCGCTCGGCGGACTCGGCCAACAGGTCAGGATCCAATAGGTCACCGCGCACGATCACCGTCGCCGACGGCAACGGCGGCTCACCCCGGCGGGCACGCTGTTTCACCACGCCGCCATCCTGCCCGGCCCAACACCTCCGACCACACACTCGGCCGATCGACCGCTCGCGGACTTCTCCCCAGACTTGCTCACTGAATCTCCCACGTCAGGGCATCCAGGCCCGGGTGGCGCGCCTCCCAAGGCTGGCGGGGCCGGCGGGGGAGCGGCCGTCCGATCATCACGCTGGCCGCTGACAGGTGTGCGTTGTGCGGTCGTTCTCAAGCGGTTGGTCGGCCGCTGAGCGTGTTCGCGCTGGTCAGCGCCCTGCAGGCGTGCGCAGCATTGACGCGGGGGCGCTTCCCGGTCGCGGACTGTTGCGCGCGTTGAGGATCGCGTTTAGAGCGTTGGTCGTCTCAACGCACCTGCATGCGCTGGGCAGCGGTCGGCGCACTCTGGCCGTTATCGCGCGCCTTGGCGGGCCTGTGGGTGCCGAATACTCGTACGCGCAGGCTGACCTGGGCATTGACGCTTTTCATGGGTCCGGCTTGTTGGGGAGAAAGGCGGCGAGAGGACGCTCGAGGGCAGATTGCGTGACCGCTCCTTTACGCCGTGACTGTCGGTACCGCTGCTCCGTTGTAGAGCGCCGGCCGCTCCCGGAGGTCAGAAGCCGCAGCTGGCGGGTTCGGCCGACTTGGGTGTCTGCCACCGCAGGCGGGGGTCTGCTCGAGGTCGAGTGAAGGTTGAAGGTCGACTG
>JBJXGF010000337.1:0-2582 GCA_046153015.1 Acidimicrobiales bacterium | reverse complement strand
GGCGACAGCCCACGGCGGCGGCGAGGTGGTGCTCGACGGCCACCTCGCCCGCGCCGGCGGCGGCCCGGGCGATGGCCGCGGTCAGGCGGGGCCGCTCGAGGGCTGGCACGCAGCGCCGCCAGCCCTCGCCCAGCAGCTCCCCCTCGCCCCGCCCGGCGAGGCGGGCGGCGGCCGGGTTGGCGAAACGCGCGGCGCCGCTGCGCTCGAAGAGCAGCAGCGCGCAGGCGCTGTGCAGCGACAGCGCCTGGAACACCCACGGCTCATCCGTTCCCGTCGTGGCCGCTGTTGCCGTCCGTGCGCCCATCAGACCCACCCTGCCTCTCGACCGCGCTTTGCGCTTGGACAGATACCCAGAGCGTGGAGCGGATACGCACAGACCGGCCGGGCCGGTGGGTGATCACTCCCGATAGGTGAGCGCGTGCACGGAGACGATGCCGCCCGAGGCGCGCAGCTCGCTCAGCACGTCCTCCGGGGTCGGCGTGGAGGTGGCGATGACCATCGTGGAGGGGGCGCCGGTGGGGTCGCGGCCGAGCACCATGTCGTCGATGTTCACGTCGGCGTCGCCCAGGATCTGGCCGACCATGCCGATCATGCCCGGCTTGTCCTCGTTGCGGATCACCAGCATCCAGCGGGAGGGGGGCACGTCGATGCTGTTCTCGTCGACCATCACCAGGCGGGCCTCGCCCCGCGGGCCCGACAGCGTGCCGGCGAGCGAGTGGCCGCCGCCGCGCACGGTGACGAGGTTCACGTAGTCGTGCGCGGTCGACGTGGAGGTCTCGCGCACCTCGACGCCCCGCTCGGCGGCGAGGATCGGGGCGTTCACGTACGACACCGGGGCGTCGGTGACGCCGCCGAACACGCCCTTTAGCACAGCGAGGGTGAGCACCCTCGTGTCGTAGTCCGCGAGCTGACCCTGGTAGCTCACCTCGAGCAGCGACGGAACCCCTTGCGCCAGGCCCGTGTACAGGCTGCCCAGACGCTCGGCCAGGGGCAGGAACGGGCGGACGGTCTCGGAGATCTCCCCTGCGGCCACGTTCACTGCGAACGGCACGAACTCGTTGGCCAACGCCAGCGCCACCTGGTCGGCGATGGTCTCGCCCGCCTTGTCCTGCGCCTCCCGGGTGCTGGCGCCCAGGTGCGGGGTGACCACCACGTTGGGGAAGGCGAACAACGGCGAGTCGGTGGTCGGCTCCGCGTCGAACACGTCGAGCGCGGCGCCGGCGACCACGCCCGAGGCGAGCGCGTCGGCCAGCGCCGCCTCGTCGACGATCCCGCCGCGGGCGCAGTTCACGATGCGCAGCCCCGGCTTGGCTGCGGCCAGCACCGCCTTGTCGATCATCCCGGTGGTCTCGGCGGTCTTGGCCACGTGGACGGTCACGAAGTCGGCCTGGCGCATGAGCCGGTCGAGCGGCAGCAGCTCGACGCCCAGCTGGCGGGCCCGCTCGGGGGACACGAACGGGTCGTGGGCCACGATGCGCATCCCGAACGCGGCCGCCCGCTGGGCCACCAGCCGGCCGATCCGCCCGAGGCCGATCACGCCGAGGGTCTTGTCGGCCAGCTCGACGCCCTCCCAGCGGGAGCGCTCCCAGCGCCCGGCCACCAGCGCGGCGTGGGCCTGGGGGATGTTGCGGGCCTGCGCCAGCAGCAGCGCCATCGTGTGCTCCGCCGCCGAGAGCACGTTCGACTGCGGGGCGTTGGCCACGATCACCCCGCGTTGGGTGGCCGCCTCCACGTCGACGTTGTCGAGCCCGATGCCGGCGCGGCCCACCACCACCAGCTCAGCGGCCTCGTCGAGCAGCTCCTTCGTGACCTTGGTGGCCGAACGGATGATCAGCGCGTTGGCCCGCCGCACGAGGCGGGGCAGCTCCTCGGCGCTGGGGTTGAGCGCCACCTCGACCTCGTGGCCGGCGCGCCGCAGCCGCTCCAGGCCGGATTCGGCGATCTCTTCGGTGACGAGGACTCGGGGCATACCCGCTTCAGGTTAGAGCCCGCGGGCGCCGGCGCCCGCCGGCGCCGCCCGGTGCGGCCGTCGCGTAACGTGGCGGCCCATGGCCTCCGAGGCGCAGCTCGACGTGGTGGTGGTGGGCGCCGGCCTGGCCGGCTTGACCGCGGCGGCGGCGTTGGCCCGGGCCGGGCGCCGGGTGCAGGTGCTCGACGCCGGCGACCAGGTCGGCGGCCGGCTCGCCACCCGCCGGGTGGGCGACGCGCTGATCGATCACGGGGCGCAGTTCTTCACCGCCCGCTCGCCGGTCATGGCCGCCTTCGTCGAAGGGCTCTGCGGCGAGGGCGTCGCCTACGAATGGTGCCGGGGCTTCAACGAGGTCGACGGCTACCCCCGCTACGCGGTGCGCGGCGGCATGGCCGCGTTGGCGCAGCATCTCGCCGCCGGGCTCGAGGTGACGCTGGCCGCCCCGGTCGCGGCGGTCGCCGCGGCGGGCGGCGGGGGCCGCGGCTGGCGGGTCGAGCTCGCCGGCGGCCAACGTCACGTGGAGGCCGCCGCCGTGGTGCTCACCGCGCCCGTGCCCGAGGCGCTGGCGCTCGTACGCGCTGGCGGCGCGCCGCTCGACCCGGCGCTGGCGGCC
>JBJXGF010000333.1:0-2565 GCA_046153015.1 Acidimicrobiales bacterium | reverse complement strand
CCACCTGTGGCTGGGCCTCGGCCAGCTCGTGGCGGCGTACAACGCATCGGCGCCGGGCCGCTGCCTCGCGCCGATCGTGGTCGAGATCGACGCCGCCGACGCGGTGAGCGGCCACGACGCCCACCTGCAGGAGCTGGAGCTCGCCTTCAGCCGGGTGGTCCGCCTCCGCGCCGGGCCGCGGCCGGCGGCGGCCGGCGGGCCCGGCTGGTCCCTGCCCGACGGCGCCGCCCGGGAGCTGCACGCCGCGCTCGACTCGCCCGCCAACCGGGCCGCCCTCGGCCAGCTCGCATCCTGGACGAGCGGCGAGGGCCTGCGCTGCGCCCCCGCCCCCGCCCCCGCCGCCGGCGCCTGAGCCGCTCCGGCCGGGCTAGGGTCGCCGGCCATGGGGGAGCCGACGCTGACGATCGACCACACGCGGGCCACCATCCGCCTCAACCGGCCCGACAAGCGGAACCGCATCGAACCGGCCGACCTCAACCGGCTCGCCGAGCTGCTGGACGAGGCGGCCGCCGCCCGAGCGGTGCGGGTGCTGATCCTCACCGGCGAGGGCCCGTCGTTCTGCAGCGGCTACCACCTCGGCGCCCTCGGCCGTGACGACGAGGGGCCCCAGCCGAGCGAGCGCCAGGTGGGCTTCGGCGAGCTGTGCGACCAGCTCGAGGCGCTGCCCCAGCCGACCATCGCCGCGTTGAACGGCAGCGTGCACGGCGGCGGCACCGACCTGGCCCTGGCCTGCGACTTCCGGATCGGCGTCGCCGGCTCGGCCTTCGGCATGCCCGCCGCCCGCATCGGGCTCCAGTACTACGCCAGCGGCATCCGCCGCTACGTGAGCCGGCTCGGGGCGCAGACCGCCAAGCGGCTCTTCCTCACCGCCGAGCCCATCGACGCCGAGGAGATGCTGCGCATCGGCTTCCTCGACGCGCTCGCCCCGCCCGACCAGCTCGCCGCCGTCGTCGACCGCTTCGCCGCCTCCATCGAGGCCGGGGCGCCGCTGGCCATCGCCAACATGAAACGGGCGATCAACGAGGTGGCGGCGGGCAGCCCGGACTGGGACCAGATCGAGGCCGGCCACGTGGAGACCCTGCGCTCGGCCGATCACCGTGAGGCGCTGCGGGCCCTGGCCCAGAAGCGGCCGCCGAGCTTCACCGGCGCGTGAGCCTCACCACCCGCGCCTCCCGGGCCGGCGCGGCGCAGCGGCCGGCGGCGCGGGTGTTCTACGGCTGGGTCATCGCCTGGACCAGCTTCGCCGTGCTCACGCTCACCTACGGCGTGCAGTTCAGCTTCGGGGTGCTGCGGGGTCCCATGGTCGAGGACCTCGGCATCTCCACCACCGAGGCCACCCTGGCGTTCTCGGTCTACGTGTTCGTGTACAGCGCGCTCTCCAGCGTCAGCGGCGTGATCACCGACCGGCGGGGGCCCCGGGTGGTGCTGGCCGCCGCCGCCGTGCTGCTCGGCGGGGGCTACGCGCTCACCGCCGCCTCCACCAGCCTGTGGCAGCTCGTGATCGCGCTGGGCGTGGTGGCCGGGCTCGGCATGAGCGGGTCGTTCGTGCCGTGCAACGCCACCGTGGTGCGCTGGTTCCTGGCCAAGCGGGGCCGGGCGCTGTCGGTCTCGACCAGCGGCGGCAGCTTCGCGGCGATCGTCATGCCGCTCCTGTCGGGCTGGCTGATCGACCGGTACAGCTGGCGCACCCTGTACCTCGCCTACGCGTTGGTCCTGGCCGTGGGCCTGGCCGCGGCCAGCCGGATCATGGTGCGCGACCCCGACGCGCTGGGTCTCGCCGTCGACGGGGAGCCGGCGCCCGCCCCCTCCGGCGCCGACCCGGCGGGCGGCGCGGCGGTCGAGGAACCCAGCCTCACCGCCCGGGAGGCGGCCCGCACCGGGGTCTTCTGGCTGGTGTTCTGGGTGTTCCTGCTCACCTGGCTGGTGGTGTTCGTGCCGCTGGCGCAGCTCCCCGCGTTCGCCGAGGGCATCGGCGTGCGGCGCAGCGTGGCCGCCTCGCTCATCTCGGCGATCGGGGTCGGCGGCATGTTCGGCCGGCTCTTCACCGGCAGCGTGTCCGACGTGATCGGCCGGGCCCCGGCCCTCGCCATCATGCTCGGCGCCCAGGCGGCGGCGTTCACCGCGTTCGCCGCCAGCCAGGGCCTGTGGCTCCTCTACCCCGCCGCGGCGGTGTTCGGCGCCGCCTACGGGGGCACCACCACCCTGTTCCCGGCCATCGTGGCCGACCGCTTCGGCCGCGCCCACGTGGGCGCCATCGTCGGCGTGATCTTCGGCGGCGCCGGATCGATGGCGGCGATCGGCCCGGCCGTGGCCGCCTGGATGTCCGACCTCAGCGGCAGCTACCGCTCCGCCTTCCTGCTCTGCGGCCTGGTGAACCTGCTGGCGTTGGCGCTCGTCGGGGTGCTGGTGGCGGGCGGCCGGCGCAGCCCCGCGCCGGCCTGACTCGGGGGCCCCTCCACCCGTCGCGGCGCGCCGGCTGCGCAGAATGGGCGCCGTGGCCCACGCCCACCACTCCCACGGCGCGCCGGGCGGCACGCGGTTCGCGCCCGGGCCCGCCCGCCGGCT
>JBJXGF010000329.1:0-6441 GCA_046153015.1 Acidimicrobiales bacterium | reverse complement strand
CGGCGCCCAGGCCGCGGCGGCGTGCCGTCCCGGCGCCGAGGAGCCGGTGCGCACGCAGGCGACCGGCCTCAGCGTGCCGACGACCGGTTCGATCACCGTGACCTACACCACCCGCTTCGCCGAGGCGGCCACGGTCACGGTCGTGCCCGCCGGCGCGCCGGCCGGCGCCCCCATCGCCTCGGCGCAGGCCCGCAGCGGCCACGCGGTGACCCTCGCCGACCTGGCGCCGGGCGCCTACCTGGTGATCATCGAGGACTCCGGTGAGCCGATCGAGGTCGACGGCGGGGTGATCTCCGGCGCCACGCTCGTGTCGAGCCCCCGCCTCGAGCTCCACGCCGGCGAGTCGATCCGCCTGGCCTGCACCCCCGAAGGCTGCACGCTGAGCTGACGGGTCGATCCCGGGGCCCTGCGACGCTCCCGTCTACCGGGGTGTTCTTGGGCTGGCTGCGCCGCGGCTGCGGCGCTCGCGGGCCAGCCAGCGTTCGCCGTGGGCTCGGCGGGCGTCGAGCTGGGCGAGCGTCGCCTCGGTGATGCGTCGCACGCCGGTGAGGCGGTTGAGCTCGGCGTTGACCCGGGCGTGGGGCCACCCGGTGAGACGGGCCAGCTCGCCCGCCAGCTCGGTGTTGGCGTCGCGCAGGGCCTTGCGCTGGGCTCGGGGGGAGGCGTCGGCCCGGGCCAGACGCGCCGGCGGGCGCCGGGAGGGCAGCGGCGGCGGCGGGCCCAGCTCCACCTCCACCCCGTCCGCCCCGTCCGCCCCGTCTCCCCCGGGGCCGCCGGCCTCGGCCTCGCCCACGCCGAGCGCCAGCGGGTCGTCCCAGCGCTCCCACGGCGGCGGCTCGGCCGACTCGATCGGCACCGCCGACAGCGCTTCGAAGAGCGAGAGCCGCTCGGCCGGCGCCTGGTCGAACGCGATCTCCGCGCCGGCGGCGGCTTCGGCCGGGGCGGCGTCCTCGCTCGGCCGGCGCAGGCTGTGGCGGCGCTGATCGGCGATCTGGCTCGCCCAGGTGCGCAGGCGCCGGTCGTCGGGGATGAAGAGGAACGCCGGCTGGCGCCCGGCGCCGCTCGTCCAACGAACCAACCGGCCGACGGCCTGACGAAAGAACAGCTCGGTGGTGGTGTTGGTGGCGAACACCCCGACGCGCAGACGGGGGATGTCGACGCCTTCGGAGACCATCCGCACCGCCACCAGCCACGGCGTCCGGGACGCGGCGAACGCGGCGATGCGATCGGACGCGTTCGCGTCGTCCGAGGTGGCGACGGCGGCGACGACCCCGAAGCGGACGCGCAGCAGCTCGGCGATGCCGCGGGCGTGGTCCTGGTCCATGGCGATCACGAGCCCGCCTGCGTCGGGGTGCACCCGCCGGAGGAGCTGCAGCCGTTCGTTGGCCTGGCGCAGCACCGCCGGCAGCCACTCGCCCTCCAGCGAGAGCGCCGTCCGCAGACGCTCGTTGGCACGCGCCCGGTCCAGCGGGTCGTCGAAGGAGTGCGAGTGCAGCGTGCCGTCAGGCGCGCTCCACTCCATGTGCCCGTTCTGGTGGGGGAAGAAGACGGGGCGCACGACGCGTCCGTCAGCCAGCGCGTCGGCGTAGCCGTACTCGAAGTCCGGCGTCGCTTCGTCGAGACGGTAACGGACGAACGGGATGGCCACGGTGTCCGACCGGAACGGCGTGCCGGACAGGCTGAGGCGGCGCGCCGCGCCCTCGAACGCGATACGGACGCCCTCGCCCCAAGCCCGTTCGTCGGCGGCGTGGTGCACCTCGTCGAGCACCACGACCCCGTCCCGGGCCAGCGGGGCCAGCGCCCTCGGGTTCTGGGCCACCTGCTGGTAGGTGACCACCACGCCGTGGAGGTCGTGGGGAAGACCGTCCGCCGCCCGCCAGCTCGGCTCCAGGTAGAGCTCGAAGCGGGCGGCGGCGTCGGCCCATTGGAGCTTGAGGTGCTGGGTGGGCGCGACCACCACCAGGCGAGCGCCGGGCCGCTGGGCGAGCTGGCCGCGCACCGCGGTGAGGGCGAAAGTGGTCTTGCCGGCGCCGGGAGTGGCGACGGCCAGGAAGTCGGGCCCGGCGGCGTCGGCCAGCCGCTCGAGCGCGCGCTTCTGCCAAGGGCGGAGACGGATGGACCTGGTCATGGGCGAGAAGCCGCCCAGTCTACGCGGTAGCTTGCGCGGTCATGGCCGCCCGTCTGAGCGTGTGCTTGAGCTTCGACTTCGACTCGATGTCGGTGTGGCTGGGCAGCGACAACGCCACCGCGGTGTCGAGGGGCGAGTTCGGCGCGGTGGCCGTGCCCCGCATCCTGAGCCTGCTGGAGCGGTACGACGCGCCGGCCACGTTCTTCGTGCCCGGCTTCACGGCGCTGGCGTACCCCGACCTCGTGCGCCGCATCCGCGACGCCGGCCACGAGCTCGGCCACCACGGCGTGCACCACGAGAGCCCGTCCCGCCTGTCGGAGGAGGACGAGCGGGCCGTGCTCGAGCGCGGCGTGGAGATCCTGCGGGAGGTGGCCGGGGTCACGCCCCGGGGGTGGCGGGCGCCGGCCTGGAAGCCGAGCGCGTCGTCGCTGCGGCTCCTCGTGGAAGCCGGGTTCCTGTACGACTCCAGCTTGATGAGCGGCGACTTCCTGGCGTACTACGCCCGGGTCGACGACCGCTGGTCACGGGCGGAGGGGCTCACGTTCGGGCGGCCGTCGCCGCTCGTGGAGCTGCCGGTGTACTGGGGTCTCGACGACTTCCCGTACTTCGAGTACCTGCCGCCCAACGGCGGCGGGCTCAAGGCGCCCTCGGAGGTGCTCGCCGTGTGGGAAGGCGACTTCGACTACGCCTACCAGCACTGCCCCGGCGGGGTGTTCACGCTCACCATGCATCCCCAGGTGATTGGCCGGGGGCACCGGCTGCTGATGCTCGAGCGCTTCGTGGAGCGGGCCCGGGCGCTGGACGACGTGGTCTTCGTGCGGATGGGTGACTATGCGGCGGCCTGGGCGGCGGCGAACCCGGCCGCCTCGAACCCCCCGCACCCCGCGGCGGCGCCGTAGCGTGTGCAGCCATGCTGTTCGCCGCTGGAGGGGTCACCTCGGCCGCCTATCGCCTCGTGCTGCTCGCCCACCTGGTCTGCGTGGTGGTGGGCTTCGGCGGGCTGATCGTGGACGGGCTGCTGCACTCGGGCCTGCGTAGACGGCCCGCCGCCGAGTCCTTCGCCGTGTCCCAGGCCGGGTACGTGGCCGCCTACAAGATTGCGGACAAGTTCCTCTACGGCGTGCTGATCTTCGGCGCGGCGGCGATCCCGCTCTCCGACGGGCAGTGGGAGTTCTCCCAGACGTGGGTGTCGGTGGCCTTCGCGCTGTTCGTGGTGATCCTCGGCCTGCTCCACGGCGTGCTGCTCCCGGCGCGGCGCCGGGTGCACGTGATGCTCGGCGAGCTGGCCGGCGCCGGCGGGGCGGACGAGGTGTCGAAGAGCCGGGAGTTGGCTCGCCTCTCCGGCCGCATCAACGCCGCGTGGCTGGCGATCGACGTGGCGCTCGTGGCGGCGGTGGCCGACATGATCTGGAAGCCCGGCGTCTGACCCGGCTCGTGCGGCGTCACCCGCCGAGCTGGCGCCAGCGTGAGCTGGCCACGGTGAGCGCAACGCCGTCGGCGCCCCTGATCTCGCCCTCCACCCGGTAGTCGCGGCCCTCCACGCCGACCAGGCGGGCGCGGGCCACCACCTCCTCGCCGATCGGGACGGGCCGGCGAAACCGCACCGACAGCTCCACGGTCACGCAGGGAGCAAGGCCCGCGTCGGGCGGCAGGGCGAGCTGCGCGGCGACGCCCATCACCTCGTCGAGGATCGTGGTCTGGATGCCGCCGTGCACCACCTCGGCGACGCCGCAATGGTGGGGGGCCACCCGATGACGGGTCTCCACCTCGCCCTGGCCGACCCGGCGGAACACCAGCCTCAGGCCGAGCGGGTTCTCCTTCCCGCAGCCGAAGCAGGTCTCCACGCCGCTCCGGTTGACGACGACCACGTCGTCCGCGTCGTCGTCGTCGTCGTCGTCGACGTCTACGTCGTCGTCCTCGTGTTCGCCTCGCGCCTCGTCACCGCTCATCCCGCCAGCCTCTCACCGACGGGCGTGCGCGGCGAGCACGTCGGCGATGCAGGCGGTGAGCCGCTTGGCGTAGGGCACGTGGAGGAACTCGTTCGGCCCGTGCGCGTTCGATCCGGGGCCGAGCACGCCGACGATGAGGAACTGGGCGTCGGGGAACCGCTGGCCGAGCATGCCCATGAACGGGATCGTGCCGCCTTCGCCCATGTAGCCGGCCGGGCGGCCGAAGCGGGCCGCCGACGCGCTGGCCGCGGCCGCGGACAGCCAGGCGGCGGTGGCCGGCGCGTTCCAGCCGGGGGCGCCTTCGGCGCCGTGGAACGCCACCGCCGCGCCGTAGGGCGGGGACTCGACCAGCGCCCGTTCGAGCGCCGCGCCCACCACCGCCGGATCCGCCGTGGGCGGCACCCGCAGCGAGAGGGCGAGCGCCGTACGGGGCCGCAGCACGTTGCCGCCGGCGCCGATGGCGGGCAGCCCGTCGGCGGCGATCACGGCCAGCGCCGGCCGCCAGGTGCGGTCGAGGATCAGCTCGGCCGGGCCCTTGTCGGCCAGGCGAGCGCCCGGAACGAGCGGGTAGCCCTCGGTCAGGCCCCCGACGGCGGCGGCCATTTCCTCGGCCTCGGCGCGGCGGTGAGGCGGGATCTCCACGTGCGCCTCGGGCAGGAGGATCTCGCCGGTCTCGCTGCGCTCGATCCGCTCGAGGAGGCGCCGGGCGATCCGGAAGGTGGAGGGCACCACGCCCCCCACCCCGCCCGAGTGCATGCCTTCGGTGGCGATCGCCACGTCGAGCACGCCGCCGACCAGACCCCGCAGCGAGGTGGTGACCCACAGCTGCTCGTAGTCGGCGCAGCCCGAATCGAGGCACACCACCAGGCTCGGGCGGCCGATGCGGGCGGCCAGCGCGTCGATGTAGGCGGGCAGGTGAGGGCTGCCGCTTTCCTCGCTGGCCTCGATGAGGATCACGACCCGGGCGTGGGGCGCGTCCTGCGCGGCGAGCGCCTCGAGCGCGGTGAGGGCGGCGAACGCGGAGTAGCCGTCGTCGGCGCCGCCGCGGCCGTAGAGCCGGTCGCCCTCGCGCACCGGGCTCCACGGCCCCAGACCGTCGCGCCAGCCGCTCATCTCGGGCTGCTTGTCGAGATGGCCGTACACGAGCACCACGTCGCCGTCGGCATGGTTGTCGGCGCGGTCGTCGGCGCCGGCCGCCGGACCGCGGGCCGGCGCGTCGATCAGGATCACCGGCGTGAGGCCGGCCAGCTCGACCACCTCCACCGCCAGGCCGGGCAGGGGGCGGGCCTCCGCCCAGGCGCGGACCTGGCGCACGGCCTCGGCGATGTGCCCGTGCGCGGCCCAGTCGGCGTCGTACGCGGGGGAGAGCGCGGGCACGCGGATGTACTCGGTGAGCGCGGGCAGGATGTCGCGGTCCCACACCGCCTCGGCGTAGTCGAGCGCGTCGGTGGTCATCGCCGCCGGATCGTAGACCGGCCGCGCCGCAGGCCCCTGAGCGAAACGACGCCAGGGTGGCGTCGCCGCAGCCACGTCCTAGCGTCGGGGCGTGGCGTGGACGGCCGGCGAGGTGATCGTGGTACGCGAGGTGCTGGGCGGACGGATCCGCTCGGCCCGCCCGCTGCGGGTGATCGAGGACGGCCCGGCGCGCACGGTCGGCATGCTGACGCCCCGTTCGCAGGTGGCATGGCCTCGCCTGGCCGACGGCGCCCAGAGCCAGACGCCCGATCAGGGCTGGCGGCTGCGCCTCGAGCAGTGGCAGGGGCCGGGCGCGTTGTTCGTGCTCGACGCCGGCCGGCGGGCGGGCATCGTGCGCTTCCTCGACCCGGGGAGCGGGGCGACGCTTGGCTGGAAGGTAGACTTCTGGGCGCCGCCGCAGCGCCGTCCGAACGGTTTCGACACGCTCGACTACGCGCTCGATCTGATGGTCGAGCCGGATCGGCGCTCGTGGCGGGTGAAGGACGAGGACGACCTGGCCGCGCTGCGCCGCGTGGGCCTGCTCGACGGCGCCGAGCTCGCCGCCCTCTTCGAGGAGCGCTCCCGAGTGGAGGCCGAGCTGGCGGCGGGCCGTTTCGGGGCCGGCTGGGCGGACTGGGCGCCGCCGCCCGGCTGGGGTCCGCTCCGCCTCCCGCTCGGCTGGCACGACACCGGGCTGGGCGACACCGGGCTCGGCGATGCCGGGCTGGGCGGCTACGAGCCGGCGGCGGCCCCGGAGGAGGTGCTCTCCGGCGCGGGGGCCTGGGTGCTCGACGGGGCGGGCCGGCGCCGCCTCGACCTCGACCTGGCCGGCGGCACGCTGGTGCTCGGCCACGCCGACCCGGCCGTGGCCGCCGCCATCGCCCGCCAGGCGCACGTGGGTTGGGCGGC
>JBJXGF010000323.1:0-10746 GCA_046153015.1 Acidimicrobiales bacterium | reverse complement strand
TCGGCTCGAGCGCCGCACAGCCGGCCCGGCCGGCCAGCGCCAGCGCGGCAGCCCGCTGGCGCCACCCGTACACGCTGGCCTCGCGGGCGCTCACGCGCTCCGCGCTCAGGGCCCGGGCGAGGTCGACCCGCCGGGCCCGCAGCGCGGCCTCGAGCAGGGTGCGGACCAGCGCGTCGCGCTGGGCGTGCGAGCCGCCGAATCGGTGCAGCGTCCGCCGAATCGGCGCCAGCCCGGCCACCACGTCGTCGTACCGGCCCTCCACGAAGGCCAACGCAGCTCGACAAGCGGCCAGGCCGATCTCGGCGGTCATGCGGGCGTTGGTGGGCCGCCCGGCCGCGGCGGTCGATTCGGCGGCGAGGCGGGCCAGCACGGCCTCGGCGTCGTCCAGCCGCCCGGCGCCGGCGAAGGCCATCACCGCGTGCAGGTCGTTGAACACGTACCACGACTCGGCTGCCTTGGCCGCCCACGCATCGGCCAGCGGGTCGAACCGGCCACCGACGTCGATCCCGTCGAGCAGGAGGCGCCACAAGAGCGCGCTGGCGTCGAGCAGCTCGAGCGGCACGCCGGCCGCGCCCGGGTGGTGGATGTGCGCGTCGTAGACGGCCAACGCGGCGTCGACCGCGCCGGCCTCGAGGCAGTACAGGGCGCGGTGCCACCAGTTGTGCACCGTGAACAGGTTGCCCTCGCCCCAGTCGCGCTCTCGCGCCGCCAGGAAGCGCAGCCCCTCGTCGACGCGGCCCCGCATCTCGTACACGTGGACCACGGCGTGGAGGGCCCACACGTCGTCGGCGTTGGCGGACACGGCGGCGAGCCCGGCCGCCTCGGCCGCGCCGTAGCTGCCGCGCTCCTCGAGCCCGAAGGCGTGCATCCCCCGGACGAAGGCCGTGTGGGGGTGGGCCGGGTCGAGCTCGGGCAGGGACCGGCCGGGCCGGTCGGCGAGGTTGGCGGCGTCGCCGAGGAAGAAGTCGAGCTGGTGGCCGATGGCCAACGCCAGCAGGTCGGCCGGCCAGCGTTCCAGCACCGCGTCCAGCCGGGCGGCGGCGGCGTCCCAGTCCCCCGCCGCCCATGCTGCGACCGCCGCGGCGTGGCCCGCCTCGCGCTCGTTGCCCTCCAGCCCGGTCAGCGCCGTCGCCGCGGCGCGGGCGGCGGGCAGATCGTCGGCGTCGGTGCTGAGCAGGTGGAGGTACGCCCACAGCGCGTGGCCCATCGGGGCGTCGGGCGCCTCGTCGCGCAGCTCCTGGGCCGCGCTGACCACGCGGGGGTGGAACCTGAGCAGCGCGTCGATCGCCTCGTCGTAGCGGCCGGCGGCGGCCGCCGCGCCGGTCATCGCGTTGTCGAGCTGGTCGCGCATCGGGGCCATCATGCCCCGGGCAGCACCCGCCGGGTCAGGTATACGCCCTTCACGCCCCGCAGCGCGTTCACGAGCGAGGCCAGGTGCGAGGGGTCGCCGAGGTCGAACTCGAAGCGCATCTTCGACACGCGGTCCGGGTGGGTGGTGGTGGCGCAGGACAGGATGTTGATGTGGTGCTCGGCCAGCACGGTCGTGACGTCGCGCAAGAGGCCGGTGCGGTCGAACGCCCTCACCTCGATCGAGGCGACGAAGCGGCCGCCGTGGTCCACGTCCCACTCCACGTCGACCAGGCGGTCCTTGTTCGCCGAGCTGAGCGACACGGCGTTGGCGCAGTCGGCCCGGTGCACCGCCACCCCGCGGCCCCGGGTGTGGAAGCCGATGATCTCGTCGCCCGGCACCGGCGTGCAGCAGCGGGCGAGGCGCACGAGCACGTCGTCGAAGCCGTCGATGTGCACGCCGACCGAGGGCCGGGCCCGGCTCGGCCGGCGCGGCGCCTGCACCGAGGTGGGGAGCTGCTCGACCTCGGCCGGGTCGCCGTGGCGCAGCGCCCGCGCCACCCGCGCCGCCACCGCCTTGGGCGACACGTGCCCTTCGCCGATCGCCTGGAACAGCGAGTCCTGGTCGGCGTAGTTGAGCTCGGCCACCACCTCGGCCAGACCGCTCGAGCCCATGGCGGCCGGGGGCGACATGCCCTTGACCCGGATGGCCTTCTCCAGCGTCTCGCGGCCGGTCTCGATCGAGTCGAGCCGCTGCTCGCGGGAGAACCACTGCTTGATCTTGTTGCGGGCCTTGGGGCTCACCGCCACGTCGAGCCAGTCCTTCGAGGGGCCGGCGCCTTTGGCCTTGGAGGTGAAGATCTGCACGGTGTCGCCGGTCTTGAGCTGCTGGTCGAGGCTCACCAACGCTCCGTCGACCCGGGCGCCGATGCAGCGATGACCGACCTCGGTGTGGATCGAGTAGGCGAAATCGATCGGCGTGGCGCCGGTCGGCAGGCTGACCAGCTCGCCCTTCGGGGTGAACACCACGATCTCGTCCTGGTCGAGGTCGGTCTTCAGCTCGGCCATGAACTGGCTCGGGTCGGCCGTGTCGGCCTGCCAGTCGACGATCCGGTTCAGCCACTCGAGGTCGCCGCCCTTGGCCTTGTACCGCCAGTGCGCGGCCACGCCGAACTCGGCGGTGAGGTTCATCTCCCGGGTGCGGATCTGCACCTCGATCGACTTCGCGCCGGGCCCGATCACGGTCGTGTGCAGCGACCGGTAGTTGTTGAACTTGGGCATGGCGATGAAGTCCTTGAAGCGGCCCTGCACCGGCTTCCAGATGGCGTGGATCGAGCCGAGCGCCGCGTAGCAGTCGTTCACCGAGTCGACCAGCACCCGGATGCCGACCAAGTCGAAGATGTCGTCGAAGTCGCGGCCCTTCACGACCATTTTCTCGTAGATCGACCAGAGGTGCTTGGGCCGGCCCGTGACGTCGGCGTTGATGCGCAGCTCGTGGAGGCGGCGCTGCACCTCGGCCTCGACCTGGGTGAGGTACAGCTCACGCTCGGGCGTGCGGCTCGTGACCAGGTGGTCGATCTCCGCGTACCACTTCGGGTGCAGGGCCGCGAACGCGAGGTCCTCGAGCTGCTGCTTCATGTCCTGCATGCCGAGCCGGTGGGCGAGCGGCGCGTAGATGTCGAAGGTCTCCTGGGCGATGCGGCGCTGCTTGTCGAGCGGGAGGGCGCCGATCGTGCGCATGTTGTGCATGCGGTCGGAAAGCTTGATGATCAGGACCCGCAGGTCCTTCGACATGGCGACGAACAGCTTGCGGATCGTGGCCGCGTGCTGGGCCTCCTTCGACGGGAAGTTGACCCGCTCGAGCTTGGTGACCCCGTCGACGATGGCGGCCACGTCGGCGCCGAACTCGCCCTCGATCTCGGCGATCGTGATCGCGGTGTCCTCCACCGCGTCGTGCAGCAGGGCCGCGGCGATGGTCTCGGCGTCCTCGCTCTGGCGGGCCACGATCGTGGCCACCGCCAACGGGTGCACGATGTAGGGCTCGCCGGAGCGGCGCAGCTGGCCGGCGTGGGCGGCGACGGCCATCTCGTAGGCGCGGGTCACGAGCTGCACCTGCCCGCGGGCGTGGCGGCCGCGGAAGCCCTCGAGCAGCGGGTCGAGCTCGGTGGTGGCCGCCGCCTGGGCGTCGCGCCGCCACGGCAGCACGCGGGTCACGGTGGCCACAGGTCTCCTCTCCGGTCAGTAGGTCAGCAGCGCTCGCACGTGCTGACCTTCCAAACGTGCTCGACCCTTCAAGAATGCCAGCTCGATCAGAAATGTGGCCGCGGCGACCGTGGCGCCGAGCCCGGTGAGCAGCTCCACCGCCGCAGCGGCGGTGCCGCCGGTGGCCAGCACGTCGTCCACGAGCAGCACACGATGGCCGGCGGCGGCGGCGTCGAGGTGCACCTCGAGGGCGTCGGCGCCGTACTCGAGCCCGTAGCTGACCGACGCCGTGCGATGCGGCAGCTTCCCCGGCTTGCGCAGCGGCACGAAGCCGACGCCGAGCCGGTACGCCACCGGCGCGGCCAGCACGAAGCCGCGGGCCTCGATGCCCACCACGCGGTCGACGCGCAGCTCGGCCGCGTGGTCGGCCAGCGCGTCGATCACCGCGGCGAACGCAGCCGGCTCGACGAGGAGCGGCGTGATGTCCTTGAACAGCACGCCGGGCTGGGGGAAATCGGGGATGTCGCGCACGAGCGCCCGGAGCGCGGCGAGGTCCGGGCCGCCCGCGGTCACCGCCGGCGGCCCTTCTTGCGGGGCCGGGGCGGATGGTTGGCGGAGCGGTACGCAGTCGCTAGCCGACCCGAGGCGCCGGCGGCGCCCACCGCCACGCCTCCGCCGGCCCCGCCCCCGCCCGTGCCCGACGCCGCCGCCGGGCGGACCCGCTCCGGTTCGGCGACGTGCTCCCGGGTGCGCACCGGGGAGTCGGCGGCGGCCACGCCGGCGAGGCGCTCGCGCACCTCCCGGAACTGCGGCTGGCGCTCCTTCAACCACACCACGATCGGCGTGGCGATGAAGATCGACGAGTAGGCCCCGGCGAAGAGGCCGACCAGCAGAGCGAGGCCGAACTCCTCGAGGCTCACCGCGCCCAGCAGCCGGGCGCCCACCACCAGCACCGCGACGACCGGCAGGAGCGCGCAGAGGCTGGTGTTCACCGAGCGGGTCAGCACCTGGTTGGTCGACTGGTTGACCATGCCGCGGTAGGTGAGCCGGTTGCCGGCGGTGACCCGTGGGGTGTTCTCGAGCACCTTGTCGAACACCACGATCGTGTCGTAGAGCGAGTAGCCGAGGATCGTGAGGAACGAGATCACGGTGGCGGGCGTGACCTCGAGGCGCAGCAACGAGTACACGCCCACGCTGATCAGCACGTCGTGCAGCACGGCCACCAGCGCGCCGACCGCCATGCGCCACTCGAGCCGCCACGAGATGTACACCGCGATCACCACGAAGAAGATCACCAGCGCCCGGATGGCCTTGCGGGTGATCTCCTCGCCCCAGGAGGGGCCGACCGTGCTCACGTCGACCGCGGCGGGCTCGATGCCGGCTCGTTCGGCCAGCGCGCCGCGGATCTCGGCCACCTTCGCCGGGTCGTCGGCGCCCGACTGGACGCGTAGGCGGTCGCCGACGGTCTGGATCTTCGCGTCGGCCTCGCCGAGCGGGCGCAGCAGGTCGCGCGTCTCGGCCACGCCGTGGCCGTTGCCCGGCAGCTCCCAGACGGTGCCGCCTCGGAAGTCGATGCCGAGGTTGAGGCCCTGCGCCACCAGCGAGATCACGCCGGCGGCGAGCAGCGCCAGCGAGCCGGCGATCCCCCACTTCCAGCCCCGGGCGAAGTCGATGTTGGTCTCACCGCGGTAGAACCGCCGCAGCGCGTTCACGACGCCGCTCCCGCCGCCCGCGCCCCGGGGGGCGTCTCGGCCACCCGGCCCGCCACGTCGACCCCGAACAGGGCCGGCCGGCGTTCGAGCGCGCCGCGGCGGCCCAGGTAGGCGACCATCGGCCGCAGAAAGAACCAGCTGGCCACCAGGTCGAGCGCGGTGGCCAGGCCGAGGTAGAACGCGAAGCCCCGCACCGGCCCGACCGTGAGCACGTAGAGCAGGAACGCCCCGATCAGCGACGCGACGTCGGCCTTCACGATCGTGCGGTAGGCGCTGCGGAAGGAGCGGTCGACCGCCGAGCGCAGCGTGCGCCCGCCCCGGAGGTCTTCGCGCAGGTTCTCGAAGTAGACGATGCTCGAATCGACCGACACCCCGATCGAGACGATGATGCCGGTGACCCCGGCCAGGGTGAGGGCGAGGCCGCGGGTTTCGCCGAGGTACGAGATCACCGACCACAGGAGCATGCCCGACGCGCTGAGGCTCACCATCGTGATGGCGCCCAGCATGCGGTAGAAGCCGATCATGTAGAGCGCCACGAGGGTCAGGCCGACCACGCCGGCGGCGATGCCGGCCTGGAGGGCGTCCTTGCCGATCGTGGCCGACACGGTCTGGCTGGTCTGGGGACGCAGCTCCACGGGGAGGCGGCCGAAGCGCAGCGCGGTGGCGAGGTCCTTCGCCTCGCTCTGGGTGAAGTTGCCGCTGATCTGCACGGCGCCGGTGAAGGTGGGCGTCTGCACCTGGGCGGCAGAGAGGACCACGTGGTCGAGCACGATGGCGATCCGCCCGCGGCCGCCGAGCCCGGGGCAGGACTGGGCGCCGGCGTAGCACTGCGCCGCGAGGGCGTTGAACGAGTCGAGCCCGCCCTGGCCGCCCCGGAAGGTCACGTCGACCATCCACCCCTGCGACGGGTCGAGCGTGGCGTTCGCGTCGCTCACGCCCTCGCCGGTGAGCGCGGTGGGCCCGAGCACGTAGATGGTCTGCTCGCCCGGCTTTTTCTTCGAGTCGCGCGCCTCGGGCAGGATCACCACCTGGTCGGCGAGGTCCTCCTCCGGGGGCGTGACGCCGAGCGGCTCGGCCGGCGCCGCCGGGTCCGGCGCCGTGGTCGCGGTGGCGTTCGGGTCGGGCGCCGTCGTGGTAGGCGCCGTCGTGGTGGTGGCGCTGTCGCCCTGGCGGGGACCGAGCGCCACCTCGCCCGAGGCGCCGAGGGGGCCGAATCCCTGCTCGGTGGTCGAGGAGGCGCCGGGCGCCGTGACGCCAGTGGTGGTGGTGTCGGTGTTGTTGTCGGTGCTCGCCGTCGTGGTCGAGGTCGTCCCGTCGGCTGGGGGCGCGTTGTTGAACGCCGCCAGCTGGTCGACGGTGGTCACCTGCAGCACCGGACGGAAGCGGAGCTCGGCGGTCTTGCCGACGAGATCGAGCGCCCGGTCCCGGTTCTGCACGCCGGGCAGCTGCACCACGATGTTGCCGCCCTGCCGGGTGATCTCGGGCTCGGCGACGCCGAGGGCGTCGACGCGGCTGCGGATGATCCCGATCGTTTGGCTCAGCGTCTCGTCGTCGACCTCGGTGACCGGTTCGAGCACCACGGCGGCGCCGCCCTGCAGGTCGAGGCCGAGCAGCGGGCGCCAGCCGACCGCCACCGTGACGGTGAGCGCGAGCACCGCCACGAGGACCAGGCCGATCGCCTGCAACAGGCCGGAGCGGCGCATCAGCGCCCGCTCGGGAGGAGGTCGCCGGCCGGCGCGAGGCCGGGCCGGCGAGGAACGTGCGGCGTCAGTTGGCTTCTCCGTCCTTCTTCATCGCTTCGTTGGTCGCCTCGGGAGCGGCGTCGGCCGGATCGGCGTCGTCGGCGCCCGGATCGCTGCCCGCCGGCGGCGCGTCGGCCGCGCTCACCTTCTCGAGCACCGCGCCCCGCCGGATGCGGATCTCCACCTGCGGGGCGATCTCCAGATAGAGGTGATCGCCGTCAACCTCGGTGATCACTCCATAGATACCGCCCGCGGTGACGATTTCGTCGCCCTCGGCGAGAGATGACAGGAGCTGCTGCTGCGCGCGCTGCCGTTTGCGCTGCGGCGCGATGACCACGAAGTACATCACCGCGATCAGGAGCAGGGGGAACCACAACTGGGCCATGACGCTCCCTTGGAGGCCGTCGGCGGAGGTCCGTTGAGGTTATCCCGCCGCAGGGGTGCGATTGGCTCATGGCGCCGCCGCCTCCCACGTGCGCCACACCTCGCGGCGCAGCTCGCCGAACGAGCCGGCCTGCGTGGCGGCGCGGGCCCGTTCGAGCAGGCGGCGCAGCCACCACAGGTTGTGCAGCGTGATGAGCCGGGCCGCGGCCAGCTCCTTCACGCTCAGGAGGTGGCGGAGGTAGGCCCGGGAGTAGCGGCCCGAAACCGGGCCCAGGCAGTCCGGGTCGAGCGGCGAGTCGTCCTCGGCGTAGCGGGCGTTGCGCAGGTTGAGCCGCCCCTGCGAGGTGAGCACCGTGCCGTGGCGGGCGAGGCGGGTGGGCAGCACGCAATCGAAGAGGTCGACGCCGTGGGCGACGCCCTCGATCAGGCCGATCGGGTCGCCCACGCCCATCAGGTAGCGGGGCTTGTCGGCGGGCAGCTCGGCGGCGGCGGCGGCCAGGGCGGGCAGCATCTGCTCGCGGGGCTCGCCCACCGAGAGGCCGCCGATCCCGTAGCCGTCGAAGCCGAGCGCGGTCAGGGCCTGGGCGCTCTCGGTCCGCAGGTCGGCCTCCACGCCGCCCTGCACGATGCCGAACTGCGCCTGGTGGGGCGGCCGCTGCGGCTCGGCCAGCCAGGCCGTGCGGGCGCGGGCCGCCCAGCGGTGGGTGCGCGCCATCGCCTCGGCCACCTGCTGGCGGGGGGCGGGCAGCGCCGGGCACACGTCGAGCGCCATCTGGATGTCGGCGCCGAGCTGCGCCTGGATCGTCACCGCCGACTCGGGGCTCAGGTGGTGGTGCGAGCCGTCGTACACCGAGCTGAACCGCACGCCGTCCTCGTTCAGCTGCGGGGCGAGGCTGAACACTTGGAACCCGCCCGAGTCGGTGAGCAGGTGCCCGTCCCACGCCATGAACCCGTGCAGGCCGCCTCGGCGGGCGACCAGCTCGGCGCCGGGACGCAGCATGAGGTGATAGGTGTTGGCCAGCACCACCTCGAAGCCGAGCGCGGCGAGATCCAGCGAGTCGAGCCCGCGCACGGCGCCGCGGGTGCCGACCGGCATGAACGCCGGGGTGGCGAAGCGGCCCCGCTCGGTGTGGACGACGCCGGCGCGGGCGGCGCCGTCTCGGGCCTCGATCTCGATGCGCACGGCCCTCGATTATCCCCGGTCCGCCCGGCGGGGGCCGCGGCGGCGCTGGAGCAGCATCGCGTCGCCGAAGGAGAGGAACCGGTAGCCGGCGGCGAGCGCGTCCTCGTAGAGGTCCCGCCAGCGGGGCCCCACGAACGCGTCGATCAGCACCAGCAGGCTGGAGCGGGGCACGTGGAAGTTGGTCAGCAGCCGCTGCACGACGGCGAAGCGGGCCTCGCCGTGCAGGTACAGCTCGGTGCGGCCCTCGGTCCGCCCGGTGGCGGCCCAGCTCTCGAGCGCCCGCACCACGGTGGTGCCGACCGCGACCACCTGACCTGCGGGGCGCTCGAGGGCGGCCAGCGCGGCGGGCGGGATGCGGTAGGCCTCGGCGTGCATCCGGTGGTCCTCCACCCGAGTCGCGGTGATCGGCCGGAACGTGCCGAGCCCCACGGCCAGCTCCACGGCGGCGACCGTGACGCCCTTGGCGCGGCAGGCGGCCAGCACCTCGGGCGTGAGGTGCAGCCCGGCGGTGGGCGCGGCGGCGGACACCGGCCGGGCCGCGTACACCGTCTGGTACCGCTCGGGGTCGGCCAGCGGCTCGCTGATGTAGGGAGGCAGCGGGATCTGCCCGTGCACGGCAAGCAGCGCGGCGGCGGCCTCCTCGGTCGCCGCGTCGGGGGGCAGCTCCACCACCCAGCGGCCCTCGCCGCGAGGCTCGAGCGCGGTGACAACCAACCCGGCGTCGTTCTCGAGCACGTCGCCGGGGTGCACCCGCCGGCTGGGCCGCAGCAGCGCCTCCCAGCGCCGGCCCTCGAGCCGCTCGAGCAGCAGCGCCTCGACCGCGGCGCCGCTCGGGCGGCGCAGCGCCACCCGGGCGGCGAGCACGCGGGTGTCGTTCACCGCCAGCACGTCGCCCGGGTCGAGCAGCTCCGCCAGGTCGGCCACCCGACGGTGCTGCGGGGCTCGACCGGGCCCCTCGTCGACCAGCAGGCGGGCGGCCGAGCGCGGCTCGACCGAGGTCTGGGCGATCCGCTCCGGCGGCAGCTCGTAGTCGAACTCGGCGGTGTCGATCGGGGCTACTCGAACAGCGAGGTGGGCGGGGTGGGCGCCGGGACGGCCGGCCGGGTGAGAGCGAGATGGGCCCAGCAGGCGGGCGTGGCCACCCGGCCCCGGGGGGTGCGCATGAGCAGCCCCTGCTGGATGAGGAACGGCTCGTACACGTCCTCCACCGTCTCCTGAGGCTCGCCGACGCTGATCGCCAGCGTGCTGAGGCCCACCGGACCGCCGCCGAAGCGCACGCACAGCGCCGACAGGATCGCCCGATCCACCTTGTCGAGGCCCAGCTCGTCGACGCCGAAGAGCGCCAGCCCGGCCCGGGCGGTGGCCTCGTCGATCTCGCCGGCGGCGCGCACCTCCGCATAGTCGCGCACCCGGCGCAGCAGGCGGTTGGCGATGCGGGGCGTGCCCCGCGCCCGCCGGGCGATCTCCGCCGCGCCGACCGGCTCGACCGCCACGCCGAGGATGCCGGCGGCGCGGCGCACGATCAGGTCGAGATCGGCGGCGCTGTAGTAGTCGAGCCGGGCCACGTGGCCGAAGCGGTCCCGCAGCGGACCGGTGATGAGCCCGGTGCGGGTGGTGGCCCCGATCAGCGTGAACGGGGCCAGCTCGAGGCGCAGCGTGCGCGCCGCGGGCCCCTTGCCCAGCACGATGTCGAGCTCGAAGTCCTCCATCGCGGGGTAGAGGATCTCCTCCACCGTGCGGGGCAGGCGGTGGATCTCGTCGATGAACAGCACGTCGCCGCGCTCGACCTTGGTGAGGATGGCGGCGAGGTCCCCGGAGCGCTCGAGGGCGGGGCCCGAGGTGAGGTGCAGCGCCACGCCGAGCTCGGCGGCGACGATGCCGGCGAGGGTGGTCTTGCCGAGGCCGGGCGGGCCGGCGAAGAGCAGGTGATCGGCGGGCTGCGCCCGGCGGCGGGCGGCCTCGAGGATCACGTGGAGGTGCTCTTTCAGCTCGCCCTGGCCCACGAACTCGGCCAGCCGGCGGGGCCGCAGCCCCGGCTCCTCCGCCGCGTCGTCGAGCGCCTCCTCGGGGGCGAGCAGCTCCTCCTCCCGACCGGTGCGCCCCGGCCGGTCCGGCCGGTCCTCGCCCGGCGGGCGGGGACCCCCGGCGGGCGCGGTCACCGTGCGCCCGCCAGCCG
>JBJXGF010000322.1:0-3695 GCA_046153015.1 Acidimicrobiales bacterium | reverse complement strand
ACGCGGTCGGCATGTACTGGATCACGTTCACGCCGAGCGGGCCGCGCTCCAGGCTGTCGAGATACTCGGGGATGGTCTCCCAATCCCAGTGCATCCCCTGCTTCATCGACTCGTAGGGGATGGCCTCAGTGCGCACCATCGTGAGCATCGACCGCTCACGGAAATCGGGCTTGACCGGCGCGAAGCCGAAGCCGCAGTTGCCGAGCACGAGCGAGGTCACGCCGTGCCAGCTCGAGGTGGTGCAGTACGGGTCCCAACGAACCTGCGCGTCGTAATGGGTGTGCAGGTCGATGAAGCCCGGGGCCACGATCTGACCGTCGGCGTCGATGGTCTTGGCGGCGCCGCCGGTCGTGCGGCCGCCGATCTGGGCGATCTTGCCGTCCTTGATCCAGACGTCGCCCCGGAAGCGCGGCGCCCGGGTGCCGTCGACGACCGTGCCGCCCTTGATGTGGATGTCATACGCAGCCATGCGATCCCCCTGTGCGAGCCAGTTGTACGAAAGCGTACCGAACTGCGCCGGTCCACGCCGCTTCGATAGGTCGTGGCGCCCAACCGGACGCGGCGGGGGCGGGGGCGCCTCGGCCCCCGCCCCCGCGCTCGCCGTTCTGCTGCGCAGCCGGACCGCTACCCGCGGCCGCCCCGGAGCAGCATGCCCGGCGTGGCGTCGGTGCACTCGCCGTTGGCGAAGGTCTCCCGACCGTTCACGATGATCGACTGGTAGCCCTTGGCGTGCTGGACCCGCCGCCACTCGCCGCCGGGGATGTCGTGGACGACCTCGCCCACCCAGTGCGGGCTCACGGCGAGCTCGTCGAGCCGGTAGACCACCACGTCGGCCGCCGCGCCCTCGCGCAGCACGCCCCGATCACGGAACCCGGCGGCGTGCGCCGGCAGCGCGGAGAGGCGGTAGTGGGCCTCCTCGAGCGTGATCCGCTTCTCGTCGCGCACGAGCCACATCAGGAAATCGGTGGTGAACGCGCCGCCGTTGAAGAACTTGGTGTGCGCGCCGCCGTCGGACACGCCGGGGAAGGTGTAGGGCGAGTCGTTGATGACCTCGGCCATGAACTCGCCGTTCTGCCCGCGGTCGGGGCCGAGGAACACCGCCTTCAGGTCGGTGGCGAGGGCGAGGTCGAGCATCACGTCGATGTAGTGCTTGTCCTCGTCGCGGGCGATGTCCTCCAGCGAGCGCCCCACGTAGCGCTGCAGGTCCGGGCGGAAGTTGACGCCCTGGACGACCAGCTTGCGGGGCGGGCCGCCCACGCCGCCCTGGACCTTGCGGAACAGCTCGGTCGCCGCGTCGGTCTCCCGCTTGATCCGCTCGCGCAGCGCCGGGTCGGCCATCTTGCGCATCTTGTCCTCGACCGTGCCGGTGGTGGCTTCCCGCCAGGCCGGGCTCGAGTCGTACAGGTTCCAGTCGTCGAGGGAGAACACGAAGCCGGAGCGGATCGTGCCGCCCTGGCCGAACACCTGCAGGCCCCGCTCGTGGCAGCTCGCCAGCCACTCGAGGCGGCGACGGTGGATGGTGGGGTCGACCGGGCTGGCCGAGACCACGTTGTGCAGGATCGGCCGCTTCGCCACGTCGGCCAGCCGGGCCTGGAACTCGAGGTCGTCGGCGTCGCCCTTCAGCCCGCCGGTGGCCTGGGTGATCTGGATGAACCCCTCGTCGCGCTCGCGCAGCACCTCGGCCAGGGCGAAGATGTCCTCGTCGCACATGGTGTCGGTGACCATCGGGCTGCCGTCGAAGTCCGACTGGATCGAGTCCGGCCCGAGGCGCTGGATGGAGAAGCCGCACAGGCCGGCGTCCATGCCCTCGTGCAGGAGCCGCTGCATCTCCTTCTGCTCGGCCAGCGTGGCGGGGCGGGTCTTGGCCGCCTCGAGGCCCATCACGTAGATCATCAGCGAGGCGGTGGGCATGTACTGGATGCAGTTCACGCCCTTGGGGGCGCGGTCGAGGCTGTCGAGGTACTCGGGGATCGTCTCCCAATCCCACTTCGGCAGGAAGCCCTGCTTCATCGACTCGTAGGGGATGGCCTCGGTGCGCACCATCGTGAGCATCGACCGCTCACGGAAATCGGGCTTCACCGGCGCGAAGCCGAAGCCGCAGTTGCCGAGCACCACCGAGGTGACGCCGTGCCAACCCGAGATCGTGCACCACGGATCCCAACGGATCTGCGCGTCGTAATGGGTGTGGAGGTCGACGAAGCCGGGGCAGACGATGGCGCCGTCGGCGTCGATCACCGTGTCGGCGCCCCCCTTTGCCCGGCCGCCGATCTGAGCGATCTTGCCGTCCTTGATCCACACGTCGCCCCGATAGCGCGGCGTCCTGGCGCCGTCGACGACCGTGCCGCCCTTGATGTGGATGTCGTAGTCGGCCATGTGCGAACCCCCTGAGCTGACAGTGCCGCGCAGTTTAGGGCCGCCCCGAAGCGCCGGCGCCCCTGCGCCTTCTACGATTGGCCTCTATGGCGATGACCGCTCCCGACCCGTCGGCGGTCTACTACCCGGAGAGCGACGGGCAGCCGATGGCGGACAACGAGGCGCAGCTGCTGCTGATGATCGCCCTGATCGTCGGATACCGCCGCCTCTACGCCGGCCGAGGCGACATCCACGTGGCCGGCAACCTGTTCTGGTACCCCGTGGAGGGCCAGCCGCGGATCGTGGCGGCGCCCGACCTCATGATCATCCCGGGCTGTGGACCGGCGCCGCTGCGCTCGTACCGCCAATGGGAGCACGGCGGGCAGCCGAGCCTCGTGATCGAGCTGCTCTCCGAGTCGAACACGGCGCAGGAGATGTTCGACAAGCTGGCGTTCTACGACGAGCACGGGGCGTCCGAGCACCTGGTGTTCGACACGGTGCGAGGCGGCCTGTGGGTCTGGGAGCGCCGGGGGGACCACTTGGTGCACGTGATCGTGCCCGACGCCTGGGTCAGCCCCTCGACCGGCGTGAGCTTTCGGGCCGACGGCCTCGAGCTGATCGCGATCGACCCGCTGGGCCGGCGCTTCGAACCGCCGGAGGATGCGCTCGCCCGCGCCGAGGTCGAGGCCGAGGCGTTGCGAAGCAGAGCGGACGCCGAAGCCGCCCGAGCGGAAGCCGAAGCTGCCCGAGCCGACCGGCTGGCGGCGGCGTTGCGGGCGGCCGGCATCGACCCCGACACGCTCGCCTAGACGCGCCGGGGGCCGGCCCCGAAGGGCCGGCCCCGCGCTGCGTCAGCCCCTCGGCGTCAGCCGCGGCCGTGGCGGAGCAGCTTGCCCGGGGTGGCGTCGGTGCACTCGCCGTGGTCGAAGGTGACCTCGCCGTTGACGATGATCTGGTGGTACCCCTCGGCCTTCTGCACCCGGCGCCACTCGCCGCCGGGCAGGTCGAACACCGGCTCGCCCACCCACGGCGGGGTGATGGCCAGCTCCTCCAGGTTGTAGACGATCACGTCGGCCGGGGCGCTCTCGCGGAGCACGCCGCGGCCGTGGAACCCCGCGGCGTGGGCCGGCAGGGCGGACAGGCGGTAGTGCGCCTCCTCCAGCGGGATCTTGCCGGTGTCGCGCACCATCCACGCCAGGAAGTCGGTGGTGAAGGCGCCGCCGGTGAAGAACTTGGTGTGGGCGCCGCCGTCGGACACGCCGGGGATCGTGTACGGGGACTCGGTGTACACGCCGCCCATGTGGTCGATGTTGAACTGCGGGCCCTCGCCCAGGAACTCGGTC
>JBJXGF010000321.1:0-6743 GCA_046153015.1 Acidimicrobiales bacterium | reverse complement strand
CCGGCTCGGGCCTGCGCGGCGCGCTGCTCCGGGTGCGCCGAGCCGGCGCCCAGGTGGCGCTCACCGGCTTCGGCGAGCGCGCGGCGGCGCTCGTGGAGCTGCGCGACGCGCCGCTCGACCTGGTGCTCTTCAGCCCAAAGGTGAGCGCGGAGGCGGTGCGGGACCGGCGGGGCGAGGCGGTGGTCGCCGCCCTCGTCGGGCTGACCCGCGCGCTGGGCCTGCGCAGCGCGGCCAGCGGCGTCGAATCGGCCGAGCAGCTCCACGCGCTCGCCCGGGCCGGCTGCGAGCTGGCGCACGGGCCGCTGTGGGGGCCGCCGGCGGGCCTGGCGGAGCTGAGCCGGCGCTCCAGCTCGGCCCGCTGGGCTTGAGCCCTCTACTGGTCGCGTTGCTGGGGGCTGCGCCCCCAGACCCCATCAGCGTCCGGCTCGCTGCGCTCACACGGCCGCCTTCGCTCCGCTCAGCCCCGTTGCTGGGGGCTGCGCCCCCAGACCCCATCAGCGTCCGGCTCGCTGCGCTCACACGGCCGCCTTCGCTCCGCTCAGTCGCCCAGTCGCGCCAGCTTCACCATCAGCGCCTCGAGCAGCAGAGCTTCGTTCGGGTTGCGCTCGACCGCGTCGGCCGCCCACTGCAGCGCATCGAGGGCGGCCAGGGCTTCGGCGGCGGCCCCTGGCCCACCGCCGCCGGCGAGCGCGGCCTCGAGCCGGCTGCGGTAGACCTCGCCGAGGGCGGACAGGCCGAAACGGAGCTCGTCGGCCCGCAGCCGACGCCGCTCACGCCGCTGGCGCTCCTCGAGCTGACGCCGGCCCGCACCACGGGCGCCGTAGAGCTCTTCGCGGGCGGCCAGCTCGGCCGCCTCGGCGTGCTGTTTCGCCTCCACGGCGCCCTGGGCGCGGTTGAGGCAGTCGAGGAGGGCGGCGGCCGCCGCGGCGGCCGAGCACCCGGCGCCGTCCAACTGGTCGGGGGCGGCGCGCCACACCGCGACGCGCTCGACCAGATCGCCGTCGGCGGCGAGAAGCTCGGCTCGGCGCAGGTCTCCCCCCGCAGCGCGCGCCGCCGCAGCCGCCGCCTCCGGGTCGGCGCCCCCGGCCACCAGCCGCTCGATCACCGCGGCCTCGGGCAGCGGGGTGAAGCCGAGCCGCACGCAGCGGGAGGCGACCGTGGCCAGCTCCGGCGGCGTCTCGGCGGCGAGGATCACGAACACGGTGCCCTCGGGGGGCTCCTCGAGCGTCTTGAGCAGCACCGGGGCGGCGGCGAGCGCCAGGTGGAACTCATCGAGCACCAGCACCTTGCGTGCGCCCTCCACCGGGGCCAGCGCCGCCCGTTCGACCACCTTGCGGGCCTGAGCCACCGAGAGGAACGCGCCTTCGCGCTCCACGATCTCGAGGTCGGGGTGGGCCTCGGCCAGCGCCAGGCGCACGTGCCGCTCCCGGGCGGCGCCCCGCGACCCCTCGCTCAGCAGCGCCGCGGCGAAGGCCCGAGCGGCCGCCCGCTTGCCCGAGCCGGCAGGGCCGACGAAGAGGTACGCGTGCACGGGCGCCGCCGCCGAGGCCTGCAGCAGAGCGATGGCCTCGGCCGGCGCGGCGAGGCCGGCCCACGGATCGATGCCGTTCGCGGTGCTCACTGCTCGCGCCCCGCGAGGCGCGACGCCACCGCCGCCTGCACGCGGGCCGCGACCTCGTCGATCGAGCCCCGCCCGTCCACCACCGCCCAGCGGTCGGGCGCAGCCGCCGCCTGGGCGGCGAAGCCGGCCGCGACCCGGGCGAAGAACTCCTCGCCTTCGCGCTCCAGGCGGTCCGCGCCCCGCCGCGCCGCAGCGTCAGCAGCCGGGCAGTCGAGCAGGATCACCAGGTCAGGCGTCACGCCGGCGGCGGCCCAACGGGAGAGCGCCGCCACCTCGGACGGGGCCAGCCCCCGCCCGAAGCCCTGGTAGGCCACCGAGGAGCCGGCATGGCGGTCGCTCACCACGTGGCGGCCGGCGGCCAGGGCGGGGCGGATCACCTCCTCCACGTGCTGGGCGCGGTCGGCGGCGAGCAGCAGGGCCTCGGCCCGCGGCGCGAGCGGCGGCAGCCCGGGGTCGAGGAGCAGCGGCCGCAGGCGCGCCCCGAGATCGGTGCCGCCCGGCTCGTGGGTGAGCAGCGCCCCGAGCTCGAGAGCCAGGCGAGCGGCATGGGTGCTCTTGCCCGAGCCGTCGACCCCTTCGAGGACGAGGAAGCGGGGGCGGCCCAGGCGCCGGGCCAGCGCCGGCCAACCCGGCGAGGACGGGACGCAGGCGGGGCAGGCCGCGTCGCCCATCGTCAACGGCCCGCGGCCCGCCCGCGCGAAAGGATGCGCAGGGAGAGCAGCCCGGCGCCGAGGATGATGAGCGCCGCCAGCCACATCGTCAGGCGCACACCGGGTATGGCGATGTCGAACCCGATGGGCGACACCTCGCCCCCGAACCGGTCGCTCACCGCCGACAGCAGCTCCGACACGAGCGGGCCGGCGGAGAAGGCGATGAGCACGCAGAGCCGGACCAGCGTGTACAGCGCGGCGAAGATGCGGCCCCGCAGCTCGTCGTCGACGCTTTCGTGCAGCAGCGTGAACCCGAGCACATAGACCGCACCCGCGCACACCCCGACCCCGCCGACGAACACCGCGGCCGGGGTGAGCGTGGTGGTCGACGCCGCGCAGAACAGGCACGCCCCGGCGCCGAACACGCAGGCGGTGAACGCGGCCTTCTTCTGCAGCTTGCGCTGCAGCGCGGTGAGCGCCAGCACGCCGCTGGCCACGCCTAGGCCGAGCACGAACGTGAACAGGCCGAACCCGGCCGAGCCCGCGCCCAGCACGTCGTGGAGGAACAGCGGCCCGAGCGGCACGAGCATCCCCCCGCCGATCAGCCCGGTCCCGAGCCCGAGGATCACCGCCTTCACCACCGAGTTGCCGGCGATGAACTGCCAGCCCTCTGCGAGCTCCCGGAACGGCGCCCAGGGGTCAGCGACGCGCCGGCCGTCCGGGCCGATAGCGCCGGCCTTGCCGGGTGCGCCCGAGCTCGTGCGGCGCGGGCGGGGCAGGGTGAGCCGCCACACGAGGGTGGCCGACAAGAGGAACGTGAACGCGTCGGCGTAGAACCCCAGGCCCTCCTGATGGAGGTTGAGGGCCTGCATGAACCAGCCGTTGCCGAACCAATCCGAGACCTTCGAGAGGAGCCCGAAAAGGCCGGCCGCCAGCGGGAACGTGCCGTACGCGGCGGCCAGCGACAGCGAGTTGGCCGTGGTCAGCTTGTCCTGGCTCACGAGGTGCGGGACCGACGCCTCCTTGGCCGGCTGCCAGAGCAGGGTGAAGGCCTCGAGCAGCAGCGAGGCGAGCACCAGGCCGACGAGGCTGTCGACGAAGGGCAAGAAGCACAGCACCGCCGCCCGGCCGAGGTCGCAGCGGACCATGACCTTCTTGCGGTCCCAGCGATCGACCAGCACTCCGGCCACCGGCGCGAAGAAGAAGCCGGGCAGCACCCGCGCCGACAGCGCGCCGCCCACCGCCAGCCCGGGAGACTCGGAGCCGAGACGAGTGGCGAGCGCGATGGTGGCCAGCAGGCCGAGCCAGTCCCCGGTGGCCGACACGATCTGGGCGACGAGGAGCTTGACGAACTGGGGCGACCCGAACAGACGCGTGGCCAAGCCCGGCCTCGGGCTTTTGGAGCTGTCGGGCGCCGCCGCCGCCAAGTCGAGCCGGCGTGGGCGCGACCTGAACGCCGACCGTGAGATCGCCACGGGGTCCACGTTAGAAGATCGCAGCGGGCCACCAACGGGTTTCCCGCCTCGCCCACCTGGGCGATGCCGACCGGGCCGGGCGACCCGCTCCTCAGCTCTCCTCGGCCGGCTTGGCGGGACCCGACTTGGCCGGCCTCGCCTTCGCGGGGCCCGACTTCGCCTTGGCGGTGCTCGACTTCGCGGTCTTGGTCTTGGTCGCCGCCGCCTTGGCCTTGGTCTTGGTCGTGGCCGCCTTGGCGGCGCCCGTCTTCGCTGTGGTCGATCTCGCCCCGGCGCGGCTAGTTCGCTTGGGGGCCGGCCCCCGCGCCCGGCGATCGGCCAGCAGCTCCACGGCCCGCTCGTGGGTGAGCTCGGCCACGTCGTCGCCCTTGCGCAGCGACGCGTTGGTCTCGCCGTCGGTCACGTACGGGCCGAAGCGGCCCTCTTTCATCACGATCGGCTTGCCGCTCAGCGGATCCTCGCCCAGGTCGTCGCGCAGCGGCGGCTTGGGGGCCGCGGCGCCCCGGCGGCGTTTCGGCTCGGCGAAGCGCGCCAGCGCGTCGGCCAGCTCCACCGTGAACAGCTGGTCCTCGGTATCGAGGCTGCGGCTGTCGCCGCCCTTGTCGAGATAGGGGCCGAACCGGCCGTTGCGGGCCACGATCTCCACGCCGTCGGACGGGTCGACGCCCACCACCCGGGGCAGGCTGAGCAGCGCCAACGCCTCCTCGAGGGTCACCGTGGCCGGGTGCATCGAGCGGAACAGGGAGGCCCGCTTCGGCTTGTCGGCTTTGGGGTTCTCCGGCGTCTCGCCCAGCTGCACGTAGGCGCCGAAGCGGCCGTTGAGCACCAGCACCGGCTGCCCGGTGGCCGGGTCGACACCGACGGAGCGATCCCCGCTCGGCGCTTCGAGCAGCTCGATCGCCTTGTCGATCGTGAGCTCGTCGGGCGCGAGGTCCTCCGGCACGCTGGCGCGGTCCTCGCCCCGCTGGAGGTACGGGCCGTACCGGCCCACGCGCACCACCACCGGCTCGCCCTGCGCGTCGAGCCCGAGGGGGATGGCGTTGACCTCGCGCGGGTCGATCTCGTCGAGGCGGGACGCCACCATCGTCTTCAGCCCGCCGGCCTCCGCCCCGTCGCCCGACCGGGGGCCGCCGGCGCCGAAGTAGAAGCGGCTGAGCCAGGGCACGGCCTCGCCGGCGCCGCTGGCGATCGAGTCGAGGTCGTCCTCCATGCGGGCGGTGAAGGCGTAGTCGACGAGGTCGGGGAAGTGGCCTTCGAGCACGTTCACCACCGCGAACGCGGTGAACGAGGGCACGAGGGCCGAGCCCTTCTTCCACACGTAGCCGCGGTCCTGGATGGTCTGCATGATCGACGCGTAGGTGGAGGGGCGCCCGACGCCCAGCTCCTCGAGCCGCTTCACCAGGGAGGCCTCGGTGTAGCGGGCGGGCGGCTGAGTGGTGTGGCCCTGCGGGTCGAGTGAGCGGGCGGCGAGCGGATCGCCCTCGGAAAGCGCCGGCAGGCGACGCTCGGCGTCCTCGCCGTCGGGCTCGTCGGTCGATTCCACGTAGGCCCGCTGGAACCCGGCATGGGTGATGACCGTGCCGCTGGCCGAGAACTCGGCGTCCTGACCCGAGGCGCTGCGGGCGCCGAGGCGGACCGTGACCGTGGAGCCGACCGCGTCGGTCATCTGGCTGGCGATCGTGCGCCGCCAGATGAGGTCGTACACCGAGGCCTCGGTGGCGTTGACCCGCCGGGCGACCGCCTCGGGGGCCTGGAACGTCTCGCCGGCGGGGCGGATGGCCTCGTGGGCCTCCTGCGCGTTGCGGACCTTGTTCGCGTACTGCCGGGCGGCGTCGGGCAGGAACTCGGCGCCGTAGCGGGCGGTGATCTCGCTGCGGGCGGCGGCGAGGGCGGTGTCGGACAGCGTGGTGCTGTCGGTCCGCATGTAGGTGATGAAGCCCTGCTCGTAGAGGCTCTGCGCGGCGCGCATCGCCTGCGCCGAGGACAGGCGCAGCTTGCGGCCCGCCTCCTGCTGGAGCGTGGAGGTCATGAACGGCGCGGCGGGGCGGCGCCGGTACGGCTTCGACTCGACCGAGCGCACGGCGAAGGCGGCGGCGGCGAGGTCGGCGGCGAGACGGCGGGCGGCGGCCTCGTCGAGCACGACGGCCTCACCCCGGGCCTTCGCGTCGAGCCGGCCGTCGGCGCCGAAGTCGCGCCCGACGGCCACCCGCCTGGCGTCGAGGCTCACCAGCCGGGCGGAGAACTCCTCGCCGGGGGCTGGTGCGCTCGCCGCGCCGGCGGCGCGGGCGAAGACGCCCTCGAGATCCCAGTAGCCGGCGGCCACGAAGCGCATGCGGGCCCATTCGCGCTCGACCACCACCCGCACGGCGACGCTCTGCACCCGCCCCGCGGACAGCTTGGGGAGCACCTTGCGCCACAGGACCGGGCTCACCTCGTAGCCGTACAGCCGATCGAGGATGCGCCGGGCCTCCTGCGCGTCGACGAGGCGGCGGTCGATGTCGCGGGGGTTGTCGATGGCCCGGCGGATGGCCTGAGGGGTGATCTCGTGGAACACCATCCGCTTGACCGGCACCCGGGGGTTCAGCACCTCGAGCAGGTGCCAGGCGATCGCCTCGCCCTCCCGATCCTCGTCGGTGGCGAGGTAGACCTCGCTCGCCTCCTTCAGGCACGACTTGAGCTTGCGGACCTGGTCCCGCTTGTCCGGCGTGACGATGTACAGCGGCTTGAAGTCGTTGTCGACGTCGACGCCGAGGCGCGCCCACGGCTCGGCCTTGTAGGCGGTGGGGATCTCGTCGGCGTTGCGGGGAAGGTCGCGGATGTGCCCGATCGAGGACTCGACCTGGTAGTCACCGCCGAGGAAGCCGGCGATCGTGCGGGCCTTCGCTGGCGACTCGACTATGACAAGCGGGCTGGGCATCGGGGCTCTACGTAATGGGGTGGCGGAGAAGGTTGTCAAGCGCATCGGCCCCGGATGCTGGTCAAGCGGGTGGGCGCCGC
>JBJXGF010000310.1:0-12906 GCA_046153015.1 Acidimicrobiales bacterium | reverse complement strand
CGGGGATCGTGTACGGGGACTCGGTGTACACGCCGCCCATGTGGTCGATGTTGAACTGCGGGCCCTCGCCCAGGAACTCGGTCTTGAGCCCGGTCTCGAGCGACAGGTCGAGCATCACCTCGACGTAATGCTTGCCCTCTTCCTGGGCGATCTGGCCGAGGCTGCGGCCGACGTACTTCTGCAGGTCGGGACGGCGGGCCACGCCCTGGACCACCAGCTTCTCGGGCGGACCGCCCACCGCCACCTGGGTGTTCTTGAACAGGGTGGCGGCTTCTTCCTGCTCAGCCTTGATGCGCTCGCGCAGGGCGGGGTCGCGCATCTTGCGCATCTTGTCCTCGATCGTGCCGGTGGTGGCCTCACGCCACGCCGGGCTCGAGTCGTAGAGGTTCCACTCGTCGAGCGAGAACGCGAAGCCGGTGCGGATCGTGGCGCCCTGGCCGTAGATCTGCAGGCCCGAGCGGTGGGCGGTCTCGAGCCACTCGAGGCGCTCCTGGTAGATCCGCGGGTTCTTCTGCGACACCGGGACCACATTGTCGAAGATCGGCCGGTTGGCGACCTCGGCGAGGCGCAGCTTGAAGGCCAGGTCGTCGGGGTCGTTCGGGTTGGCGCTGGTGGCCTGGGTCAGCTGGATGCTGCCCTCGTCGCGCTCGCGCAGCACTTCGGCCAGGCAGAAGATGTCGTCATCGCACATGGTGTCGGTGACCATCGGGCTGCCGTCGAAGTCGGCCTGGGTGGAGTTGGGGCCGAGGCGCTGGATCGAGAAGCCGCACAGGCCGGCGTCCATGCCCTCGTGCAGCAGGCGCTGCATCTCCTTGCGCTCCGCGTTGGTGGCCGGGCGGGTCTTGGCCGCCTCCAGGCCCATCACGTAGATCATCAGCGACGCGGTGGGCATGTAGTGCGCCGCGTTGACGCCCTTGGGCGCGCGATCGAGGCTGTCGAGGTACTCGGGGATGGTCTCCCAGTCCCACTTCGGCAGCATGCCGACCTTCATGGCTTCGAACGGGATCGCCTCGGTGCGGGTCATCGTGAGCATCGACCGCTCACGGAACTCCGGCTTGACCGGCGCGAAGCCGAAGCCGCAGTTGCCGAGCACCACGGTGGTGACGCCGTGCCAGCTCGAGATCGTGCAGTACGGGTCCCAACGAATCTGTGCGTCGTAGTGCGTATGCAGATCGATGGCGCCGGGGGCGACGATGCAGCCCGAGGCGTCGATCTCACGGTCGGACGTGCCCTTGGCGCGGCCGCCGATCTGGGCGATCTTGCCGTCCTTGATCCAAAGGTCACCCTTGTAGCGGGGCACCCTGGTGCCGTCGACGATGGTGCCACCCTTGATGTGGATGTCGTAAGCGGCCACTGACTCCCCCTGCTGGCTGGACGTGGTTGGCCTTTCGCGCAACCGAGAATGCCATGCTGATGCGCAATGAGCAAGCCTGGGCGGCCGATCGCGGCGGATTGCGCAGGAGCGGGGTTGACCGCCGGCCCCGCGGGTGATGTCGTGGGCGGGTGAATTCTTCGCTGCCGCTCGGGGTGCCTGGGCAGCGCGGTCGTCGCTCCGCCGCCGAGCTCGACGACGTGGACCGCCAGCTCATCGAGCTGCTCACCGAGAACGGCCGCGCCAGCAACCGCTTCCTCGCCGCCGAGGTCGGCCTCTCGGAGGCGACGGTGGCGGCGCGGGTGGCGGCGCTGCACGAGCGGAGGATCCTCGCTATCACCGCCGTGCTCGACTGGGAGGCCGCGGGGTTCCAGCTGGCCATGTGGCTCGCCGTGGAGGTCGACGGCCGCCCGGTGCGCGACGTGGCCCGGGAGCTCGCCGCCCTGCCGAGCGTGCAGTCCTCCACGATCGTGCTCGGCTCGGCCGACGTGGTGGCGCTGGCCGTGGCCCGGGATCGGGTCGCGGCGGCCGAGCTGCTCACCGAGCAGGCGCCGGCCATCGCCGGCATCCGCCGGGTGCGGGCCGACGCCATCCTCGACGTGGGCAAGTGGCGGCACACCCTCGCCCCGGTCACGGTCAACACCGAGCGGCCCGAGTTCCCGGCGCCGGTGCTGCCCCTGGATGAGCTGGACCTGGCCATGATCCATGCGCTCACCGTGAACGGGCGCCAGGCCAACCGCGAGATCGGCCGCCAGCTCGACGTGTCGGAGGGCACGATCCGGGCTCGGCTGCGCCGCCTCGAGGAGGCCGGCATGCTGCGCATCAGCGCGCAGGTCGACCCGCTGCGGTCGGGGCTGTTGCGGGCCTTCGCCTTCGTCGCCCTCGAGGTCGAGGGCGGCTCGGTCCGCTCGCTGCTGGCCAAGCTGGCCGAGATGAGCGAGGTCACCAGCGCCAGCATGACGAGCGGGGCCCGCAACGTGATGGTCACGGTGGCGGCGGTCGATCGCGCCCAGCTCGTGGAGCTGATCGTGGAGCAGATCCGCTCGCTGCCCGGGGTGCGGGCGGCGGAGACCTGGTACGCCATCAGCGCCACCAGCCGCGCCACCAACTGGGCTCGCCTCGTGTAGCTCGCCCGGCCGGCCGGCCTGGCCCTCGGTTGGGTACGGTGGCCCCCGCCACAGACCGTCGGTTGGGGAGGGTGTTCGAGGATGGCAGCACCGGCGACGCATTCGCCCGAGGAGGTTCGGGCGGCGTTCGAGGCCTGGCTCGACGAGGCGTGGGACCCGGCGCTGACCGTGCGCGACTGGTGGCGGCGCCTGGCCGAGGCCCGCTACGCCATGCCCGACCTGCCCGAGCCGTGGGGCCGGGGCTACGACCGGGACTGCACCCGAGCCGTGGGCCTGGCGCTCAAGGCCCGCGACGCGCTCGGCGCGCCCGGTGGGGTCGGCACCGCGCTCACCGCCCCGACGCTGCTCGAGCATGGCACGCCCGAGCAGCTCGACCGCTTCCTGCCCCGCATCCTCGACGGAACCGACGGCTGGTGCCAGCTCTTCAGCGAGCCCGGCGCCGGCTCGGACCTCGCCGGGCTGCAGACCCGAGCCGTGCGCGACGGCGACGAGTGGGTGGTGACCGGCCAGAAGGTGTGGACCTCGACCGGCCAGCACGCCGACTTCGGGATCCTGATCGCCCGCACCGACCCCGCCCAGCCCAAGCACCAGGGCATCTCCTACTTCCTGTTCCCGATGCACCAGCCCGGCGTGGAGGTCCGGCCGCTGCGGGAGATGACCGGCCACGCCGTGTTCAACGAGGTGTTCTTCGACGAGGCGCGTGCGCCTCACGCCAACCTGCTCGGCGGCCTCAACCAGGGCTGGGCCGTGACCAACACCACCCTGCGCCACGAGCGGGCGGGGATCGGCGAGAACGAGTCGGTGTTCGGCCGGGCGTTCCCCGGCTCGGTCGCCGGGCACCTCGACCGCCCGGCCGGGGAGTTCCTGCGATCCCGCCCGGCCATCTCCCAGGGCACGATCAGCGGCCGGACCGTGCAGCGCCTCACCCGCCTGGCCTCCGAGCACGGCCGCCTCGGCGACCCGCTCGTCCGCCAGCGCTTGGCCGAGCTCCACGCCCGCGCCGAGATCGTGCGGATGACCGCGCTGCGCCACCGGGCCGGGATCGGCCGCACCGGGGTGGACGGCCCGCTCGCCAAGCTGCGGATGACCGACCTCGTGCGCCGCGCCCGAGAGCTCGGCGGGCTGATCCTCGGCCCGCAGGCCCAGCTGTGGGGCCCGGAGTCGGAGACCGAGGGCTGGCTGCAGGAGGTGATCGTGTTCTCCCCCGCCCCCTCCATCTACGGCGGGACCGACGAGGTGCAGCGCAACGTGGTCGGCGAGCGGGGCCTCGGCCTGCCCAAGGAGCCCGGCCCGGCCCGCGACACGCCGTTCCGGGAGCTGCTCGCCAACGCCGCGCCGAGCGGCCGAGGCTGAGCTGTTTGAGGGGGTGCTGTCTCAGCCGCCGAGCACCGCGGGATGCGGGTCGAGCTCGCCCCGCTCGACCTGCTTGACGAGCTCGGTGATCTTGCGGTGGCTCGGCGCGTCGATGCCGATCTCGGCGCCCTTCTCGGCGATGTAGCCGTTGATGTACTCGATCTCGGTGCGACGGCCTTTCATCACGTCCTGCGCCATCGAGGGGCGGCGGACCTCGTCCCGCTCGTTCGGCTTGGCGGTGGGCACGAGGCCCTTGTCCAGCAGCTCGAAGGCCTCCGGCTCGCCCTCGGCGGCGAGGGCCCACTGCTCGGGCTGGTACTTGCCGATCTTCTCGAGCTCGTAGCCGAGGGCCTGGCCGATGCGCACGGCCTCGCCGCCGAGCTTGATCGAGAAGCGGCGCACCGCGTCGTTGCGGTTGGCCCCGTCGACGGTGAGCCCGGTGGCGGCCGACACGCCGTTGGCCATGCCGTTGAGCACCAGCTTGGACCACCGCTCGCCCCACAGGTTGGTGGTGGCCTTGGCGCTGTCGACCAGCCCGAACAGCTCGACCAGCTCCTCCACCCGGCGGGTGATGCGGCCGTGCACCTCGCCCACCCGGAACACGGTGTAGCGGTCCCCCATGCGGGGGATCGTGCGCATCACGTAGCCGGGCTCGGCCATGTCGACCGAGATCATCGAGGCGATCGCGCCGACGGTGCGCCCCCAGCCGACGATCCCGGCGATGCGCTCCTCGTTGAGGCAGTTCTGCAGCGACACGACGAACCCGCTCGGCGCGAGGTGCGGGCGGATCAGCATCGTGGCCCACTCGGTGTCGTACGACTTGACCGCCACGAGGGCGATGTCGATCGGCCTCTCGCGCGCGAGGCTCTGCACGTCGCTCACGTGGAGGGCGTTCACGCCCTCGACCGTGAAGCGCTCCTCGGCGGAGAGCCCGTCGAGGCGTAGGCCGCGCCGGCGGATCGTCTCGATGTTCTCCGGCCAGAAGTCGATGAGCGTCACGTCGTGGCCGTGCTGGGCGAGGTTCCCGCCCACGTAGCCCCCCAGCGCGCCGACCCCCACGATCGCGATCCGCTTTGTCACACCGCGGACCCTAGCCAAGGCGGCCGCGTCGGGGCGGCGCCCCCGGAGGCGGCCGCCCGAGGCGGGGCCGTGCCAAGATCGCGCCATGGTCACGATCGTCGACTCGGATTCCCACCTCTTCGAGCTCCCCGACCTCTGGGCGGACCACGCCGATCCGGCCAAGCGCCACCTGGCGCTGACGATGGACCGCGACGAGAACGGCTGGGACTGGGTGTCGTTCCAGGGCCGCAAGATCCTCGAGTGCTGGTTCTCCACGCCGGGGGATTTCCGGACGCTCGGCCCCACGCTGGAACGCTGCCGCCAGGGCCTGCCCTGCGAGTTCGACTACGCCCGCGACCTCCCCGAGCACTACTGGGCGCCGGGCCCGCGGGCCGCGGCGCTGGCCGACCTCGGGGTCGACGAGACGATCCTGTTCCCGCACTGGGGGCTCAACTGGGGTCTGGCCCTGCGCGGCGAGCCCGAGGCGCGCCTCGTGAACATGGAGGCGTGGAACCGGTGGGCGGCGCAGGTCCGGGTGGAGGGGCGCGGCGCGCTCCACCCGGTCGGCCACCTCGAACTGTTGGACCTCGAGTGGCTGGAGCGCCAGCTCCGGGCGCTCTCCGCGGCAGGCGTGAAGCTCGGCTGGATCCCCGCCGGGCTGGTCGAGGGCGTGCGCCCCAGCCATCCCGAGCTCGACCGGGCGTGGTCCCTCTTCGACGAGTACGGCGTCAACCCGGTGTTCCACGTGGGCGCCAACCCCGTCCGCCCGTTCCAGGACGGCTGGTACGAGGGCCACCACTCGCACTACGTGCCGCTGCTGTCGTTCCCGCTGCTCGGCATGGACGTGTTCGTCACGCTGCTCGACCTGGTGCTCAACGGCGTGCTCGAGCGGCATCCGAGCCTGCGCTTCGGGGTGCTCGAAGTGATGACCGACTGGTTCCCGATGCTGCTGCGCCGCCTCGACACCACGCCCTACAGCGAGCTGGCCATCACCGGGCGCTCGTCGCTGTCGTTGTCGCTCACCCCCTCGGAGTACGTGCGGCGCTCGGTGCGGATCTCGTCGTTCGCGTCGGAGAAGCCCGGCCGCACGATCGAGCAGGTCGGCCCGCTCGTGATGTGGTCGGCGGACTACCCGCATGCCGAGGGCGAACCCTCCGTCGAGGTGTACCGGGCGAAGGCCGGCCCCATCCCCGACGACGCCGCCGACGCCTTCTGGGGCGCCAACGCGGAGTTCCTGCTCGGGCGCTGAGCCGATGCGGGGCGGCGAGCCCGAGGCGGCGGCGGAGATCGACCGGGCCCTGGCGGCCGGCGGGAACCCGACGCGGGCCGAGCGCGAACGGGCCTACCTGAAGAGCCGGTTGACCCACTACGGGGCCTCGGTGCCCCATGTCCGCGCCGTCGCCCGCCGCGTCTACCGGGATGGCCCGCCGCTCACCCATGACGAGCTGGTTGCGCTGGCCGCCGCGCTCTGGGCTCGACCTGTGCACGAGCTGCGGCTGGCCGCAGCCGAGCTGCTCTGCGCCGGCGTGGACCTGCTCGACGCGCGGGACGCGCCGCTGCTGGAGCGGCTGCTGCGGGAATCCCAGACATGGGCCCTGGCGGACCGCCTGGCGATAGGCGTGGCCGGCGAGCTGGCGGGCCGCGACGCGGCGATGGGCGCGGTCCTCGACCGCTGGGTCGGCGACGCCGAGCTCTGGATCCGCCGCTCGGCGCTGCTGGCGCTGCTGCCCAGCCTGCGCCGCGGCGAGAGCGAGGGTTTCGGGCGCTTCTCCCGTTACGCCGACGTGCTGCTCGACGAGCAGGAGTTCTTCATTCGCAAGGCCATCGGGTGGGCGCTGCGCGAAGCCGGGCGCCGCCGGCCCGAGCTCGTGGCCGAATGGGTGCGGCGCCGAGCGACGCGTTGCTCGACCGTGACGTTGCGGGAGGCGCTCAAGCCGCTGACCCCGCCGCAGCAGGCCGAGATCCTCGCCGCTCGCCAACGAGGGGGAAAGCGGGGGCCGATCCCCGGTTCTGCGCCCCGGGCGCAGTAGGGTGGATCTCGCGGGTCGAGCGTGCGCCCCATTTCGACCACCCCGGCGCCCCGTTTGCTGGTGCAGCACGGGCGGGTGGTCCGGCCGGGGGGCTGCGTGCGCGTCGGCCGCGCCAGCTCCATAGAGCGCCCGGCGTCGTACCGTCGCCGCTACGGGCGCCTTCTCGCAAGAACGGATGCCGATGCCCGACTGGCGACAACTCGAAGCGGCCGTCTGGGCGATCGCCGACGGCTGCGCCTCGGCCGAGGACGAATCGCTCTTCGCGGCCGACGAACGCGTCTCGCTTGAGCTCGTCGACCAGCTGATCTCCGAGACCGAGGAGGACCTCGCCTCGGTCCGCCGGCTCCCCGAGGACGAACGCCACCAGGTGGTCGCCGACTTCCTCGAGACCCTGGCCAGCCTGCGGGCGGTGGCGGCGCGGCTGCGGCCCGTGCCGCCCGAGGCAGCCTCCGCCGCGGGCGGGGCCGACGCGGGGGGCGAGCCTCCGCCCGAGCCGGTGCGGCTCCAGGCCTCCTGGGCGGCTGGCCAGGTGGTGGTGTGGGCCGGGGGTCGAGGCGCGCCGACCGAGCCCGGTGAGGCGGTGTCGGCCCGGATCGCCGCCGTAGGGGGCCCGCCGCTCGGTTGGCAGCCCCACCGCGGGGTCACGCTGCCCGGCGGCGTCCGCGCCGAGGGGTTGAGCATCGGCCTGCGCGACGCCTTGGGTTGGCTGGTGGCGTTGGCCGCCGCGCCCGACGAGGTCGCGGTGGCGCCCAGCCTCGCGTGGCTGGGCCGCGCTGCGCTGGAAGGCGTCCGGCTCGTGGCCCGCGGCTCGATCGTGCCCGGGGTGCGGGTGGCCAAGCGGGCGGAGGGCCGCCTGGTCGACGCCGCGGTGCGCTGGTCGCCCGCCCTGCTCGACACCGCCGCGGTCGACGCGCTCGCCGGCTCGATGCCCGGCGCGATGGCCGCGGCCGGCGGGGGCGACGGCCGCGCCGTGGCGAACGCGGTCATCGCCGCGGTGGTCGAAGCGGTGGTGGCCGAGAGCGTGGAGCGCATGGAGCTGCCCGCCTCGCCGCCGACCGCCAACACCGCCACCGACCTGGACGACACGGTGATCGCCCGGATGGACGGCTCCCCGTTCCGGGCGCCGGTGGCGCTGGCCACCGACATGTCCCGCGGACTGCACCAATGGTCCCGCTCGGTCACCGCGACCCCCCGCACGAAAGTGATCGTGGAGCTGTCCTCGCCCGACTCGGAGGGCGTGTGGCTCGTGTCGGTGCTTGCCGCGCCGCCCAAGGGCAAGGTGACCGCCATCGACGCCGCCCTGCGGGCCGAGACCGGCGCCCGGCCCCTCGCCGCTGAATGGGCCCGCCTCAACCGGCTCTTCCCGGCGCTCGCCCGGGCGGGCATGGCCCGCCGCGGCACCGTGGCCCTCAGCCAGGACGAAGCGTGGCGCTTCCTCACCACGCTCGGCCCGATGCTCGCCGCGGTCGGCTTCGAGGTGCGGGCGCCGCTGCTGTCGCGGCGCAAGCCGAAGCCCTCACTGCGTCTCTTCGCCGACGCGCCCACCGGCACGGTGGTCGGCGCCCGTGACCTCAGCAACGTGGCCTGGTCGGTCCTGTTCGACGACGTGGAGCTCTCCGCCGCCGACATCCGCCTGCTGGCCCGCCAGGCCCGTCCCCTCGTGCAGTCCCGGGGGCGCTGGGTGGAGGTTGACCGCGCCGACCTGGAGCAGGCCGCAGCGGCGCTGGCCGAGCGCGAGTCGATCACCTCGCTCACCGGCGCCGAGATCCTCCGCCACAGCATCGGCCTCGACGGCTCGGGCCTCGCCGGCGGGGTGGTCGTGCACGGGCACAGCTGGGCGAACGACATCCTCAGCCGAGCGGAGGAGGCGTCGCGGGAGCTGATCACCCAGCCCGAGGGGTTCAGCGGGACGCTGCGCACCTACCAGGCCGAGGCGCTGGCGTGGCTCGGCTTTCTCGACGCCGCCGAGCTGGGCGGCTGCCTCGCGCTCGACATGGGGCTCGGCAAGACCCCGACCGTGCTGGCGCATGTGGCCCGCACCGCTGGCGCCGGCCCGGCGCTGGTGATCGCCCCGGCCGCGGTGGTGGGGAACTGGGCCGCCGAGGCCAAGCGGTTCGCGCCCGGGCTGCGTGTCGTGGTGCACCACGGCGCCTCCCGAGCCACCGCGGCGGACCTCGCCCGCGACATCGCCGGCGCCGACGTGGTGATCACCACCTACGCCACGGCGGTGCGCGACGTCGACGCGCTGGCCGAGGCCGAGTGGGCCCGGGTGGTGCTCGACGAGGCGCAGGCGATCAAGAACCCGGCCAACGAGACCAGCCAGCAGCTTCGGCGAGTCCCCGCCCGCAGCCGCCTGGCGCTCACGGGGACCCCCATCGAGAACGGCCTCGGCGACCTCTGGGCCATCCTCGATTTCACCAACCCGGGCCTCGTGGGCACGCGGCCCTCGTTCATCGCGCAGATGGCCGGCGACGGCGAGGCCGCGCTGAAGGCGCTCAACGGAATCCTGCTGTTCCGGCGCACCAAGACCGAGCCGGAGGTGGCCGCCGAGCTGCCCGACAAGATCGACGAGCTCGACCACTGCACGATGACCCCCGAGCAGATCGGCCTGTACCAGGCCGTGCTCGACCAGCTCGTGACCAACGTGGCCGACCCCGAGTTCGGCGGCGAGGCCAAGAAGGGCGCGGTGCTGGCGGCGATCACCGCGCTCAAGCAGATCTGCAACCACCCCGCCGCCTACCGCGACGACGGGCAGCCCCTCGCCGGCCGCTCCGGCAAGCTGGCCCGGCTGGAGGAGCTGGTCGAGTCGGTTTTCGCCGCCGGCGAGCGGATACTCGTGTTCACCCACTTCGCGTCGTGGGGCCGCCGCCTGGCCCAGCACCTGAGCGAGGTCACCGGCCTCACCGTGTCCTGCTACGACGGGTCCCTGCCCCGCGGGGTGCGGGACGGCCTGGTGGCGGAGTTCCAGAGCGGCGAAGGCCCCGGGGCGATGGTGCTCTCGCTCAAGGCGGGCGGCACCGGCCTCAACCTCACCGCCGCCAACCACGTGGTGCTCTACGACCGCTGGTGGAACCCGGCGGTGGAGGACCAGGCCCGGGACCGGGCATGGCGGATCGGCCAGAACCGCACGGTGATCTCGCACCGCCTGGTCTGCCCCGGCACGGTCGACGAGCGGGTCGAGGAGGTGGTGGAGGGCAAGCGCCACATCGCCAACCTCGTGCTGCCCCGGTCGAGCTCGCTGGCCGACCTGAACACCGACCAGCTCCGCCTCGCCCTCGGCCTGCGCCCCGACGAGCTGCTCGCCGGCGACGACGACGACCGCTGACCCTCCTGGAGGACCCCGACCCGATGAACCGCGCCACGCAGCAACGCCCCAACCAGCGCCGACGGCCCCAGCAGAAGCGGCCGGCGCCGCCCGACCCGTGGCGGGCGCCCAAACCGCTGCCCGAGCTGACCCCGATCGAGCCGGTGGACGACGTGACCGCGCTCCTCCGCTCGCTCGGCGAGCCCCCGATGAACAACGGGAACGCCGCGGGGCACTACTTCGCCAGCGTGATCGGCCGAGCCTCGCTCGTGGCCCGCGCCCTCGCCCTCTCCGCCGACGTGCTGGCCGACCCGCTCCCGGAGGACTAGCTCGGGGGCTGCAGTACCGCCGTGCCGGTTGCGTGCTCCAGCTTCAGTGAGACGCGCCGGCCTGCTGGGTTCAAGGAATCCGGGGAGACTGCTGCGGTCGGCGGCTGCTTCCAAGCGCTCACGCCCAGGAAAGGCAAACCATCGGAAGTCTCCGTCGGGGCGCGATGTACGTGTCCACGATCACCGAGAGCGCCGTCTGATCAGTAGCGCCGTTGTCGGCGTCACGTGCCGTGGCGGCAGAAGCAGCGCCGTCAGCAGGACGTGGCGTGCGGTGGCCCCGAAGGTCATCGCCTTGGCCTCCCGTCGGCTTCTCGCACCACCGCAAGGATCCCACGCGGGTGCGGCCTCGGCGTCGCCAGGGCGGTCGCACCGGGACACACAACCCGTCCACGGGGGCGCATGTCCCAGATACAGCACAAGCCGCGGTGCGCTGGGAGCGCAGCCCGAGGGGCAAGCCCGACTAGCTCGCCGGCTGCGGTGGGTAGGCGTGACCTGTGACCATCTGCGACTCCCGCGCCCAGCCGGCCGCCGCCGACAGCTTCGAGCCGGTCCGCCGAGCGGTCGACCAGCGCCTGCTCGGGCTCCTGCAATGCGAGGCGGACCGCTGGCGGCGAGTCGACCCCGCGTTGGGTGAGGGTTTCGACCTGCTCGAGCGGTTCGTCCGCAGCGGAGGCAAGCGCCTGCGCCCTGCGTTCGCCTTCTGGGGCTTCGTGGGGCGCGGCGGCGACGCGGCCCGCCCCGCGATCGTGGAGCTGGGCGCCGCGCTGGAGATGCTCCACACCTTCGCGCTGGTTCACGACGACGTGATGGACGGCTCCGACACCCGCCGTCACGCCCCGTGCGTGCACCGGGCGTTGGAGGCGGTTCACGTGCGCAACGGCTGGCGGGGCGAGCCCCGCCGCTTCGGCGAGGGCGTAGCGGTGATGCTCGGCGATCTGGCTTTCGCCTACGCCGACCAGCTCGCCGCTGAGCTGCCCCCCGAGGTGCGCCGCCAGTTCTGCCGGCTGAAGATCGAGCTCCACATGGGCCAGTTCCTGGACCTCTGGGGCGCGGCCGAACGCCCGCCGAGCTCGCCCCGCTTCGAGGCCGTGATCCGCTACAAGACGGCCGGCTACTCGGTGGAGGGTCCCCTCCGGCTGGGCGCCGCGCTGGCCGGCGCCGAGCGCCCCGAGCCCGACCCCGACCGGGCGCGGCGCGCCGATGCCGACCGGGCGCTGGAGGCGTTCGGGCTGGCGGTCGGGGAAGCCTTTCAGCTCCGAGACGACGTGCTCGGCGCGTTCGGCGACCCGGCCGTTACCGGCAAGCCGCTCGGCGACGACTTCCGGGAGGGCAAGGAGACGATGCTCGTGCACGAGGCCCGGGCGCGCGCCGCGTCGAGCGGGCCGCCCGGCGCCGCGGGCCGGGCCCTGGCCCTGCTCGACCGGCTCGGCGCCGGTGACCTCACCGACGCCGAGGTGGCCTCGCTGCAGGAGCTGATCGTGTGCAGCGGCGCCCTCGGCCGGGTCGAGCGCCGCATCGGTGAGCTCTGGTCGACGGCCGAACGGGCGCTCGCCGCAGCGCAGCTGCGCCCCGACGCCGCCGATGCGCTGACGGCGCTGGCCCGCCGGGCCGTGTGGCGAACGGCGTGAGCGAAGCGAACCGCCCGAGCGGCGGAGAGCGGGTGGGGCCGCGTGAGCAGGTGGTGCTCGTCGACGAGAGGGACCGGGCGCTGGGCGCGTGCGACAAGATCGAGGCCCACCGTCTGGGCCTGCGTCACCGCGCCTTCTCCGTGTTCGTGTTCGACGCCCGCCGCCGGCTGCTGCTCCAGCGACGCGCTGCGGCCAAGTACCACTTCGCCGGGCGCTGGTCGAACAGCTGCTGCGGGCATCCGAGGCCGGGCGAGACCGTGCTGCGCGCGGCGCGGCGGCGCGTGTGGGAGGAGCTCGGCCTGCGGGCGGGGCTGAGGCCGGTGGCCGTGTTCAGCTACTCGGCCCTTGATCGCGCGTCCGGGCTCGCCGAGTGCGAGGTGGACCACGTGCTGGTGGGCCGGGCCGTGCCGGGGGCGGTGCGAGCCGATCCGGCCGAGGTCGGCGACTGGCGCTGGGTGGACGAGGGCGAGCTGGCGGCGTGGTTCGCCTCGGCGCCCGACGCCTTCACCCCATGGCTGGCCCCGGCGCTCGAGCGGGCCGCCGCCTGGTGGTGACGAGCCGGGGGCGGCCGCTGCGCTCACACGAGCGACTGCCCGCTCGCCACCAGCAGGGCGACCGCGGCGAGCGCGCCGGCGATCGTGAGGGACCACGCATCCCGGGGCCGGCGCCGGGCCACCACCACGACGGCCACGGCGAACGCGCCG
>JBJXGF010000309.1:0-4673 GCA_046153015.1 Acidimicrobiales bacterium | reverse complement strand
GGGGCGCCCCGGGGGGCGGCCGGCTGCGGCGGGTCGCCCGGGTCGAGCTCGGCGAGCAGCGCCACCTCGAGCGGCGGCCGGTCCTCCTCGCTCAGTCGGGTGAGGAAGGTCACGAGCGTGGCCAGCGGGGTGCCGGCGCCGTCGAGCGCGGTGATCGTCACCGGGTGGACGCCCGGCTGCTCGATGAGGGTCCGGGTGGGGTCGAAGGCGCTGGCCCGCCCCCGCAGCGGGAAGCGGACCACGCTGTTGCGGCCGGCCGCGCTCTGCGGGTCCAGCGGGTCGAGCTCGACCGAGGTGCGGCGCAGCACGCGCCCTGCGCCGTTGGGCGCCAGCGCGGCGTCGAGCTCGGCCCGGGTGGTCACCCGGCGGTGCAGCGTCGCCTCGAGGCGGACCGGGGCGGCGCCGCTCGCCGCCGACCCAACCGTCACCCGAGCGGCGAACTCGCCGTCGGGCGGCGTCCAGAACGTCTGCTCGGCGAGCTGGAGGGGCCCAGCCGCAGCCGCGGCCGGCGCGAGGCGCGGCGGCGCCCCGACCACGACCGTGAACCCCACCGTGAGCGTCGCGAGCAGAACCCGCGCCGCCGGTGCGAGCAGGCGGGCGCCCCGCCTCATGGCTCGGCTGCAGGATGCAGCGCCCGGCGCAGCACCACCAGGCCCTCGGCCTGGAGCACGAAGCCGAGCCGCTGGTAGAGCGCGAGCGCGGTCTCGTTGCTTTCCTGGGTGTTCACCAGCGTCTGGCGCACCGAGCGCCGCTCGAGCCAGCTCAGCCCGTCGAGCACGAGGCAGCGCCCGAGGCCGCGGCCGGCGGCGCTGGGATGCACGGCGAGGCGCTGCAGGTAGCCCCGCGGTCCCGCCCGGCCGAACACGGTGTAACCGAAGATGCGGCTCGGCCGCTCACCCCGGCTCGACGCCACCCGGAAGCGGCTCACCGGCGTGGCGGTGAGCGCCTCCTCCAGGCCGTGCTCGTCGAGCTGCCAGAAGCGGCTGAAGGCGGCGTGGTCCACGTCGAGCACTGCGGCCCGCTCCGCCCTCCGGGCCCGTCGCACGGTCATCCGGTCGGGCGGCGCTGGTGGGGCGGGCAGCCCGACCATGTCGTGCGCGAGGAGGTGGAGGCATTCGTGGACCGAGAAGCCGGCCTCCAGCAGCCCGTTCGTCTCGCTGCGGGCGAGGGCGGAGGTGACGACCGAGCGGTAGCCCCGCGCCCTCAGCGTCTCGGCGCAGCGGGACGCGGCCGCCCTCGAGAGCGGCTCGGCGTCGGCCAGCGGCGCCAGGTAGGCCACCTCGTGGTCGCCGCGCCAGGGCCCCACCCGCAGCCGTTCCCCGCCGAAGCGAAGGATCTCGTACGGAGCCGCGGTCACGGCGCGGCCGGTTCCCGCACCCAGCCCGCCAGGAGGACGGCCTGAGGCGAACGGTCGGCGGGCGCGGTGCGAGGAGGCGAAGAGGCGAGGGAGGCAGGGGAGGAGGCCACGGGAAGGGAGGCGAGGAAACGGGGGAGAAGGAAGGCGGGAAGGACGAGAGGCAGGGACAGCGGCGAGCAGAGCAGCGGGCTGCGCCGGATAGCGTACGGCGCGGGCAGCCCTCGGCGGAGTCTCTCCGGCCGGTCGAGCCTCCGGGGAGTACGATCGCGTCGCATGGCGGTCCTCTTCGCCACCCATGAGGCGTACCTGGATCACGCCACCGGCGCCGGCCACCCGGAACGGCCCGACCGGCTGCTGGCGGCGGCGAGGGGGGCGCGGGCCGCCACGTTGGCCGGCGCCGTGTCGCTCGTGGCGCCGCGCCCCGCGACGCGCGAGGAGCTGGCCCGGGTGCATCCGCCGGCCTTCGTCGACGCCATCGAGCGGTTCTGCCTCGCCGGCGGCGGCAACCTCGACCCCGATACGGTGGCGTCGCCCGAGTCGTGGGAGGCGGCGTGCCTCGCCGCCGGCGCCGGGCTCGACGCCATCGAGCGGCTCGACCGGGGCGAGGCCTCCGCGGCCTTCTGCGCGGTCCGGCCTCCCGGGCACCACGCTGCCTCACGCCGCGCCATGGGCTTCTGCCTGTTCAACAACGTGGCGGTGGCCGCCGCCGCGCTCGCCGAGCGGGGCGAGAGGGTGCTGGTGGTCGACATCGACGCGCATCACGGCAACGGAACCCAGGACGTGTTCTACGAGGACCCTCGAGTGGCCTACGTCTCGTTCCACCAGCACCCCTGGTACCCGGGAACGGGCGCCGCCGGGGAGCGCGGCGCCGGCGCCGGCGAGGGCCTCACCCTCAACGTGCCGCTGCCGGCCGGGGCCACCGGAGACGTGTACCTGGCCGGGTTCGACCAGCTCGTCGCGCCGCTGGCGGAGCGCTTCCAGCCCACGTGGCTCGTGCTGTCGGCCGGGTTCGACGCGCACCGCGACGACCCGCTCTGCGACCTCGATCTCAGCGCCGGTGACTTCGCGGCGCTCACCCGCCGGCTGGCTGCGCTGGCGCCGCCCGGGCGCCGGCTGGTGCTGCTCGAAGGCGGCTACGACCTCCTTGCGCTCGAGCGTTCCGTCGAGGCCTGCCTGGCGGCGTTGGCGGGGCTGCCGTCGGCGGCCGGGTCCGAGGAGCCGACGCATGGCGGCCCCGGCCTCGAGGTGGTGACCGCGGTTCGCCGCCTGCACGACTGCGCCTGAGCCCGCCCCGCGGGTTGGGCTCAACCGCGGCTCGACCCGCCGCTCAGCTGCCAACCTTGCGAGCCCGCAGCACGAGGGTGGAGGGGACGCTGGCGAAGATCGGCCGCAGGTACGGGCCCGCCGCGTCGGGTGCGGGCGGCGGCTCGAGCAGTGCGTCGACCCGGAAGTTGGCGCGCGACAGCGCGGTGAACAGCTCGCTCGCCGTGTACCCGTAGTCCACGCCGCGGCGTTCGCCGAGCGTCCACGGCCGGGGCTCGTTCCCCCAGTAGGGCCGCACCACCGCGCCCGCGTCGTCGAGGAACGACAGCGCGGGGTGGGGCAGCGAGAACACGAACCCCGAGCCCTGGCGCAGCACGCGGTGGACCTGACGGAACAGGCGGGCGAGGTCGCGCACGCCGGCGATCGCGTAGATGCACAACGCCACGTCGATCGAGTCCGCCCGCACGAACGCCAGCTCGGCGAGGTCGCGTTGGGCCAGCTCCACCTTCACTCCCGCGGAGGCGCAGACGCGCTGCGCCTCCGCCACCGCCTCGGCGCCGGCGTCGACCGCGATCACTCGAGCACCCGCTCGGGCGAGGGTCACCGCGGCGCCTCCGCCGCCGCAGCCGAGCACGAGGACCCGCCGCCCGTCGAGGGCGCCGAGCAGGCGCAACGCCGCCTCGTCGCCCCCGGCGGGACCGTAGCGAATCGCCCCCGGGGCGTCGTCGCCCAGCGGGAACGCGGCCAACGGCCACACGGCGGGCGGCTCGGGCAACGGAGCGCTCACTCGCCTGCGGCGAAGCGCTCCACCATCTCCCGCGCGTCCTCGTCGCGATACTGCACGGGCGGGCTCTTCATGAAGTAGGCCGACGGGCCGAGCAGCGGCCCGCCGAGCCCGCGGTCCAGGGCCAGCTTGGCGCAGCGCACGGCGTCGATGATCACGCCCGCCGAGTTGGGCGAGTCCCACACCTCGAGCTTGAGCTCCACGTTCAGCGGCACGTCGCCGAAGTTGCGGCCTTCGAGGCGGATGTAGGCCCACTTGCGGTCCTCGAGCCAGGGCACGTGATCAGACGGGCCGATGTGCACGTCGCGGTCGGCGATCCCGTGGTCGATCTGGCTCGTGACCGACTGGGTCTTGGAGATCTTCTTCGACTCCAACCGCTCCCGTTCCAGCATGTTCTTGAAGTCCATGTTGCCGCCGACGTTGAGCTGGTACGTGCGGTCGAGCACCATGCCGCGGTCCTCGAAGAGCCGGGCGAGGATGCGGTGCACGATCGTGGCGCCCACCTGGCTCTTGATGTCGTCGCCGATGATCGGCACGCCGGCGGCGGCGAACTTCTCGGCCCACGCCGGGTCGCTGGCGATGAAGACCGGGATGGCGTTCACGAAGGCCACACCGGCGTCGAGCGCCGCCTGCGCGTAGTGCTTCTGCGCCTCCTCGGAGCCGACCGGGAGGTACGACACGAGCACGTCGGCCCGGGCCGCCTCCAGCGCCGCCCGCACGTCGACCGGCGCCGCCGGCGACTCCTCGCAGGTCTGGCGGTAGTACTTGCCGAACCCGTCGAGGGTGGGCCCGCGCTGCACCAGCACCCCGCGCTCGGGCACGGCCGCAAAGCGGATCGTGTTGTTCTGGCTGGCGTGGATGGCCTTGCCGACATCGATGCCGACCTTCGCGGCGTCGACGTCGAAGGCGGCCACCACCTCCACGTCACGTACGTGATAGCCGCCGAGCTCCACGTGCATCAGGCCGGGGACGTCGTCGCTCGGGTCGGCGTTGCGGTAGTACTCGAGGCCCTGGACCAGCGAGCTGGCGCAGTTCCCCACTCCTGCTATGGCAAGGCGGATCTTGCTCATGGGGTGGTCCCTCCTGCGGGATCGCCGCCGGCGGGGCCGGCGGGGTTCGTTGCGTGTGCATCGGCCCGCGCCCGGTTGAGCAGGCGGTCGAGCCAGGCGATGTCGGCGGCGAGCCGGGCACTGTCGTGCTCGCGCAGCGACTCGAGGTAGAAGCCGGCGGGCCCGGCGCCCGGCCCGCCGGCGCGCCGCCGCCGGCGGT
>JBJXGF010000308.1:0-8303 GCA_046153015.1 Acidimicrobiales bacterium | reverse complement strand
CGGCTCCGCGGCGGGCGCCGCCGTGGCGCCCTGGGTCACGCCCGCTCGCTTCCGCCCGCTGGTGCTGGCCCTGCTCGTGGCCGGCGCCGCCGCCAGCGCCGCCGGCGCGCTGCTCTGAGGCGCCTCACCGGCGACCAGGAGCGGCGGCGGTGATGCCGCGGCGGGAAGCGGAGTGCGCCGCGGGCCGCCGGCGCCTACCGTCGTAGGCGTGGTCAGCACCGTGGTAGACCCCGTGATGGACGCCGACGAGCGCGAGGAGCAGCGTTGGCGGGCGGTGAGCGAACGGCTCGCCGCCTCGGCCTTCCTCTACGGCGTGGTGACGACCGGTGTGTACTGCCGGCCGGCGTGTCCGAGCCGGCGACCGCTGCGGCGCAACGTCCGGTTCTTCGACGACGCCGACGCGGCGGAGGCCGCCGGGTTCCGCGCCTGCCGTCGCTGCCGGCCCGGCGCCGACTCGCCGGCGGCGGACGCGGCGGTGCTGGCCGCCTGCCTGGCGATGGACGCGGCGGGCGGCCCGGCGCCGATCGCCGAGCTGGCGGCGGCCGCGGGCTGCAGCGAGCGCCAGCTCCAGCGGCGCTTCGTGCAGGCGGCGGGCGTGACCCCGCGGGCCTACGGGCAGGCCGTGCGGGTGGGGCGGGCGCGGGCGGCGCTGGTGGACTCGCCGTCGGTGCTCGACGCGGCGTTCGCCGTCGGGTACGGCTCGGCCCGGGCGTTCTACGAGGAGGCGCCCGTGCGGCTGGCCATGCGCCCCAGCAGCTACGCCCGTCGCGGCGAGGGTGAGGTGCTGCGCTGGACCGCCGGCTCGGTCGAGATCGGCGAGGCGCTGGAGGTGCTGGTGGTGGCCTCCGCCCAGGGCGTGACCGCCGTGCGGATCGGCCCGGACCGCGCCCCGCTCCTGGTGGAGGTGGCGGCCGAGCTCTCCGGCGCCCGGCTCGAGCAGGACGACGAGGGCCTGGCGCCGGTGCTCGACGCGGTGCTGGCCCTCGCCGCCGGCGGCCGGGCCGCGGCGCTGCCCCTCGACGTGCGGGGAACCGCCTTCCAGGCGGCGGTCTGGGAGGCGGTGCGGGCCGTGCCGGCCGGTGAGGTCCGCACCTACGGCGAGATTGCCGCGGCGGTGGGCCGGCCCAGCGCGGTGCGGGCGGTGGCGCGCGCGGTGGGCGCCAACCCGGCGGCGCTGGTGGTTCCCTGCCACCGGGTGGTGCGGGCCGACCGGACCCCGAGCGGCTACCGGTGGGGGCTGGCGGTCAAGGCCGCGCTGCTCGCCCGGGAGGCCGCCCGCCCGGCCGGGCCGGCCGGGCCGGTCGGGTCAGCCGGGTCCGGCCGCTGAGCGGGCGCGCTCAGCGGCGGACGCGCAGCGGCAGCGAGTCGGCGCCCCGGTTGGCCATCGACCGCCGCCAGCGCACCGGCGGGTCGGCCAGGCTCAGGCGGGGCAGGTGGGGGAGCAGCGCCCCCAGCGCGGCGGCGCCCTCGATCCGGGCGAGCTGCGCGCCGAGGCAATGGTGGCGGCCCTGCCCGAAGGCGAGGTGCGCCGACGGGTTGCGCAGCACGTCGAAGCGGTCGGGGTCGGCGAACGCGTCGGGGTCGCGGTTGGCCGAGCCGAGCAGCAGGAACACCTTCGCCCCGCGCTCGAGCTCCTGACCGCCGAGGGTGACCGGCTCGGCGGCGATGCGGGTCGTGCCCTTGATCGGGCCCTCGAAGCGCAGCACCTCCTCCACCGCCGCCGCGCACCGGGCCGGGTCGGCGGTCAGCCGCTCGAGCTGCTCGGGGTGCTCGAGCAGGCAGATCACGAGGTTGGTGATCAACGTGGCGGTGGTCTCCACGCCGCCGAAGATCAGCTCGGCGCAGGTGGCGAGGATCTGCCGGTCGTCGAGGTCGGGATGGGCGGCGAAGGCCGACAGCAGGTCGTCGCGCGGCTCGGCCCGGCGGGCGGCCACCAGCCCCGCCAGCTCGTCGAGCAGCTCGCCCAGCGCGGCCGCCGCCCGCCGGTAGCGGTCACGGTCGGCGATCGAGCCGTGCACGAGCGGGGTCAGCTCGGCCGAGCGCGCCTTGAACCGCTGGCGGGCCTCGTCCGGCACGCCGAGCAGCGCCGCCAGCACCACGCTCGGCAGCGGCGCGGCCAGCTCCTCGACCAGGTCGAACTCGGGGCGAGCCACCATCGCCTCGGTGAGCTCGGCCGCCGCCGCCTCGACGGCGCCGGTCAGCCGGCTCACGCGGCGCACCCCGAACGGCGGCGACAGCGCCGTGCGCAGCGCCGTGTGCTCCGGCGGGTCCATGAACGTGAGCCAACGCGACAGCGTGTCGGCCACCAGCGCCATGGCCGGGTCCCTGGCCTCGTTGGCCTCGTTGCCGCCGCCCATGCGCACCACCGAGAAGCGCGGGTCCTTCAGCGCCTCGGTCACGTCGGCGGCCCGGGCCGCCAGCCAGCCCCGGTAGCGGCTGTTCCACAGCACCGGCGCGCTGGCGCGCAGCCGGGCGTACCACGGGTACGGGTCGGCCACCAGCTCGGGCGAGAGCAGGTCGAGGTCGGTGGCGGGATCGAGCTCGGGCGGCATCGCCGCCGAGTGTTCCACCCGCCCTCGCCGCCCGCCAAGCGCTGTACCCATCCTGGGGGCTGCGCCCCCAGACCCCATCGCCGCCCGGCTCGCTGCGCTGCGTGCGCTCAGCTGGTGGGGGCGAGGGCGTGGACGGCGTCGTCGACCGCCGTGAAGAGCGCGTCCCCGAGGCCGGCCTCGGCCAGCTCCGCGGCGAGAGGGGAGCCGGCTTGCACCGCGAACGTCAGCCGCTTGCCGTGCCCGGCCAGGTGACTGCGCAGGGCGAGGAGCAGGCCGAGGTCGGCGCCGGCCACACCGTCGACGCCCCGCAGGTCGAGCGCCAGTCCGAGCGCGTCGCGGTCGACGCTGCCGGCCAGGCGGACCGCCTCGCCGCCTCCCAGCTCGAGCAGGTAGGGGGCGACGCCGACCAGCGCCCGGCCGGCCCGGGTGTCGAGCGAGCGCAGGAGCACGCCGCCGGCCTCCCCCGCCCCGACGGTGAGATCCGCAGCGTCCGACGAGGCGAAGATGAGACCCATGGCTGCAGGGTTACCCAACGGGCCGTTGGGCAAGCGCGCCGGGGGTGACGATCTCGTGAACGTTGGCGAGCCGGGAGCGGATCAGCGGGGCGGCGGGCGGACCGCGGCCGGCGCGTGGCGCTGAACTGAGCCGCTCGGCCAGACTCGGCGGGTGAACTGGTTCGAGCTGGAGGGCGCCTGCAACGCCCGAGACCTTGGCGGCCTGCCGGCCCGCGGCGGCCGGACCCGGCCCGGCGTCCTCGCCCGCAGCGACGCGGTGCACGAGCTGACCGAGGCCGACGTGGCTGCGCTGGTGGACGGGTACGGGCTGCGCCACGTGATCGACCTGCGGGCCCCGGGCGAGCGGCGTGAGCAGGGGCGCGGCGCGCTCGGCCGCCGCTCGGTGGCCTACTCGGAGCTCGACGTGATCTCCGACGAGCTGATTGCCGAGCGCCGCCGGGCCCGCCTGGCCGCGCTCGAAGCCGGCCCGGTGGAGGTGGAGGCCTTGATCGCCGAGGGCTACTGGCAGCTCCTCGAGCACGGCGCCGGCGCGTTCTGCGCCGCGCTGCGCGCCGCCGCCGAGCCCGCCGGCGCCCCCGCCCTCGTGCACTGCTCGGCGGGCAAGGACCGCACCGGCGTGCTGGTGGCGCTGCTGCTCGACGCCGCCGGGGTGGAGCGCCCCGCCGTGGTCGCCGACTACGCGGCCACCGACTCGCGCATCGGCCTCGTGCGCGATCGGCTGGCGCAGATGCCCGCCTACAAGGACCTCGCCGCCGAGGCGCCTGAGATGCTGATGCGGGCCCACGCCGGCACCATGGAGCGTTTCCTCGCCCGGCTCGACGCCGAGTGCGGGGGCGCCGCCGCCTGGTTCGACGCCCAGGGCGGCGCCGACGCGCTTGCCGCGTGGACGGCCCGGTTCATCGAGCCCGCCTGAGCAGGAACGGGCCGAGCGCCAGCGCGTCGATCGGCGCCGAGCCGAAGCACTCGAGGGCGTCGCGGGGGTCGTCCACCATCGGGCGCCCGGCGGTGTTGAGGCTGGTGTTCACCAGCACCGGCAGGCCCGTCCGGGCCTCGAAGGCCTCCAGCAGCGCCGCCACCAGCGGCTCGGCGGCCCGGTCCACGGTCTGCACGCGGGCGGTGCCGTCCACGTGCACCACGGCGGGGATGCGGGGCCGCCACGGCGCCGCCACCCGGTGCGTGAACAGCATGAACGGGCTGGGCAGGGGCCCTTGGAAGATCTCCGCCGCCCGCTCGGCCAGCACCATCGGCGCCACGGGGCGGAACTGCTCGCGGCCCTTGACGTGGTTGAGGCGCTCCAGGTTCTCGGCCCGGCCCGGATGGGCGAGCAGGCTGCGGTGGCCGAGGGCCCGGGGCCCGAACTCGCTGCGGCCCTGGAACCAGGCCACCAGCCCGTCCGCAGCGAGGATCTCGGCGACCGCGGCGGCGAGGTCGGCCGGTCGTTCGTAGGGCACGGCCGCGGTCACGAGCGTCTGCTCGATGGCGTGGTCGCTGAACCCGCGGCCGAGCGCCGCGGTGCGCAGCGGCCGGACCCGGTCGCCCAGCTCGTGGGCGACGGCCAGCGCAGCGCCCAACGCGGCCCCGGCGTCGCCGGCGGCGGGCTGCACCCACACCTGGTCGAAGGGGCCCTCCTGCGCCAGGCGGGAGTTGGCGACGCAGTTCAGCGCCACCCCGCCGGCCATCGCCAGGTTCGCGGCGCCGGTGCGGGCGTGGAGCCAGCCGCCGAGCTCGAGCAGCAGCTCCTCCAGTCGGCGCTGCACCGAGGCGGCGAGCTCGGCGTGCTCGGCCTCGGGCGCGGCGCCCGGCGCCAGCGGCGGGGCGAAGCTCGCCAGGTCGATCGGGTCGACCCGGAAGCCGCCGCAGCCGTCGCCCGCCACCAGCCGGCGGAGCGCGGCGAGCCGGCTCGGCCGGCCGTAGGCGGCGAGGGCCATCACCTTGTACTCGTCGGAGCTGCGCCGGAACCCGAGGTGCTCGGTCAGCTCCTCGTAGAGCAGGCCGAGCGAGTGGGGCAGCGCCTGTGCGGCGAGCACCTCGAGCTCGCCGTTCGCGGCCCGCCCGGCGAGGTGCGACGCGGCCTCGCCCCGCCCGTCGAGCACCAGCACCGCCGCCTCGTCGAACGGCGCGGCGAGATACGCCGAGGCGGCGTGGGCGCGGTGGTGGGCCACGAAGCGGACCCGGCCGGGGTCGAGGCCGGGCAACGCCGTGGCCAGAAAGCGCGGGGCGCGCTGCGCGTACAACGTGCGCAGCCCCTCCCAGCCGCACGCGGTGGGGTCGGCCGGGTCGAACGGCGCCGCCAGCGCCGGGTCGTAGCCGTAGGCCACCGCGTCGAGCTCCGCCGGCTTGATCCCGGCGTGCTCGAGGCACCATCGCGCCGCCTGCTCGGGCAGCTCCCACGTGGAGAACGGCACCGGCGCCTTGCCGTGCTTGCGGCGGGAGAAGCGCTCCTCCTCGGCTGCGGCGACGATCTCGCCGTCGACCACCAGCGCCGCCGCCGGGTCGTGGAACACCGCGTTGATTCCGAGCACGCGCACGGACGGGTCGCTACCCGCCTCCGCCTGCCGTCAATCCCGGCACGGGTCGAGCTAGGCGGGGCTGGTCAGGGCGGGCACGGACACAGGTTCGCCGGGCGGGGCGGGCGGGTAGGGCCTCGCTCCCGGTCTTCCCGTTGGAGCAGCTTCCCGATGGCCGCATTCCTCCTGCCGAGCGCCCCCCTCCAGCGAGTGGAGGACTATCTCTCGACCCCGACGGGCGGGCGTGGCCTGCGCCGAGCGCTCGCCATCGGCCGCGCGGCCACGATCGCCGAGGTCACGCGCGCCGGGCTGCGGGGCCGGGGCGGCGGCGGGTTCCCCACTGGGCAGAAGTGGAGCTCGGTGGCCTCCCAGACGGGCAGCGTCCGCTACCTCGTGTGCAACGGCGCCGAGGGAGAGCCGGGTTCGTTCAAGGATCGGGGCCTGCTGCGCGCCAACCCGTACCAGCTGGTGGAGGGCCTGTTCATCGCGGCGTACGCGCTCGACGCCGCCGGCGTGTACGTGGCCCTCAAGGCCGGCTTCGGGCAGGAGGTCGAGCGGCTGATCTGGGCGCTGCAGGAGATGGAGCGCGCCGGTCTCGGCCTCGACGTGCCGGTCACGATCGTGGAGGGCCCCGACGAGTACCTCTACGGCGAGGAGAAGGCGCTGCTCGAGGTCATCGAGGGCAAGTCGCCGCTGCCGCGCCTGTTGCCGCCCTACGAGCACGGCCTCTTCGCCGCCGACGTGCGCACCGGATGGGAAGGCGGCGGCAGCGCGGTCGGCGGAGGGGGCGGCGGGGCCGGCGGCGCCAACCCCACCGTGGTGAACAACGTGGAGACGCTGTCGAACGTGGCCCACATCCTCGCCCACGGCGCCGACTGGTTCCGCAGCCACGGCACGGCGGACTCACCGGGGACGGTGGTGGCGACCGTGGTGGGCGACGTCAACCGGCCCGGGCTGTACGAGGTGGAGCTGGGCACACCGCTGCGCGCTCTGCTGAACGCCGCGGGGGGACCCCGCCCGGGACGGGCGTGGAAGGCGGTGCTCTCGGGCGTGGCCAACCCCGTGCTGGGCGCCGGCGACCTCGACGTCGCCCTCAGCTACGAGGCCTTCGCCGCGCTCGGCAGCGGCCTCGGCGCGGCCGGCTTCATCGTGCTCGACGACACGGCGTGCATGGTCGACGCGGCGCGGGTCTGCTCGCAGTTCCTCCACGTGGAGTCCTGCGGCCAGTGCCCGCCGTGCAAGCAGGGCTCCCGGGAGATCACCGTGCGGCTGCGCCGGCTCGACGCCGGCGAGGCCGACCCCGGTGTGCTCGGCGAGCTGGCCGCATGGCTCGAACGGGTGACCGACGGCAACCGCTGCTACCTGGCCGTGGAGGAGCAGCGCCTCATCGGCAGCATCCTGGCGGTCTTCGCCGACGAGGTCGCCCTCCACCTCGAGACCGGCGGCTGCCCGTACCCCCGCCGCCTGACCCTTCCCAAGCTGGTCGAGCTGCGAGACGGCGCCGCCGTGTACGACCCGACGACGGCATACAAGACGCCGGAATGGACCTACGCCGACCAGCCGGTGACGTTGGAGTAGCCGCTCAGCGTCTTGTCGCTGGGGGCTGCGCCCCCAGACCCCATCTTCGCCCGGCTCGCTGGCTCGCCGGTCGGCCGGCTTCGCTGCGCTCAGCCGGCGCCGGCGTGGGTGAGGCCCACGTAGGCGTCGCGGCCGCGGCGGTAGTGGAACAGGCTCTGGGCCGCGTCCCGGTTGACCAGCTCCCGCCCGAACATCGGGTGGTGCAGGCTGCGGACCTCGTGCTCGACGGTGGCCAGCACCTCGCCGCTGTCGAGGTCGACGATGTCCTGGAAGCGGTACTCGTGGTCGTTGGTCTCGAGCGTGATCAGGCCTCGGTTGCGCAGCGCCTCGTACGGCGCCGAGAAGTTCACCAGGTACACGGCCACGTGATGCCCGTCGTACGCGGGCAGCGGCGCGTCGGTCTCGGCGAAGCGGAGCTGCTGCGCACGCCCGATCCGCACCTCGGCGCACGGGGCGCCGCCGCGCTCGACCACGGCGCCGGGCGCGCCGAGCACCTCGGCGTAGAAGCGGGCGACCCCGGCCGCCGCGCCGGGCGCCACGTCGAAGGTCACGTAGGGCAGGCCCAGCGCCAAGCCGCCGAACTCGTCGCCGGCCTCGTGCACCCGGAACCGGTTGCCCCACGGGCAGGTGAGGGCCAGCGTGCCGTCGGCGTTCTCCTCGCAGCCGTACCGCGTGGGGGCCAGCTCCTCGCCGAAGCGCTTCTCCAGCCGGGCGAGGCGCGTGCGCAGCTCGCCCAGGCTGGGGACCACCAGGCCGATCACCCCGCGCAGCACCTGCGCCTCCCGGCAGGGCAGGTGGAACTGCTGCGCGCCCACGTTCACCCACATGTTGGCCGGGCCGAAGTCGATGAACGGGTCGCGGGTGAAGCCGAGCCCGGTCACGTAGAACAACGAGGCGAGCGCCTGGTCGGGCACGGTCACGTTCACGTGCTCGAGCGCCACCACGTTGCCGACGTCCTGGCTGCGCCGGTCGTAGGTCTTGTCGGTCATGCTGGGTCCCCCTCGGCCTGGCGCCCCCCTCGGCGTGCCTGCGGACCCGAGCGTAGCCCCGGGCCCGGGCCGCCCCTCGGCCGGGCGGCCCGGGCTCGGCGGGGCTCACACGAGCTGGGGGCACGACCTCGCCCACGAAGCGCTCGATGAAGTCCCCGGTCC
>JBJXGF010000303.1:0-8997 GCA_046153015.1 Acidimicrobiales bacterium | reverse complement strand
GTCAAGGCGCTGCTGGCCGGCGCCGACCTCGCCTCGACCGCCGCCGCGTTCGCGCTCGCCGCGCGCGCCTGGGGGCCGCTCGACCCGACCGTCGCCGCGCTGGGCCTGCTCGTGTGGTGGCTGGCCCTGGCCCGGGCCGGGCTCTACTCCGCCCGACTGATCGGGCGGCGCAGCGAGGAGCTGCGAAGGCTGGCCGCCGCGACCCTGACCGGCGCCGCCGCCCTGCTGGTGCTGCCCGACCTGACCGGGCGTCCCGCCCCCGCCCTGCCCACCGTGGCCGCCGCCGCACTCGGCGCCGTCCTCGTGCTGGCCGCGCAGCGCGAGGCGGCTCGCCGCGTGTTCCGCGGCCTGCGGAGGCGGGGTCGGCGGCTGCGCCCGCTCGTGATCATCGGCGACAACGCCGAGGGCCGCGCCCTCGCCCGCGCCGTCGTGGCAGACCAGGCACTGGGCTGGCGGGTGGTCGGCTTCGTGCGCACCGGCCCGGCCCGGGTCGCGCCCGCCGGGCGCCCCGCGGCGGGTGAGGGCGAGCCGCCGGTGCTCGGCCACGTGGACGACGTGCTGGCCACGCTGGCCGACGCCGGCGCGGCGAGCGTGGTGATCGCCGCGTCGGCAGTCGAGGTGGGCGCCACCACCGCGCTGGTGCGCCGCCTGCTCGGCGCCGGCGTCGAGGTCGAGCTGTCGCCCGCCTTGGCCGACACCGCCGCCGGACGGCTGCAGATCGCGGTCCTCGGCCGGTTCCCGGTGATCCGCCTGCGCCCCCGCCGCCTGACCGGCTGGCGGGCGGCGGCAAAGCGCGCGTTCGACCTGCTCGGCGCCGGTCTGGGGCTCGCCCTGACCGCCCTGCCGATGGCGGTGGTGGCGGCGGCGATCAAGCTCGACTCGCCCGGCCCGGTGCTCTACCGCCAGCGGCGGGTGGGCCGCGACGGCGCCCCGATCCGCATGCTCAAGTTCCGCACCATGCACACCGGCGCCGACGCCGCCCACGCCCGGCTGGCCGAGCTCAACGAGGCCGACGGGCCCTTGTTCAAGATGCGGCGCGACCCGCGGGTCACCCGCGTGGGGCGCCTGCTGCGCCAGAGCTCGATCGACGAGCTGCCCCAGCTCTGGAACGTGCTGCGGGGCGAGATGAGCCTGGTGGGGCCGCGCCCCGCGCTGCCCGAGGAGGCGGCGCAGTGGTCGGCCGAGCTGCGCGACCGGCTGCGGGTCCGGCCCGGCATGACCGGCATGTGGCAGGTGAGCGGGCGCAGCGACGCCAGCTTCGAGGAGTACTCCCGGCTCGATCTGTACTACGTGGACAACTGGTCGCTGCTCACCGACCTCGCCATTCTCGCCCGCACCGCCCCGGCCGTGCTCGCCGGCCGCGGCGCCCGCTGAGCGGCGCGCCAAGCAGGGGCCCTCAGCCGACGGGCTGACCCCGCCGGGCGGTGGGGTGCTGCGCGGCGGCGTCTTCTTTCGCCTTCGCCGCCCGCTCCTTGCGGGCCCGGCGCACGCCGGGATGGAACAGCGTGTAGAGCACGAGGCCGAGCGCGGCGACCCCGATCGGCACGATCCCGTCGCCCTTGCCGGTGTAGGTGGGGTACAGCACCAGCGCCGAGAGGATCGCCGTCCAGGCCCACAGGATCAGCACCGATCGCCGCTGACCGAAGCCGAGGCTCATCAGGCGATGGTGGAGGTGGCCCTTGTCGGCGGTGGCGATGCCCGAGCGGCTGGTGGCGCGCCGCACGATCGCGAACAACGCGTCGAGCACCGGCACGCCGAGGATCAGGAGCGGGATCACGAGCGGGGCGAAGAAGAAGAACGCCTGCCCGGAGAACGCATCCTGCGTGCGTCCGCCCACCGAGATGGTGGAGGCGGCCATGAGCAGGCCGAGCAGCAGCGCCCCGCCGTCGCCCATGAAGATCCGGGCCGGGTGGAAGTTGTGGGGCAGGAACCCGACGCAGACGCCCACGGTGATGGCCGCGGTCAGCGGCCCGAGGTTGGCTGGGCGCAGATGCCCCGCGTTGGCCAGGTTCAGGTCGTAGAGGAAGAACGCGCCGGCGGCGATGGCCACGATGCCGGCGGCCAGCCCGTCCAGCCCGTCGATCAGGTTGACCGCGTTGGCCATGCCCACCACCCAGAGCACGGTCACGAGGGCCGACAAGTCGGCCGAGAGCACGTACATGCCCGAGAACGGCACCCGGAAGAACAGGATGCTCACCCCGGCCAGGGGCAGCACGCTGCCGGCCAGCACCATGCCCGCCACCTTCGCCGGGGCCGACACCTCACGCAGGTCGTCGATGAACCCCACGCCGTAGATCAGCACCGCGGCCGCGGCCACGCCGATCGGCTCCGCCGGCGAGGCGAAGATCGGTGAGAACCCGCCGTGGGCCCACGCCGCCACGAGACCCACGAGGGCGCCGAGCAGCATCGCCAGCCCTCCCAGCGTGGCGGTGGGCCGTTCGTGCACCCGTCGCTCGTCGGGCTTGACCACCGCGCCCACCCGCACGGCCAGGGCGCGTACGAGCGGCACCGTGCCCGCCGTGGTGGCCGCCGCCGCCGCCGTCACCAACGCGAAGGCCCACAACCCGGGCTTCATGGCGCGTTGGATCGCAGCCGCAGTGGCACCTCCTCAACCTACTGCGCCGCCTCCCGGGGCGGGGGGACGCGTCGCCCGTCGCGGCGCAGCGGCGAGGGTTCCGCTACACGTACGGCGCGTACTTGGAGCACAGCGCGGCGACCTCGCCGCGCACGGCGTCAACCTCGGCGTCGTCGTCGCGCCGCTCCAGGGTGCGGGCGATCAGCTCGCCGATGAGCTGCATCTCCTCGGCCTGCATGCCGAGCGTGGTGCAGGCCGCCGTGCCGATCCGCAGGCCCGATGTGACGAACGGCGAGCGCGGGTCGCCGGGGATGGCGTTGCGGTTGAGCGTGATCCCCGCCCGGTCGAGCACCTCCTGGGCCGCCTTGCCGGTGAGCTCGGCGTCGAAGGAGCGCAGGTCGACCAGCATGAGGTGGTTGTCGGTGCCGCCCGACACGAGACGGAAGCCCCGCTCGCCGAGCGTGCGGGCGAGCGCCTGCGCGTTGGTGACGATCTGGGCCGCGTAGGCGGCGAAGCCCGGCTGCGCCGCCTCTCGGAAGGCCACCGCCTTGGCCGCGATCACGTGCTCGAGCGGACCGCCCTGCAGCCCGGGGAACACGGCCTTGTCGATCGCTCCGGCCAGGTTCTGGCGGCACACGATCGCCCCGCCCCGGGGGCCCCGCAGCGTCTTGTGGGTCGTGAAGGTCACGATGTCGCTGTGGGGCACGGGGTTCGGGTGGGCGCCGCCGGCGATGAGCCCGGCGATGTGTGCGGCGTCGAACATCAGCAACGCGCCGCACTCGTCGGCGATCGAGCGGAACGCCTCCGGGTCGATCACCCGGGGGTAGGCGGTGGCGCCGGCCACGATCAGCTTGGGCCGCTCGGCCAGGGCCAGCGACCGCACCTCGTCGTAGTCGAGCCGCTCGTCGCTGGCGGAGAGGTGGTAGGGCACGAACCGGTACAGGCGCCCGCTGGCGTTGACCGGCGAGCCGTGGGTGAGGTGCCCGCCGTGGTCGAGGCTCATGCCGAGGATCGTGTCGCCCGGCTCGCAGACCGCCAGGTACACGGCCAGGTTGGCGTTGGCGCCCGAGTGGGGCTGCACGTTCGCGTGGTCGGCGCCGAAGAGCGAGCAGGCCCGTCGCCGGGCGAGGTCCTCCGCCTCGTCGATCACCGCGTTCCCGCCGTAGTACCGCTTGCCGGGGTACCCCTCGGCGTACTTGTTCGTGAGGACCGAGCCGGCCGCCTCGAGCACCGCCGGCGAGGCGAAGTTCTCGCTGGCGATCAGCTGCAGGGTGGTGTTCTGCCGCTCGACCTCACGGTCGATGATCGAGAACAGCTCGGTGTCGCGTTCGGCGGGCCAGGGCATGGCTCAACTCCCCTGAGGTGATGACGCGTTCACGGTACCGAGCGCGTCGAGCTTGGCCACGCGAGCGGCGTGGCGGCCGCCGGCGAAGCGGGCGGCGAGGAACGCGTCGAGCGCGTCGAGCGCCACCTCGTCGCCGGTCAAACGGGCGCCGATGCAGACGACGTTGGCGTCGTTGTGCTCCCGGGCGAGGCGGGCGGAGCTCACGTCGTGCACGGTGGCGGCGCGCACGCCGTGCACCTTGTTGGCGGCGATGGCGATGCCGATGCCGCTCCCGCAGACGCAGAGCCCGAGGTCCACCCGGCCGGCGGCGACGGCCTCCCCCACGGCGACGCCGAACTCGGGGTAGTCGACCGCCTCGTCGCTGAATGTCCCGAGGTCGACCACCTCCACACCCCGGTCACGCAGGCGGGCAGCCAGCACGTCCTTCAAGCGGCGACCGGCGTGATCCGCTCCGACGGCCATCGTCGTCATCCTGCGAGACTACCGGCCCTCCGGGCGGGGCCCGGCCCGGCCGACCAGCACCCGGTCCCGTCCGGTGAGGTCGCGCCGCACGGCCACCTGGGCGAAGCCGGCCGCAGCGGCGATGTCCCTCGCGTCGTCGGCCTGGTGCGGGGCTATCTCCACCACCACGGCGCCCTGCGGGGCCAGCCAGGCGACCGCGCCGGACACCACCGCCTCGATCGCCTCGAGGCCGGTCGGCCCGGCCACGAGCGCCCCCGCGGGCTCCCAGTCGGCCACCTCCGCCGGGAGCTGCTCGCCCTCGGCGATGTACGGCGGGTTCGACACCACCACCCCGACCGAACCGGCCAGCTCGGCGGGCAGCGGCTCGTACCACGAGCCCTCCAGCAGGCGCACCCGCCACGCCGGGCGGCCGATGCCGGCGAGGTTGGCCGAGGCGACCGCCAGCGCGTCGGCCGACGCCTCGACCCCCCACACGTCGACCTCGACCCGCTCGGCGGCGAGCGAGAGGGCGATCGCCCCCGACCCGGCCCCGAGGTCGACCACCGAGAGCCGGGCCCGATGGCTGGCCCCCACGGCGGCGACCACCCGGTCGATCTCGGCCAGGGCCACCTCGGTCACGAGCTCGGTTTCGGGCCGCGGGATCAGCACCCGCCGGTCGACCATCAGGTCCAGGCGGCGGAACCCCCACCGGCCGAGCACGTACTGCAGCGGCTCACCCGCCTCGCGCCGGGCCAACAGCGCGTCGAAACGGGCCACGCCGCGCACGGTGGCCGGCCGGTCGAGCAGCTCGTGCAGCTCGGCCGCGTCCTCCGCGCCGGTGACCTCCTCGACGATGCGACGCGCCTCCACCTCCGCCGACCCGAACCCCGCCGCCCGCAGCCGCTCCGCCGCCTCGCCCAAGAACCTCCGCCACGGGATGGTGGTGGAGTCTCCGGCCGTGCCCCGCTCGGTCGCGTTCGCTTCGCTCATCGCTTATCCCGGGGCGGCGAGCTGACGGGCTCGTTCGTCCTGCACGAGCGCGTCGAGCACCTCGTCGAGCTCGCCGTCGAGCACCCGGTCGAGCTTGTAGATCGTGAGCCCGATGCGGTGGTCGGTGAGCCGGTTCTCCTTGAAGTTGTAGGTGCGGATCTTCTCCGAGCGTCCGCCGCCGCCGATCTGGCTGCGGCGCGCCACCGACGCCTCGGCCGCCTGGCGGTCCTGCTCCAGCTTCAGCAGCCGGGCGCGCAGCACCTGCAGCGCCTTGGCCCGGTTCTGCAGCTGGCTCTTCTCGTCCTGCATCGCCACCACCAGCCCGGTGGGCTTGTGGGTGATCCGCACCGCCGAGTCGGTGGTGTTCACCGACTGGCCGCCGGGGCCGGTCGAGCGGTACACGTCGACCTGGAGGTCGTTCGGGTCGATGTGCACGTCGACCTCCTCCGCCTCGGGCAGCACGGTCACCGTGGCCGAGCTGGTGTGCACCCGTCCCTGCGCCTCGGTCACGGGCACGCGCTGCACCCGGTGCGGGCCGCCCTCGTGCTTCATGCGGGTCCACACGCCTTCGCCCGAGAGCAGGAAGACCACCTCGTTGTAGCCGCCCATCGGGGAGGGGCTGGCCGAGAGCACCTCGAGCTTCCAGCCGAGCCGGCCGGCGTAGCCCTGGTACATCTGGAACAGGTCCCGGGCGAACAGGTTCGCCTCCTCGCCGCCCTCCGCGCCCCGGATCTCCACGATCACGTTCTTGTCGTCGTAGGGGTCGCGCGGCAGGAGCAGCAGCCGCAGCTCGTCGCCCAGACGCTCGATCTCGGCCTCGGCGTCGGCCATCTCGTCGCGCAGGCCCTGGCGCTCCTCGGAGGACGCTCCGCCGAAGAGCTCCTTGGCCGCCTCCACGTCGTCCTGGCGGCGGCGCAGCTCGCGGGTGCGGGCCACGATCGCCTCGAGCTGTCGGTAGCGCTTGGTCTCGGTCGTGTAGCGCTTGGGGTCGGCGAGCACGGCCGGGTCGCCGAGATGGGCCTCCACGTCGACGAACTCCCGCTCGAGGCCGTCGAGGCGGGCGAGCATGCCCGGGTCCACGCTCACGCCGGCCAGCTCCCCTCGACGGTGACGACCTCGGCCGGCGCGGCCAGCGCGGCGGCCACGGCCTCGAGCGCCGGGTAGCGGTCGCGGCTCGGGGTCGCCAGCACGAGGCGGGCGCCGGGCGAGGCGAGCGCGGCGGCGTCGGCCGTGTCGGGCGCCAGCTCGAGATCGACGCCCACCCCGAAGCCCACCACCAGCGCCCGGTCCTGCGAGTCGGCGCCGAGGGCGAAGGCCGGCGAGGCCTCGTTCAGGCTGGCCCGCGGCGTCGGCCCCCCGATCGGCGCCAGGCGCACGGCGCCCACCCGGGCCGGGTCGGCGAGCGCGTCGGCGCGCAGCCAACGCTCCCGGGCCAACCGGTTCAGCAGGTGGGGGCGGGCCTCGGGGCGGCGATGCTCGCGCACCACGGCCACCGTCGTCGCCAACGCCTCCTCGGTGGTGCGCACGCCCTCGAGCGCGGTGAACGCCTCCCGGTCGAAGCGCCCGACGCCCACCTCGAGCCGCCAGCCGCCGCCCTCGGCGGGCACGACGCGCGCCACCTCGAGCCCGAGGATCTCGCCCAGCACCACGCCGTGCTCGACCACCATCTCCACGCCCGCCTCGGCGAGCGGCGCCGCGGCGGCCAGCGCCTCTGCGGGCGCCGGGTCGTGCGGGACGAGCGCCTCGACCGCGGCCGGTACAAGGGCGCGGCCCTCCACCGCCCACACGGTGGGGGGCGACGCGAAATAGGCCGCCCGGCGGGCCGCCGCGCCGGCGCCGGGGCCGGCGTCGACCAGCACGTCGAGGCGGGCCACGTCGTGCTTCGCCGCCCACGCCATGCAGGCGCCCACGCCCACGGCCGGGTTGTCGAGCAGGATCCACGCGCGGCGCTCCGCGTCGACCAGCGCCGCGCCGCCGGAGAACGAGGCCGGGGCGCGCTCGGCGTCGCCGAGGTGGTCGCGTACGAGCGCGCCCAACTTCACCGCCAGCAGCCCGGCCCGCCGGTCGGCGCCTAGGGAAGGCTGGGTGGTCACGGCAGCAGCGCTCTCACACCGAGGCGGCCTTGGCCACCTCGGCCAGGAACTCTTCGTTGTTCTTGAAGGTCTTCATGCGGTCGATCAACAGCTCCAGGCCGCCGCCGGGGGCGCCTTCGGCCAGCCCCGACAGCACCCGGCGCAGCTTCCACACCTGCTGGAGCGCCCGCCGGTCGAAGAGCAGCTCCTCGTGCCGGGTGGAGCTGGCGTCGACGTCGATGGCGGGGTAGATCCGCTTCTCCGCCAAGCGCCGGTCGAGCTTGAGCTCCATGTTCCCCGTGCCCTTGAACTCCTCGAAGATCACCTCGTCCATCCGGGAGCCGGTCTCCACCAGCGCGGTGGCGAGGATGGTCAGCGAGCCGCCCTCTTCGATGTTGCGGGCCGCGCCGAAGAACTTCTTCGGGGGGTACAGCGCGCCGGTGTCGATCCCGCCCGACATGATGCGCCCGGTCGCGGGGGCCGCCAGGTTGTACGCCCGGGCGAGGCGGGTGATGCCGTCGAGGATGATCACCACGTCCTCGCCCTCCTCGACGAGGCGCTTGGCCCGCTCGAGCACCAGCTCGGTGACCTGCGTGTGCTCCTCCGACGGCCGGTCGAAGGTCGATGCCGCCACCTCGCCGCGCACCCAGCGGCGCATGTCGGTCACCTCCTCGGGCCGCTCGTCGACTAGCAGCACGATGAGCTTGACCTCGGGGTTGTTGGTCTCGATCGAGCGGGCGATCTGCTTCATGATCGTGGTCTTGCCGGCCTTTGGCGGCGACACGATCAGGCCCCGCTGACCCTTGCCGATCGGGCAGATGAGATCGACGATCCGGGCGGTCATGTTCGTCGGGTCCCCGTCGAGCTCCATCCGCAGGCGCTCGTCGGGGAAGAGCGGGGTGAGGTCCTCGAACCGCCGGCGGGCTCGCGCCCCGGCCGGGTCGGCGCCGTTCACCTTGTCGACCCGCAGCAGCGCCGGGTTCTTCTCGTTGCGCGCCGCCGGGCGGCTGGCCCCGGTGAGCAGGTCTCCCTTGCGCAGGCCGTGTTGGCGCACCTGCTTGACCGACACGTACACGTCTTCCTTGCTCGGCAGATACCCCCGGAGACGCAGGAAGCCGTAGCCCTCGTCGCGCAGGTCGAGCAGGCCCTCGACGGTGATCAGCTCGCCGCCGAAGGGCTCCTCGGCGGCCCCGGCCGAGCCCTCCGAGGCTCTGGCCTCGAGCGGCAGGCCGTGCCGCTCGATCCGGTCGGGCCGCTCGAGCCGGTCGGGCCGCTCGAGCCGGTCGGGCCGCTCCGAGCGGTCGGGCCGGTCGGGCCGGTCGTTGCCCCGGCCGCGGCGCCGCCGACGCCGACCCCCGCCCGGCTCCTGGCCCCCGGCGGGCTCGCGCAGGTCGCGCTGGTCGCGGTGACGGTCCCGCGCGTCGCCTAGCTCGCCCCCGCGCTGGTCGTCCTGCTCGTTGCTGTCATAGCGAGCGTCGTCCCCGTCGCGATCCCGCTCCCCGTCGCGCTGGCGATCGTCGAGCAGGGCGGCGTCACCGGACACGGCGTCACCCGCTCGGTCGCGGGTCTCGGCG
>JBJXGF010000302.1:0-4952 GCA_046153015.1 Acidimicrobiales bacterium | reverse complement strand
GGGGGCCGCCGGCGACTCGGGCGCCGGCCGGGCGATGGGCGCCGGGGCGGCGTGTGCCGCCTCGGCCGGTTCAGCGGAGACCCGCTCGGGCGGCGGGGCGGCGCTCGGCCTCGGAGACGGCGCGGGGGGCTCCGCCGCGCCGTCGACGCCGTGGGCGTCGGCCAGCCCCAGGGCCTGCAGCTCCTCCCGGTCGATGCCCTCGCGCAGGCGGTCCTTGATCACCTTCAGGGGCAGGAACTTGTCCCGCTGCTGGAGGAGGATCCACCGCAGACGCGCGATGTCCTCCTCGTAGAACTTGCGGTAGCCGGACGGGGTTCGTTCCGGGTCGATCAGGCCCTGGCTCTCGAGGAAGCGGATCTTCGAGATCGTGATGTCGGGGAACTCGTACTGGAGCAACGCCAGCACCTCGCCGATCGAGAGGTGCGAGCGGTCCGCAGTCGACTGACGCGCCGCCCTCAACGTGCGGCCCTCGCCGGCTCCGCCGCCATGAACACGAGCTTGAACTTGCCGATCTGCAGCTCGTCGCCCTCCCCCAGGCGCATGCGGTCCACCCGCTGCCGGTTCACGTAGGTGCCGTTCAGTGAGCCCACATCGATCACCTCGTAGCCCGCCGCCGTGTGCACGATGTCGGCGTGACGGCGCGACACCGTGATGTCGTCGAGGAAGATGTCACTGTCCGGATGGCGTCCGCAGGTGATCCTCGGCTCGCTGAGCTCGATGCGGGAGCCGGCCTTGGCGCCGCGCTTGACGATGAGCACCGCCGGCGGCGAGGGCACCGCCACCAGCTCCACGTCTCCGGGCCCGCCCAGCTCACGGGACGCGGCCGTGGCGCCGGCGGGCACAACCATCGCCGTGGTGTCGTCACTCTGCACGTCGAGCGCGAAGCCGCAGGAGGAGCAGAAGTTGGCGCCGAGCGGGTTGTCGTGACCGCACCGCGGGCAGCTGACCGAAGCCATGGGCGCGACGTTCCTACCCGTCCCCGCCGTCGGCCTCGGCCTCGACCAGCGCCTGGTAGGCCGCCGAGTCGAGGAGCTCGTCGAGCTCCGCTGGGTTGTCCAGCTCGATCACGCAGATCCACCCGTCCCCGTATGGGTCCTCGTTGACCCGCTGCGGCGAGTCGGCCAGGCCGTCGTTGACGGCCACCACCAGGCCCGACACCGGCGCGTAGATGTCGGAGACCGACTTGGTCGACTCGATCTCGCTGAAGGACTCCCCCGCCGTCACCCGCCGCCCGACCTCGGGAAGCTCGAGGTACACCACGTCGCCGAGCGCGTCCTGCGCATAGTCGGTGATCCCCACGGTCGCCCTGGCGTCGACGACCCTCGTCCACTCGTGATCGGGGGAGTACCGGAGCTCCTCGGGGAAGTTCATAGCTCGCAACGCTATCGTCCCGCGGGGCGGGGGGCATGCGCCTCGGAGCGGGCGCCGGCTCCCCGGTGAGAGGCGCGTCGTCCCTGGCCGGCGCAGCGCGATGGGGCTCAGGCGGCACGAGCGGCCCGCCCCTCTCGCAGCGCCGCGGCCGCCCGCGGCACGTACAACGCCGCGGCGTAATACGACAGGACGAGGCCCGGCGCCGCGAAGGCCCACGCCGCCCTGTCGAGAAACGGCGCGTACGAGAGCGTGCTCTTGCCCCCGAGCCAGCACGGGAAGGCGAACATGAGGGCGAACGTGCCGGCCTTTCCCCACCACGTGACGTCGATCCTACGGGCGCCGAGCGCGGCGAAGGCGAGACCCGCGACCGACACCAACGCCTCGCGGCCGAGGGCGAGCGCAGCCACCCACCGGGGCGCCGACCCGTCGATCATGATGGCGGTGATGCCGGTGAGCAGCAGCAGGCGATCGGCGATCGGGTCGAGCACCTTGCCCAGCTCGGACACCTGACCCAGGCGGCGGGCGAGGCGCCCGTCGACCCAGTCGGTCATGCCCAGCACCGCCATCAGCCAGCCGGCGGCGGCCCGATTGTCGCGGCCGAAGAGCAGCCAGACGATGGCCGGGACGCAGAGCAGCCGGACCAGCGTGACGGCATTCGGCGCCGTCAGCACCGAGCGCCCGGCCGCATGCGGCGCGGCAGGGCCGGTGACGGAGGACACGCCCCAAAGCGTAGTCGGCGGGCCCGACCCACCCGATCGCCCGCCCGGGCCCCGATCTGCCCCAGCCGGACGCGGCGGCGCCGCTACGCTCGCCGCCCATGGCGAGCGTCTTCACCCGCATCATCGACGGTGAGCTGCCCGGCCGCTTCGTGTGGCGCGACGAGCGCTGCGTCGCCTTCTTGTCGATCAATCCGCTGGCCGCAGGCCACACGCTGGTGGCGCCCCGAGCCGAGATCGACCACTGGCTCGACCTCGACGACGAGCTGGCGGCGCACCTCAACCTCGTATCGAGGGTGATCGGGCGGGCCCAGCAGGCCGCGTTCGCTCCGGCCCGCGTGGCGCTGATCATCGCCGGCTTCGAGGTGCCCCACGCACACCTGCACGTGATCCCGGCCGCCAGCATGCGCCAGCTCGACTTCGCCAACGCCGAGCTCTCACCGGCGCCCGCCGCGCTCGACGCCGCCGCGGTCCGGCTGCGGGAGGCGCTGCAGGCGCTTGGCCGGCCAGAAGCGGCGCTCGAGGCCGACTCCTCCGGCTAACCGGCCGCCGCCTCCTCCTCCTCGGGCGGGGGCACGGCGTCGATCAGGTGAGGGCCCCGGTTGTGCACGTTGTTCACCTCGACGCCGACCGGGCGCAGGGTCATCAGCTCGTTCGGGGCCGGCACGAGGAGCCGGCCGAGGGTCGCCACGTCGTCGTTGCCGGGATCGAGCCAGGCGGCCCAGGCCGACGGCGGCAGCACCACCGGCATCCGGTCGTGCACCGGAGCCATCACGTCGTTCGCCGGGCCGGTGATGATCGTGCAGGAGCGAACCGGCGGCGCCGCCTCGGCCGCCCCGTCAGCCGCCTTGGGCCGCCACAGCTCCCAGAGCCCGGCAAAGGCGAGCGGCTCGCCGTCCGGCCGGGAGATGAAGTACGGCTGCTTGCGCTTCTGGCCGGGGCGGGCCTGCCATTCGTAGAAGCCGTCGACCGGGATGATGCAGCGTCGCTTGGCGAAGGGGCGGCGGAACGCGTTCTTCTGGAGCACGGTCTCGGCCCGCGCGTTGATCATCTTGTACCCGACCGTGAGGTCCTTCGCCCACGACGGCACGAGGCCCCAGCGGAACGGCTCGAGCCGGCGCAGGCCGCCCGATTCGTACACCACGAACACGTCGGTGCTCGGGGCCACGTTCCAGTTCGGCTCGAGGAGCTGCTCGGAGACCGACTCCACGCCGAAGTACCGGGCGATCTCCTCCGGCGGCGACGCCGCGACGAACCTGCCGCACACGCCTTCGACGCTACTCCCCGCACGGGGCCGGCCCCGCCCCCGCCCAACCCGGCTGGCCCACTTGCCGTAGCGATCGGCTCGCTCTAGGTAGAAATCCCCATTGCAGGACGTTGGTCCCGTCGGAGACCATGGGCGGCACGCGCGGGAACCATCCCACCGAGCTTTCGCGCACGTCACGGCGCGCGCGTTCTCGGTCGCAGGGTCACACCAACAGTTGACCCAGCGCCGGGTTGGCCGGCGCTCCGAGAATCCCTCCTCTCGGAGCGCCGGCAGCCTCTACCGGCAATCCCGCCGGTTCAGCGCGGCGCGGTCCCCCAGGCGATGCCGTTGCGCAGCAGCGCGAGGAACCCCGCCGTCTCCCACGAGCCGCGGAACTCGAGCGGGGTGCGCCCGTCCGGCTCGACGCTCGCGTCGACGAAGGGCTGCGTGTTGCACGTGGGGTTGTGGCAATGGCCGAGCGCGAGGTACGCCACGGCGCCGGCGCCCGCGTGGCGCACGTGGCCGAGGGCGCGGGTGCGGCCGTCGGGCAGGAGGGCGGTGTCGGAGTCGTAGACGAAGCCGAAGCCGGGCGGCGAGGGGTCAGCGGCCAGCTCGGTGGTGAGCAGCACCTCCACGTCGTCGCCCAGCTCCACCAGGTAGAGCTCGTCGTCCACCTCGAAGCGAGCGGGGACGCCGGCGGTGAGAGCGTGCTCGGCCGCCACGGCCACCTCGAAGCGCCGGACCGGGGGGTGGTTGAGGAAGAACCCGCCCAGCGTGCGGTGGTGGGCCATCTTGACCATGCGCCGGGCCCGGCGCTCGCCGGGAACCCGCTCGGCCTTGCCGCCGCTCGTGCCGTGCAGCGCCAGCCAACGCCCGCCGCGCTCGAGCCACGCGTCGAGCGCGGCGAGCTGCGGGCCGGCGGGGTACGGCCCGGCCGCGTAGGTGAGCAGGAGATCCGCCTCGCCGAGCCAGCGATCGAGGTCGGCGTAGTCGTTGGCCACCGTGGTGTGCACGGGCCGCTCGCCGAGCAGGTCGAGGAGGCGGCGACGGGCGTAGTCCATGTCGTGACCGGCCGACGAGCCCGGCGGGTAGCCCCCCACCACCAGGTGCACCAACGGGGTTCGCTCTGCGGTCATCACGTCCTCGTTCCGTCGATCTCGTCCGCGCATTCAACCGCACCACGCCGCCTGCCCGCTGGTGGGCGGCGCACTCGGCGGCGCGATCAGAACAGCAGGTAGCGCAGCGCCACCAGCACGCCGATGGCGACCACGCCCGCCCGCAACGCCCGGGGGTTGATCCTGCTCACCGCCTTGCCGCCGAGGTGTCCGCCCACGAGGCTCGCCGGCGCCATCACCGCGGCCAGCGACCAGACCACCCGATCCGAGCCGAGGAAGAAGAGCGCAGCGACCACGTTCGTGACGAACGCGATGCCCTGCTTGAGCGCGTTCAGCCGGTCGAGCGGCTCGGTGAGGAACAGCCCGAGCACGGCGAGCGTGATGATGCCGAGCCCGGCGCCGAAGTACCCGCCGTACACCGACGCGGCGAACAGCCCAGCCAGCAGCCCCGGCCCGGCCCGGCCGGCGTGGGCGGCGGGCGCCGCGCCGGCGCGGCCGCTCCCT
>JBJXGF010000295.1:0-2537 GCA_046153015.1 Acidimicrobiales bacterium | reverse complement strand
GCCGATCCGGTGACCATGCACGCCGCCGCGGCGCCCGCCGCCCGGGCGGCGCTGGCCTCCGCCGGGTGCGCGCCCGGCGAGCTGGCCGCCGTCGAGCTCGACGAGACCTTCGCCGCGGCGGCGCTGTGCGCCATGAGCGAGCTCGACCTCGACCCGAGCGCGGTCAACCGGTCCGGCGGCTCGCTCGCGTTGGGCGACCCGCCCGGCGCCACCGGGGCCCGCCTGGCGGTGAACCTGCTTGCCGAGCTGGAGCGCAGCGGCGGCCGGTGGGGCCTGGCCGTGGCCGGCGGCGCCGGAGGGGTCGCCCAGGCCGTCGTCCTCGAACGCCTGCCCTGAGCCGCCCTACTCGCTTTACTCGTAGAGGGGGGCGCTGAGCTCCATCTCGTCCTGACAGTGGCGGGGCGGCGCGGGCGCCTCGTCGTTAGCGACGGTCATCCGCACCTCGGTGCCGCACACCGAGCAGCGGTAGAGCAGCCGTACGCGGCGCAGCTCGCCCGGCGGCGGGGGTTCGGGCAGCGGCCGGGCGAAGGCGCCGAGCACCGCGGCGCCGGCCCGCAGCCCGAGGTAGGCGGCGCCCAGCGCGACCGCGGCCGACATGGCCGACACGCCGCCGATCGTGACCAACGCCGCCCCGGCGACCACGAAGATGGCGAGCAGCACCCGTCGCGCGTTCATCTCGACGGAGAGCCTATGGCCCGTCGGATCCCGGCGCCGGGCGGGCGGCCCGGCCGCTCGCGCAGGCGACCCTCGGGCGGCAGCGCCGAGTTACCCTCCACCTCGTCCACAGGTTGTGGACGAACCTGGGGAAGATGACACCGCTGTAACTACAGCTGACCGGTCGTCATCCCGCTCGGGCCCCCGACTACCAGGCCTCGACCTGGACATTCGCGTTACCATGACACTTCAGTGGAACGCCGCCGCCGCTCGCCGACCGCCGCCGGAGGCCGGACCACACGCGTGGTGAACGTCGACGAAACGCGGTGGAGCCGCCACCACACGTTGGCATAGCGACTCGGATTGGTGGTCGGTCAGCGGTACTGGGTGGCGGTGATGATGCCGCCGAGGATGAGCCCCAGGCCGAGCACGAGGTACCACGTGGTGGGGGCGCTCGGCAGCACGCCGAGGTAGTTGAGCACGATGGCCAGCGCCCCCGCGCCCAGCAGCCCGAACATCAACACCGGCACCCACGTGGGGCTGGGCACGTTGAGCTGATGGCCGCTCGGCGGGGTGTAGCGGGAGTTGGGGCTGACCGGCCGCTCGGTGGAGGGCGGCGTGCCCTTCGGCGTCACGCGGCCGCTGGAAGACGAGGCGCTGCCTCCCGGCACGGCGCGCTTGACGGGCTTGGCCATAGGCCACCGAGGATACCGGACGCCCCGGACAACTGGTTGGAGAGGCCAGCGCGTCGCGCTCAGGATCGGCCGGTGGTGGTCGTCGAGCCGCCGCTGGAGGTGGTGGTGGGCCCTCGGCCGGCGGTGGTGGAGGTGGTGCTCGTAGGTGGGCTGCGCAGCACGCCGATCTTGATGTCGACCGTGTCGCCCTCGTCCATCTCTTCGTTGGGCTGAGGGTCCTGGGCGGCCACCTTCCCGTTCTCCTCGGACCGGTCGGTCGAGCGCTCACTCACCCCGGCCTTCAGCTTGGCCGCCTCGATGGCCGCCACGGCCTCGCTCTGGGTCTTGCCGAGGACGTTGGGCGCCCGAGGCCTGGACGGCCCGGTGGAGACGAACAGCTTGACCTTGCTGTTGGGCGCGATGCGCTCCTTCGCCGCCGGTTCGGTGCGGGTGACGCGCCCGGCCGGCACCGTGGCCGAGGGCTCCTCGACGGGATCGACCTCGAAGCCGGCGCGGCCGAGCTCGTTGCTGGCCTGGCCGAGCGGCTTGCCCGCCACGTCGGGCACCTCGTCGAGCTGGGGGCCGGCGGAGACGGTCAAGGTGACCGTGACGCCCTTCGCCTGCTGCGAGCCGGCCTCGGGGCTCTGCGCCATGACCTCGCCGGCGGGCACGACCGGGTCGTTCTTGTCCACCTTCTGCACGACCCAACCCTCGAGCCGCGCTCGAGCTTGAGGCTCCTGCGAGCCGACCACGTTGGGCAGCGGGAACAGCTCGGCGCCCGAGCTCACCTTCAGGGTGACCTGGCTCCCCTTCGGCGCCCGGACGCCCGACTCGGGGTTCTGCGCGAACACCAGGCCCGCCGCGACCTGCCCGTTCTTCTCGGGCACGATCCGGACGATGAAGTCCTGCGCCTCGAGGATGCGCGCCGCGTCGGCCTGGGGCTGGTTGGTCACGTCGGGCACGTCGACGAGCGCCGGCGTGTCGGCGCCGCGGCCCAGGATCTGCACGAAGAGGATCACGAGGCCGGTGATGGCGAACAGCGCACCCACCAGCACCGCCACGAACACGCCCGTGCGGCGCGGCGGCTCGTAGGTGGGGGGGCTGTGATAGACGGGCGGGGTTCCACCGTCGTAGCCGCCATGGGCGGGCAGCACCGCGGTCCGCCCGGCGACCGCGGCCCCGGTGCGGGGGACGACGCCGGTCGCCCCG
>JBJXGF010000288.1:0-8869 GCA_046153015.1 Acidimicrobiales bacterium | reverse complement strand
GGGGGCGGGCCGCTGGGCCCCGGCGGGCCCAGCGGGGCGCCCGACTACAGCCGGTACTGCACGATGCCGGCGAAGCTCTCCGCCTCGAGCGCGGCGCCGCCCACGAGCGCACCGTCGATGTCGAGCTGGCTCATCAACGCCTTCGCGTTTTCGGCCTTGACCGAGCCGCCGTACTGGATCCGCAGCTCGTCGGCCGCCGCGCCCCACTTCGCGTGAGCGGCGCGACGCAGCTCTGCGCACACCGCCTGGGCGTCGTCCGGAGTGGCGGTGCGGCCGGTGCCGATCGCCCAGATGGGCTCGTAGGCCAACACCAGGCCTGCCACCTGGGCGGCGGGCACGCCGTCGAGCCCGGCGAGCAGCTGGCCGGTGACCTTCTCGTCGGTGCGGCCCGCCTCGCGCTCCTCGAGGGTCTCCCCCACGCACAGGATCGGCGTCATGCCGTTGGCCAGGATGGCCTTGACCTTGCGGTTGACCATTTCGTCGGTCTCGCCGAACAGCTCCCGCCGCTCGGAGTGCCCCGCGATCACGTACTTCACGTTGAGCTTGGCCAGCATGCCCGGCGCCACCTCGCCGGTGAAGGCGCCCTTCGCCTCCCAGTGGCAGTGCTGGGCGCCGAGCAGGATCGGGATGTCCTCGGACTCGATCAGCGTCTGGATCGAGCGCAGATCGGTGAACGGAGGGTGCACCGACACGTCGACCGCGTCGTAGTCCTTCTTCGTGAGCGCATAGGCGAGCTTCTGCACCAGCTCGATCGCCTCGAAGTGGTTGTGGTGCATCTTCCAATTGCCGGAGATGAGCGGTTTACGCATTCGGAGCCTTCCGCAGGGCGGCCAGGCCGGGAAGGTCGCCCTGCTCGATGAGCTCGAGCGACGCCCCGCCGCCGGTGGACACGTGATCGATGTCGGCGGCGAGGCCGAACTGCGCCACCGCCGCCGCCGAGTCGCCGCCGCCGACCACCGTGAACCCGCGGGTCTCGGCCACGGCCAGCGCGACGGTCTTCGTGCCGGCCGCGAACCGAGGGTCCTCGAACACGCCCATCGGCCCGTTCCAGAGCACGGTGCGCGCCTCCCGGATCACGTCGGTGAACTCGGCCGCCGTGCCGGGCCCGATGTCGAGGCCCATCCACCCCTCGGGCAGGCGCGTGCCCATCTGGCGGACCTCGCCGCCGGCGGCGGGGTCGCCGATCTTGCCGCCGGGACCGAGCGCGGTGATGTCGGAGGGAAGGTGGATCTTGGCGCCGTCGGCGCCGGCGAGGAGCTCCCGGCAGGTGTCGACCTGGTCCGCCTCGAGCAGCGACGCGCCGACCGGGAAGCCCCGAGCGGCGAGGAACGTGAAGCACATGCCGCCGCCGATGATCAGCTGGTCGACGAGGCCGAGCAGGGCGTTGATCACGCCCAGCTTGTCGCTCACCTTGGCGCCGCCGAGGATGGCCACGAACGGCCGCCGCGGGTTGTCGCGCAGGCCGAGCAGCACCTCGACCTCCCGTTCGAGCAGCCGCCCGGCGGCGGAGGGCAGCCGGGCGGGCGGGCCCACGATCGAGGCGTGGGCCCGGTGCGACGCGCCGAACGCGTCGTTCACGTACAGGTCCATGCCCTCGACGAGGCGGTCGACGAAGGCCGGGTCGTTGCCCTCCTCGCCCGGGTCGAAGCGCAGGTTCTCCAGCAGCTCGACGCCAGGGGCGAGCTCCGCGAGGCGAGCCTTGACCGGGTCGAGCGAGTACTTGAACTCGGGCTTGCCCTTGGGACGGCCGAGGTGGCTGCAGGCGGTGACCTGGGCGCCCCGCTCCACCAGCCAGTTGACGGTGGGCAGGGTGGCCCGGATGCGGAGATCGTCGGTGATGCGCCGCCCGTCGAGGGGCACGTTGAAATCGGCCCGCAGCAGCACCCGCTTGCCGGCGACGTCGCCGAGGTCCTCCAGCTGGGGGACGCCGAAGACGGCCATTACGACTGGTTGGCGGCGCCGACGATCAGGGCGAGATCGACCAGACGGTTCGAGTAGCCCCACTCGTTGTCGTACCAGCCGGCGATCTTCACCAGGTTGCCCATCGCCATCGTGAGCGGGGCGTCGAACGTGCACGACGCCGGCGAGCCGACGATGTCCGACGACACGATCGGGTCCTCGCTGTAGACGAGCACCTTGGCCAGCGGACCGGAGGACGCCGCGGCCCGGAACGCGTCGTTGATCTCGCCGACGCTGGCGTCCCGGGCGAGCACGGCGGTGAAGTCGGTGATCGACCCGTCCGGGATCGGCACCCGCAGCGACGAGCCGTCGAGCCGGCCCTGCATGGACTGCAGCACGAGCCCGGTGGCGCGCGCCGCGCCGGTGGACGAGGGGACGATGTTGACCGCCGCGGCGCGGGCCCGCCGCATGTCGGAATGGGGCAGATCGAGCAGGTTCTGGTCGTTCGTGTAGGCGTGCACGGTGGTCATGAGGCCCTTGTCGACGCCGAACGCGTCGTCGAGAACCTTGACCATCGGCACGAAGCAGTTGGTGGTGCAGGAGGCGTTGGACACCACCTTGTGGTTCGCCGGATCGAAGGTGTCCTCGTTGACGCCGACCACGAACGTGGCGTCGGCCCCGTTGGCCGGCGCCGAGACGATCACCCGCGGCGCGCCCGCCTCGAGGTGCGCGGCGGCCTTGGCCCGGTCGGTGAAGATGCCGGTGGACTCGATCACCACGTCGACGCCGAGCTCTCCCCACGGCAGCTTGGCCGGGTCGCGCTCGGCCAGGATCTTGATGGCGTCGTCGCCGACCTGCAGCCCGTCGGGGAGCACCTTGACCTCGGCGTCGAGGCGGCCCATCACCGAGTCGTAGCGCAGCAGGTGGGCCATGGTGTCGAGCGACCCGAGGTCGTTCGCGGCCACGAAGTCGATATCGGCGCCGGACTTCTTCACCGCACGGAAGAAGTTGCGGCCGATGCGGCCGAAGCCATTGATGCCCACGCGAATGGTCATGCTACGAAGCCTCCTTGATTCGTAAGAACGACCTGGCAACTGTACGGTTCGGCGGCGGAAGCGACAAAGAAACGCACCCGTTCACCCGCTGCGCCGCTCCCACGGCAGCTGGGCCAACGCCAACGCCAGCAGCTCCGGATCGTGCACGAGGCGGTCGTGCGCCCGCAGCGGCGCCCGCACCTCGACCGCGTTGGAGAGCGTGTCGTCGACCTGCTCGTCGACCACCACCACGTCGACCTCGATGCCGTGCGCCGCTAGCACCTCCACGTGATCGTCGAGGCGCAGCTTCACCGTCATCGGGTGCTCGGGCGCCAGGTTCGCCACCAGCACCTTCTCGGCGCGGGTCTCGGCCAGCGCGCCCCACACCCCCGGCGACACCGCCGCCGCCAGCACGCTGGTGAACAGCGAGCCGGGGCCGAGAACCACCTGATCGGCGGACGCGATCGCCTCGACCGCCACCGGCGAGGGCGTGGCGTCGGCCGGCGTGACCCAGACCCGTTTGATCCCCTCCTGTTGGGAGATCGCCGACTCCCCCCGGGCGATCCCGCCGTCGGTCTCGGCCCACAGCTCCACCGGGGTCACGGTGGCGGACGTGACCCGACCGCACGCGCCGAGCAGGCGGGCCAGCTCGTCGACCGCCGCCTGGAAGCCGCCGCCGCCCGCCTCGGCCAGCCCGGCGAGCAACAGGTTGCCGACCGGGTGCCCGGCCAGGTCGCCCTCGACGAAGCGGTGCTCGAGCGCCCGGGCGAGCAGCGTGTCGGCCGGGGCGAGCGCGGCGAGGCAGCGCCGCACGTCGCCCGGCGGGGTCATGGCGAACTCGGCCCGCAGACGGCCGCTGGAGCCGCCGTCGTCGGCCGCGGTGACCACGGCGGTCACCGCGCCGGCGTAGCGCCGCAACGCGGCGAGGGTGGCGGCCAGCCCGTGCCCGCCGCCGACAGCCACGACCCGAGGTCCGTCGCGGCCGGCGAGGCTGCTGCTTACGCTCATCGGTGCTCATTCTGGGGGCTGGCGCCCCCAGACCCCATCTGCGCACGGCTCGCTGGCGCTCGCTCGTGCGCCCGATTCGCTGCGCTCATCGGTCGACGTCGCGGTGGGCGACTCGCACGGGGTGGCCCTTCTCCCGGAGCCGGCGGGCGAGCTCCTCAGCGATCGCCACCGATCGGTGACGCCCCCCGGTGCAGCCCATCGCGATCGTGAGATAGGCCTTGCCCTCCTTCACGTAGGCGGGCAGCAGCACGTCCAGCAGGTCGTCGAGGCGGGCCAGGAACTCCACCGTGGCCTCCTGGCCGAGCACGTACGCCCGCACCGGCTCGTCCTTGCCGGTGAGCGGGCGCAGCTCCTCCACCCAGTGCGGGTTCGGCAGGAACCGGCAGTCGAGCACGACGTCGACGTCGAGCGGCACGCCATGCTTGTACCCGAACGACACCACCGCGGTCTGCATGCGAGCCGGGCGGTCCGTGTCTCCGAAGAGCCCGATCAGGCGGCTCTTCAACTGGTGGACGTTGAGGTCGGTCGTGTCGATCACGAGATCGGCCTCGGCCTTGACCTGCTCGAGCTGGGTCCGCTCGCTCTGCACGGCGCCGGTGAGCGACCCCCCGTCGCTCAAGGGGTGGCGGCGGCGCGTGTCCTTGTAGCGGTTGACCAGCACGTCGGTGGCGGCGTCGAGGTACACGATACGCACCACCTCGCCGCCGGCGCGCAGCCGGCCGAGGGCGTCCATGAGCTGGGCCGGGTCGGCGCCCGCGCCGGCCACCAGCGCCACCCGCTCGTACGCGCCGCCCGGCGCCTGGGCCAGCTCGGCCACCCGGGGGATCAGCGCCGGCGGGAGGTTGTCGATCACGAACCAGCCGAGATCCTCCAGCACGTCGCCCGCCTGCGTGCGCCCCGCGCCCGACATGCCGGTGAGCACCAGGATCTCCCCCCGCCCCGCTGGCTCGGCACCGTCGCGGCCCTGCCCTACCGCTCCCATCACTGTGTCATCCCTGGGGGCTGCGCCCCCAGACCCCATCGGCAGCCGGGTCGCTGCGCTCCCTCGGCTGCGCTGCTTGGTCGCTGCGCTCCCATCAGCGCCGGCGCTTCACGGTGCGCAGGAACAGGAGCCGGGGGATGGCGGCCGCCGCGGCGTACTCCGACGCCCGGGCGAGAAAGCCCGGCGGCGGCGCCGGCTCCTCCATCCGCTCGACGAACAGGCCGTTGGCGGCAAGGGCGTTCACATAGCGCGACAGCGGACGGTGCACGAACGGGATGAACACGCCGAGCTCCACCTCTTCCACCGTCACGTCCTCCACCAGGTACTCCCCCACCCGCCAGTACTGCTCGGGCGGGTCGAGGATCTGATCGTCGATCCAACCGCTGTTCGGCGTCTGCAGCAGGGGATGGTTGAGGAAGAACAGGAATCGGCCGCCCGGCTGGAGGACGCGGGCCACTTCGGCGATCGCCTCGTCGACGGCCTCGATGTGCTCGAACACCAGGCAGGCCACGACCGCGTCGAACGCCGCGTCGGGGAACGGCAGCCCCGCCGCCTCCGCCCGCAGGTAGGCCGGGCCGCCGCCCCGCCGCTGGGCCACGACCAGCTGCGCCCACGTGGGGTCCACCCCCACCACCGCGGCGCCGCCCCGCGCCGCCAGCCGCGCCACCTGACCCTCGCCGGCGCCTACGTCGAGCACCCGGGCCGCACCCCGCAGGTGCTCGGCGGCGAGGGGCAGGATCTGCTCCTCGTACTCGGCGTCGGCGCCGTCGGTGAAGCCCTCCTGCCACCAGGCGGCCTGCGCCTCCCACAGGGCCGGGTCGATGCGCTTGGCCGCCGGCTCAGTCACGCAGCTTCACCATGATCGACTGGCTGGCCATGGCCAGCAGCGAACCGTCCTCCGCCCACAGGTACACCATGCCGTGGCCGAACCCGTTGGCCACCGCGTCGACCCGGATGTCGCAGAGCACCCACTCGGTCTCCACCAGGTTCGCCACCCGGATCGTGTTGTCGAGGCTGGCCCCGGCCGTGAGCTCGCCGAGGGCGAGGCCCACCCCGGACGGCACGAAGTCGCCGAGGATGCCCAGCGTGGCGGCGGACAGCGTCCAGCCCGAACCGTCGCGTAGGCGGCACCACAAGGCGGAGCGCCCGTCGTCGATGTCGAGGTGGAGGCCCTCGCCCTCCGCCACCCGCTGCTCGAGCCGGCTCGACAACGTGCCCGGGATGTGGTGGGGCATGCTGCGGGGCTTGCAGTCGGCGGGCGGCGCCACGTCGGGCATGCCGATCCACGCGCCGGACAAAGGGAGCTCGCGCTGGCCGAGCGTGCCGTGGGCGTGCAGCACCTCCTGGTCGCCGACCCGGCCGATCACCCGGGCCTGGGTGGCCGCGTTGCCCACCACGGCCAAGGTCACGTCGAGATCCATGATCGCGGGCGGTCGGGCGTGGGCGAGGTACTGGCAGTTCGCCCACACGAGGGGCCGCTCCGCCGCCGCCTCCATGGCCACGATCGCCGCCGCCAGCCCGCAGCCGCCGTAGAGCGAGCCGGACCCGCCGCAGATGCCGAGCTCGATGGGCAGGAACCAGCGGTTCGGGTTGTGGGTGGGCTGCAGCCCGAGGAACTCGCGCACGTCCATGTTCGGCCTCACTCTACGTCGAGGGTGAGGCTGCGGCCGCCCACGCTGGGCACCGGCGCGGGCAGACGGGTCCGGGGCCTCGACGCCGGCCGGTGGAGCGACTCGTAGACCGCCTCGGCCACCACGTCGGGCAGCCAGGACAGGGCCTTCAGCTCCTCGAGGCCGGCCCGCCTCACAGCGGCCATCCCGCCCAGCTCCTTCAGCAGCCGCTTGCGGCGCACCGGGCCGAGGCCGGCCACGTCGTCGAGCGCGCTCTTGGTCATCCGCTTGTCGCGCAGCTGCCGGTGATAGGTGATGGCGAAGCGGTGGGACTCGTCCCGGATCCGCTGCAGCAGGTACAGCGCCTCGGACTGGCGGGGCATGCGCACCGGGTCGGCCTGGCCGGGCAGGTACACCTCCTCGAACTGCTTGGCCAGCGAGGCCACCGGGATCTCCTCGGCCAGCCCGAGCTGCTCGAGCACCTTGATCGCCACGCCGAGCTGGCCCTTGCCCCCGTCGACCAGCAGGAGCTGCGGGGGGTACTGGAACCGGCCCCGCTCGGGAGGCGGCTTGGCGCGGTCCTCGAGGTAGTTCGACAGGCGCCGGGTGAGCACCTCCTCCATGGCGGCGAAGTCGTCGTTGCCGGGCACCTCCCGGATCTTGAAGCGGCGGTAGTCGCTCTTCTTCGGGAGCCCGTCCTCCACCACGACCATCGAGCCGACGTAGTCGCTGCCCTGCAGGTGGCTCATGTCGTAGCACTCGATCCGCAGCGGCGCGACGGGCAGCTCGAGGTGCCGTTGGAGCTCGTTCAAGGCCCGGGAGCGGGCGTTGTGGTCGTTGGCCCGCCGGAGCCGGTGGCGCACCAGCTCCTCCTGGGCGTTGCGGGCCACCGTGTCGAGCAGGGTGCGCTTGTCGCCGCGCTGCGGCGCCCGCACGTCGACCTGGCTGCCCCGCAGCTCGCCTAGCCAGCGCTCGTAGAGGTCTGGGTCCTCGGGCAGGTCGGGCACCAGCACGCACTTGGGCACGCCCTGGGGCGGCGGGTCGTAGTAGAGGCCCTCGAGGATCGAGGCGACGAGCTGCGGGCGGTCGAGCGGCTCCACCTTGTCGACCACGAAGCCCTTGCGGCCCATGACCCGGCCCTTGCGCACGAAGAACACCTGCACCGCGGCCTCGAGCTCGTCCTCGGCGATGCCGACGAAGTCGAGGTCCTCGCGGCGGTCGGCCACGATCTGCTGCTTCTCGATGGCCTTGCGCACGCTGACCAGGCGGTCGCGCAGCCGGGCCGCCCGTTCGTACTCGAGCTCGGCGGCGGCGGCGGCCATCTCGTGCTCGAGGCGCTTGACGATGCGGTCGGTGTCTCCGTCGAGGAAGTCGAGCAGCTCCTCCACCAAGCGGTCGTAGTCGTGCCGGGCCACCTCGCCGACGCAGGGGCCGCTGCATTTCTCAATGTGGTAGAGCAGGCAGGGGCGGCCCAGCTTCTGATGGAGCTGGAGCTTGTTGTCCGAGCAGGTGCGCACCGGGAACGTGCGCAGCAGCAGGTCGAGCGTCTCGCGGATGGCGTAGGCGTGGGCGTACGGCCCGAAGTACCGGACGCCTTTTCGCTTAGCCCCGCGCATCACCATCGGCCGGGGCCATTCGTCCTCGACCGTGACGGCCAGGAACGGGTAGCTCTTGTCGTCCACCAGGCGGACGTTGAAGCGGGGCCGGTGCTCCTTGATGAGGGAGTACTCGAGCATCAGCGCCTCGACGTCGTTGCGGACCTGGATCCACTCGACGGATTCGGCGCTGCCCACCATCGTCGCCGTGCGGGGGTGCAGCGCGGCGGGGTTCTGGAAGTAGTTCGACAGCCGCTGGCGCAGCGACTTGGCCTTGCCCACGTAGATGATGCGGCCGTACCCGTCCTTGAACTGGTAGGAGCCCGGCGCGTCCGGGATCGAGCCGGCGGGGGGGCGCTGGAGCATCGGTCCCATCGTAGGGGCGGTCCGTTTGTGGCGGGTTGTTCGCGGCGGGCCAAGTATGTACCGACCGTCCAAGCTTGTGACCAGGCACGATGCCGTGACGAAACGGCGGGCTGCTCGACGCCCCGCGAACAACCCGCCACAACCGTCGGCGTAGACTGCATTTCGTCCTGTTTCATGGTCTTTACACGGCCCATCGCGTGGTGACGGCCGCGGAGTTGGCGGCGGAGGGCGTGTCGGCGTCCCGACGGCATCGCCTGGCCGAGGGCGGACTGCTGCGGCCGGCGGCCCGCGGGGTGTACTGCTTCGGTCCGCAGCTCACCGGCGCCGACCGGTGGCGGCAACGCTGCGCCGCCGCGCTGGCCGCCGCCGGGCCCG
>JBJXGF010000287.1:0-19583 GCA_046153015.1 Acidimicrobiales bacterium | reverse complement strand
GAGATCGACGACCTCCCGATCGGTCATCGCCTGCTCGGCGTCATCGCCTACCTCACCGAGGACCTGGCGGAGTCGAGGCGCTGCTACGAGGCGGCCTTCCGAGGGTTCCGGGACCGAGGCGAGGCCTGCTCGGCGGCTCGTGTCGCGATCGAGCTGGCCGAGCTGCACGAGGAGTCCCTCGGCAACCACGCCGCCGCACGAGGGTGGCTGGAGCGTGCCCGGCGCCTCCTCGACCGCGTCGGCCCGTGTGTCGAGTGGGGGTATCTGGAGCTGGCGAGCCTGGCGTGCTTCCGCCCCGACGCCGTCGCCCTCCAGGCGAGCGCTGATCGCGCGCTGGCGATCGCCATGGAGTTCGGCGACCACGATCTCGAGGTGCGGGCGCTCGCCGACGGGGGATTGGCCCTCGTGACCAGGGGCCACATCCGGGAGGGTTTCGCCCGGCTGGACGAGGCGATGGCGGCGCTCGCCGCAGGCGAAGTGGACGACGGCGGCATCGCCGGTCGGAGCTTCTGTGCGCTGTTGACGAGCTGCGACCGCGTCGGTGATGTCGCCCGCGCCGAGGAGTGGATGCAGATCGTCGAGCAGGTGAGGCTTGGCCCGCTGGGCGGTCGGCCCCGGGCGCTGCGGAACCACTGCCGTGTGGTGTACGGGTCGGTGCTGGCCGCTGCGGGCCGCTGGACGGAGGCGGAGGCGGCCCTGTTGGAGGTGCTCGCCCCGCCGCCGTCCCCGGCCATCGGCCACGTGATCGAGTCGACGTGCCACCTCGCACGCGTTCGCCTCGAGCAGGGCCGGGTGGAGGAGGCCGCGTCGTTGCTGGCGCCGTACGAGGATCACTACGCGGCGTGCGAACCGCTGGCCCGCCTGCATCTCCGGACCGGCGAGCCGGCGTTGGCGGCGGCCGTTGCTCGCCGAGGGTTGCGGGAACTGGTCGGCGATGCGCTGCGCAGTGTGTCGTTGCTGGCCCGGCTGATCGAGGCTGCGCTTGCGCTGGGCGACGTCGACGGCGCCGCGGACGCCGCCCGGACCATGGCCGAGCTCGCCGCCGCGATCGACGTCGCCCCCGTCGGCGCGGAAGCCGCGATCGGCGCGGGCCGGGTGCAACGCGCCCGGGGAGACCTGGCGGCGGCGATCGCCAGCTTCGAAGCTGCGGTCCGGCAGCTCGTCGGGGGATGGCCGGTCGTCGCCGGCGCCGCCCGGGTCGAGCTCGCCGAGACCTTGGCCCTGGCGGGCGACCGCGCCGCGGCGATTGCGGAGGCCCGCGCCGCGGCGGCGGTCTTCGAGCGGATCGGGGCCCGCAGCAGCGTCGACCGGTCGGCGGCGCTGCTGCGCCGGCTGGGGGCCGTCGCGCCGGCGAGGTCGCCCCAGAGCCGAGCGGCCGCCCTCGCGTCGCTCAGCGTCCGGGAGACCGAGGTCGTGCGGCTCGTCCGCGACGGGTGCAGCAACGCAGACATCGCCGCCAGGCTCTACATCTCCCCGAAAACGGCGGAGCACCACGTGAGCCGAGTGCTCGCCAAGCTCGGCGTGCGCACCAGGGCGGAAGCCGCCGCGCTGGCCGCGACGCTCGACCCGCGACCCTGACTGCACCTATCGGGGTCGAAGTTCGGGGATCGCCCGATGCGGTGCAGGTGGCGCCACGCGACGGTATGAGGAGCCCTGTCGGATCGGCCGCAGCGGCAGAACGAAGGAGTCCCTCTCATGGAAACGACAATCCACGAGGTCGCGCCCGACATCTTCCGACTGTTTACCCACGTCGAGGACGTCGCCCCGCCCGTGGGGTTCTCGTTCAACCAGTTCCTCATCCGCGGCGAGGAGCCGTTCCTGTTCCACACCGGCATGCGCAAGCTGTTCCCGCTCGTGTCCGGCGCCGTGAGCCGGCTCATCTCCTTGAACGATCTGCGTTGGATCTCCTTCGCGCACGTCGAAGCCGACGAGTGCGGCGCGATGAACCTCTTCCTGGCTGCCGCGCCGCGTGCGCAGGTCGTGCACGGGGCGCTCGCCGTCGGCCTGTCCCTCGACGATCTCGCCGACCGGCCGCCTCGCTCGATGGGCGAGGACGAAGCGCTCGACATCGGCGGTCACCGGCTGCGCTTCCTGCCCACACCGCATGTGCCCCACAACTGGGAGAGCGGCCTGTGGTTCGACGAGTCCACCGAGGTCCTGCTCGCCGGCGACCTGTTCACCCAGGTTGGCGGCGGCGCCGCAACGACCAGCGACGACATCGTCGAAGCGGCCGTCGAGGCGGAGAAGCTGTTCCGTTCGACCTCGCTCGGGCCGAACGTCGGCCCGACACTGCTGCGCCTCGCGTCGACCCAGCCGAGGACGCTCGCCTTGATGCATGGGCCCACCTACCACGGCGACGGCGCCGCGCAGCTCGTTGCATTGGCGTCCGCCTACGCCGCGTTCGTGGCCGACCAAGCCGCCTGAGGCAGCCCCGAGCCTGCGTCGAGGAGGACCGAGACATGCCAACCCCCCATATCGTCGTCATCGGCGGCGGCTTCGCCGGCGTGTGGGCCGCGGCCGCCGCCGCAGCCGCCAAGACCGCCACCGCACCTGCGCCTCGCATCACGATGGTCACGCCCAGCACGAACCTGAGCGTGCGGCCACGGCTCTACGAGGCCGACCTCGCCCCGACCGTGGTCGATCTCCGCCCGGTCCTCGAGCCGCTCGGCGTGCGTCTGCGCATCGCGTCGGCGACCCATCTCGACCCGGTTGACTGCAGGATCGAGACCGACGCCGGCGAGGGCCTCGCGTTCGACGCGGCGGTGCTCGCCACCGGCAGCTCGACGCCGTTCCCGCCGGTGGACGGGCTGGCCGACCACGCTCACCGCATCGACGTGCATCACCACGCTGCGGCGTTCCGGAGCGCGCTCGCCGATGCTCGACGTCGTGGCGATGCGGTGCGAGTGACCGTCGTCGGGGGCGGGCTGACCGGCATCGAGCTCGCCGCCGGACTGGCGTCGGAACCCGACATCGACGTGACCCTGCTCGACGGCGGCGCCGTCGGCGAGCCCTTCGGGCCCGCCGCGATGGAGATCGTGCGGGGCGCCCTCAGCGACCTCGGGGTCAAGATCGTCGACGGCGGCCGGGTCGCCGCCGTCGATACGGCCGCGGCCAGGCTCGCCGCCGGCGGTTCGGTCGACCACGACCTCCTCGTGTGGTGCGGCGGCCTCGTCGCCAACGGGCTCGCCGGCCTCGACGCCTTCGAGCGCGATCACCTCGGCCGCCTCGTGGTCGACCCCACGCTGCGGCTCTCCGGTCCGGCGCCGGTCTGGGCGGCTGGTGACGCGGCGCGGTTCCGGCCCGACGGCGTGCACGTGGCCCCGATGTCCTGCCAGTTCGCGATCCCGAGCGGGCGCCTGGCTGGGTTCAACGCGGCCGCCGCCGTCGTTGGGCTCGAGCCGGTTCCCCTCGACATCGACCGGTACGTCACGTGCATCGATCTCGGGCGGGCCGGTGCGTTGTTCACCCGCGGGTGGGACCGTGCGCCGGTCCTGATGGCGGAGGACGGCAAGCGGATGAAGACGTTCCTCAACCGCACGGCCATCTACCCGCCGACCGATCCAACGGCCTTCCTGGCGGAGGCCCGGCCGGACTTGCCCGCCCGGTGGGGCTGACCGGGACTCGAGAAGCGCCCCGGCCAGCAACAGCACGGTCTACTCGTTGATCTGGAAGTTGCGGCTGAGGTTGTAGCGCACCACTCGCTTGGCGAGCTGCTTGCCGGTGTCGACCGAGTGGCGGTAGTGGATCCCGGCCCACACCCGAGCGTCTCCGACCTCCTCGAGCAGGGCGTCTCGGGTCGGGTAGGAGCGGGTGACGCCGATGTTGGCGGCGTCGATCTCCACGTCGATGGCGTCGGTGCCCATGATCCCCGCCAGCGAGTAGGCCAGCGCCCCGGTGAGACAGCCGTGGGCGGAGGGGTATTCAGGATGATTGGGGGTGGCCAACAGCGGCGTCCAGCCGGGCTCGACGGTGGGCGCCGACTGCCAGGGCCGCCAGAAGTGGTAGGTGTACTTGGCGTCCCAGCAGGCGATGATGGCGTCCACCTCTGAGGTCAGCACGGCGGCGAAGAGCCGGGCCGTCGGGCTGACGCCCCATCCCAGCTTGGCCGCTTGGGCTCGCAGCGCCCGTTGGTTCTGATCGATGGGCTGGTCTCCCCAGAACCGGGCGACGAGGGTCTGCTCCTCGGTGCGTTCGGTCGAGGAGGCGCCGCCGAGGCGGCGGAGCTCGTCGAGATCTCGCCGGTAGCGGCTCGACTCGAGCCTCGATGCGGGGGGCCGGTACTGGTCCGGCGAGCGCAGCGCGAACGGACGGGCGCTCCCCAACCAGGACGTGAGCCCCGCCGTCGCGGGGGGCGTGGGCGCCCAGACGCCCGAGCCGGGAGCAGGAACGGGGACGGGCTGGCCGGACTGCGAGCCGTCACCGTGGCGGCTGGCGAGGGCGCCCCACCCCGCCGCCTCAACCGCCGCATCGGGCGATGGGGCGGGCTCCGTGGCCGTGTCCTGGGCGCCGGCAGTCGGCGAGGCGGTGAAGATCGCGGCCAACAGCGGCCACCACGACCAGCGCCAGCAGCCCGCGTCGGGCGGCGGCGCGCTCTGGCCAAGACGCTCGGGGGGACATGATGCTCCTTTCGATGAGGACAGGGTGAGGGCGGTTTGTGGTCAGACGGCGCGGTGTTCGCCCGCTGCCGAGGTGAACCATCCCGCCGCCCCGAGGGATCCATCCAGTCCAAAAGCGGGACCATTCCAGGTACAGTTTTCGGACTGTTCGAGTGGCGCGGCGGGTGCGACGATGCGGCCATGACCTCGATACAGGAAGCGAACGGCGCCGGTGCGCGTGAGGCTGCCCTGGTGGCTCGAGCGGCCGCGTGTGGACCGGTGTTGGCCGAGCACGCCGCTCGTCACGACCGGGAGGGCTCCTGGGTGAAGGAGTCCTTCGAGCATGTCCGTGACGCCGGCCTGTTGACCATCGCCGTGCCGGCCGAGTTGGGCGGCGAAGGCGCAACGATCCGCGAGATCGCGATGGTGCAGCGTGAGCTGGCCCGCCACTGCGGGTCGACGGCGTTGGCGTCTTCGATGCACCAGCACGTGACGGCGTTCACCGCGTGGCGGCGCCGGCGGGGGATGCCCGGCGCCGAAGCGACGTTGAAGCGGGTCGCGTCGGAGGGCATCGTGCTCGTGTCCACCGGCGGCGGGGACTTCACCCGCCCTCGGGGCAGCGCCGTGCGGGTCGAGGGCGGCTTTCGGGTGAGCGCCCGCAAGCCGTTTGCCAGTCAGGCGCCGGCGGGCGACGTGCTGTCGACGATGGCGACCTTCGAGGACCCCGAGCGGGGCCTGCGGGTGCTGAACATGGCGGTGCCGTTCGCCAGTGAGGGCGTGTGGGTGGACGCGAGCTGGGACGCGCTCGGGATGCGCGGCACCGCGAGCCATGACGTCGTGCTCGAGGAGGTGTTCGTTCCGGACGAGCGGGTGCTCGCTGACCGGCCTCATGACGTCCTGGACGGACCGCTGCAGGTCATTGCGAGCATCGCGATGCCAATCATCTCCGCCGTGTACCTCGGTGTGGCGGAGAGCGCCCGGGATCATGCGGTTCGTTCCGCGACCCGGCCGACGGATCCGGGGGTGCAGCGCCAGGTGGGGCTGATGGCCAACCGGCTGCAGGTGGCAGCGTGGGCGCTCGACGGCGCGCTCGCCGCGGTGGGGGACGACCCGGCGCCCTCCATGGAGATCGTCGCCGCAGTGATGGCGGCGAAGCGGGAGATCGCGTTGGCCGGTATAGAGGTTTGCGACCTGGCCATGGACGTCGCCGGCGGCGCCGCGTTCTTCAAGGGCTCACCCATCGAGCGGGCGTACCGGGACATCCGCGCCGCCAAGTTCCATCCCCTGACCGTGGAACAGACCCTGCTCCACGCCGGCCGGCTCGCACTCGGCGTCCCCTGCGACCGCATCTGACGAGGCGGAAGCGCTCGCACACACGGCTCGTGCAGCGCCGCCGGCGCCGACCGCTGGCGGTCAGCGGGCGGCGGCCACGAGATCGGCCACGGGGCTGAGCAGGAACACCTCAGGCATCCGCCGGGTCAGCGCCGGTGGGCCGTGCAGCTCGACCGACCCGTCACGCAGTGCGGCGCGCAGGTCCAACCGGCCCAACCAGACCTGGTAGAGGACGGCGAGGTCGGCGTGGATCGCCACGTCGACCTCGAAGCCGGGGTCGTGGGTGCACACCGACGGCCCGGTCGAGTCCTTCACGATCCAGAACCGCCGCCGCTCCCCGGCGAAGACGAACTCCAACACGATGCGCCGTTCCGGCAGCACCGAGAGGTCGAGCCGGTCGTGCACCCACCACAGCAGCAGCTCCGGGTCGAGCTCGTCGTCGCGCGGTTCGCCGAACTGCCAACGGGCGCCCCACTCGCCCAACCCGAACACCACGCCGCGCAGGTCGTTGCCGGCGGGCGTGAGCACGTACTCCCCGTCGAGCCGCTCCACGATCCCGGCCCGCTCGAGGGCGCGGAGCCGCTTGGCGAGCAGCGATCGAGACAGACCGGGGTTGCCACGCGCCAGGTCGTTGAAACGGGTGTGGCCGCACAACAGGTCGCGCACGATCAGCAACGTCCACCGTTCGCCGAGCACCTCGACGGCTCGGCTGATCGGGCAGTACTGCCCGTAGCCACCTTCCTGCAACGCCATGGCGATGCCCCCTCGGCGCCGCTGCTACCCAAGAGCGGGCCGGTGCAAACCGTACCCCGGGAACCGATGTCGCCCGCCGAGGGGTTCAGCGGGCGGCGACGAAGGCCTCTTCGGCGATCTGGGCGGCGTAGGCGTCGAGCTTGAGCATGGCGATGAGGTCGGCGGTCTGGGTGGCCATGGCCCGCAGCGCAGTGAGCTTGCGGTCGAGCTCGGGCCCGGTCAGTTGGGCGTGGATGTCGAGCCGGTCGGCGGGCACGCCCGTGGGCCGCTCGTCGCTCATGTACATGTTCCACTCCTCGTCGGGGCGGACTTCTTCTATCAGCCGGCCGATCTGCTCGACGCCTGCGGGGTCGTGGTTGGTGAGCGTGCCGTCCTCGTAGCCCATGAAGCGATGCTCGGTGACGCCGAGAACGGCCATGGCCGCGGCGGCCTCCCAGCGGAGGACCCGCCCGAGGCGGGCGGGAGGCCACGCCGTGGGGTCGTCGGCGCCGTGCTCACCTGAGGTGGCGGAGACGCAGACGACCCGGTGGCGGTTGGCGCGGGCGGCGGCCATGACCCCGCCCGGGAGATACGTCTCGTCGTCGGGGTGAGCCCAGACGGACAGGGTCGTTCCCAGATCGACGGGGGAGATCGGTGTGGAGCGCATGCTCGCGACGGTGGGCGTGGCGTCTGTCGCGTCGCTCACATCCGCTGTCGTGAGCGGGGAGGTGACGGCAGCAACCGAAAGCCAGATGACAGCGGGAGGCGAGATAACACCGCCATGTTGGATGAACTGGTTCTGCAGACCTTGGCCAAGGACCGTCGGCGCGCACTGCTGGCTGACGCGGAGGCCGCCCGGCTGCGCCGCACGGCGCGGCATGCCCGGCGCGCCGCCCATGCCGCGCGATGCCCGGCACACGGGCTCGTCGAGGCGCTCCCCGAGCTCCGCGGCCCGCTGTCGGGGCGCTTCTCGCTGCTGGCGGGATGGTGGGAGCGGTTGAGAGCGTGGTGACAGCGGCGATGCCGATCGTGGCGGTCATGACCAACACCGCAACTCCCAAACCTCAGCTGCCGGTCGAGATGTTGGAGCGGTTCCGCTCCCGGGCGGACAAGGCAGATCTGGACAACGCCTACTTCGAGGAGGACCTGGCCGAGCTGCGCTCGGTGGGCTACCTCGCCGCCGCCGTGCCCGCCCATCTGGGCGGGTGGGGCCTGAACCTGGCCGAGATGGCCGTCAGCCAGCGGCGCATGGCCCGCTACGCGCCCGCCACCGCGCTGGCGATGACCATGCACTCCTATTGGGTGGGCATCGCCACCGAGTTCGAGCAGGCGGGCGACACGTCGCTGCGCTGGATGCTGGAGTCCGCCGCCGCCGGCGACGTGTTCGCCGCCGGCCACGCCGAGACCGGCAACGACATACCGGTGCTGATGTCGACGTGCAAGGCGGAACGCGTGGAGGGCGGCTACCGGTTGACCGGACGCAAGCAGTTCGGCTCGAACGGGCCGGCCTGGCGTTGGCTGGGCGCCCACGCCATCCACGCCGACGCGCCGGGCGGGCCGCAGATCGTGCACGCGTTCGTCGAGCGCACCAGCCCCGGTGTCACCGTGGTGGAGACCTGGGACACCCTCGGCATGCGCCCGACGCAGAGCCACGACACGATCCTCGACAGCGTGTTCGTGCCCGACGCCCGCATCGGCCGGGTCGTGCCCGCCGGTGACGGCAGCGACCTGTTCCTCGTCGCCATGGCAATCTGGCCCTTGGCGTTGATGGCCGCGGTGTACCTCGGCATCGCCGACCGGGCATTGGAGCTCGCCGTCGACGGGGCGCGCCGCAAGCAGTCGGTGGCCATCCCCCGGGGTGCGTACGCGTACAACCCCTTCGTGCAGCAGCAGATCGCCGACATGTTCTTGGACCTCGACGCGGCGTCGGCCACGCTCGAGCGGTTCGTGGAGGACTGGGTGGGCCAGGTCGACCACGGCGAGGCGTGGGCGCCGAAGGTGTACTCGACCAAGTGGCGGGCGGTGGAAGCCGCCAAGCGGGTGGTCGACGTGGCCCTCGACGTGGTCGGCGGCGCCGGCATGTTCAAGGGCAACGAGCTGGAGCGGCTGTACCGCGACGTGCGCTGCGGCGGGTTCCACCCGGGCAACGACGCCCTCACCCACGAAGTCGTGGGCAAGGCGGTGCTCGGCATCCTGGCCGAGCAGCCCAGGTGGTGAGCACGACGGGGGAGCGCGACCTGCGAGCCGCCACCGCCGCCGGCGAGGACATGGTCGCGGCGGCGTCCCGGTTCGCGGAGGAGTTCGCGGCCGGAGCGCTCGCCCACGACCGTGACGGCCGCTTCGCCGTGGAGCATCTCGACAAGCTCCGGGCGGATGGCTATCTCGCGACGCCCGTCCCCGCTCAGTTCGGTGGCGGCGGCGTCGACTCGGTCCACGACCTCCTGGTGGCGTCGTCGCGGCTGGCCCGCGGCGACGCCGCCACCGCCATCGGCGTGAACATGCACCTGTCGATCGTGGTCAACACGGCCCGCTCGTGGCGGGTCGCGGTCGAGCGGTGGGACGAACGCCGGGTCGAGGCAATGGCCGGTCGGCTGCGCCGCATCGTGGCCGAGGACGTGGTGCTGGCCGCGGCGGCGAGCGAGCCGTCACCGCAGGACCTCACCCAGCCGGCCACGACCGCCGCCCGCAAGCCCTCTGGTTGGGTGGTCAACGGGCGCAAGGTGTTCGCCACGATGGCCCCCTTCGCCACCGAGCTGGTCGTCGCCGTCTCCGTTCTCGACGGTCAGAGCCGGCCGCGGTACGGGTTCGCGACCGTGCCGACCACGGCCGGAGGCGTCGTCTTCGGTGAAGACTGGGACGCGCTCGGCATGCGGGCCTCGGCGTCGGGGTCGGTCTCCTTCCACGACCGGTGATCCTCATACCGTCAACGAGCTCGCCGCGAACATCGTGGACGTGACGGCGATGCGGGCCGCGCTCGCCCGGGCCGGCACGAGCATCGACCACTACTTTTCCGAGCACCCGATGGGCGACCCGGAGGTCGCCGAGGTGCAGGCGACCTTCGCCGAGGTCCAAGCGGCCAAGGCGTTCCTCACCGCCGCCGCCGTGCGGGTGGTGGATCGCGCCCTCGCCCTCAGCGGCGGCGCCGGGTACCTCGCCGGCCATCGGCTGGCCAAGGCGTGGCGGGACGTGCGAGCCGGCGCGTTCATGCACCCCCTCGGCGACATCCGATGGCCTGCCCGAGTGCTGCGCACCGCGCCCTCCAGGACCGCGGCGTCGACGTGGCGGCCGACGCGGTGCAGGAGTTGGGCGACCGAGCGCAGCATCGTCCACTGGGTCGACCACATCCCGGCCCGTCGCCAGTGCTCGATCAGCCAGCGGTAGTCGGCCATCGCCACGTCCGGGTCCCCGACGCGGGCCTCGATCGACGCCTTGGACGCACCGGCGATGCCCCGCACGAACGACGCGTTCGTCTCCTCCGCCAGCTCGACGGCACGGATGAGACGGGACCGGGCCCGATCGATGTCGAAGGACAGCTCGGCCTCGCCGGCGCAATACCACACGTAGGCGTTGGGGGCGGTCACCTCGTCGCCGGCCTCGGCGAGCATCTGCTCGGCGAGGCTCTCCGCCCGCCTGTCGCCGGCGTAGCCCAACGACAGCAGTTGGGTAGCCCGGTCGAGCGTCCGCTCGAGGACATTGTCCCCGGCGGCGTCGATCGCGTGCTGGTACCAGGCGGTCGCCTCCGCCAGGCGGCCCTCGAACAGGTCGATGTTCCCCCGCATCGTCCGCGCCCGGGCGACCGGCGGCCTCGGCTGCTGGCGCTGCTCGACCCGCAGGCCGCGCTCGGCGAGCTCCCGTGACCGTGCGACATCGCCCGCCATCCACGTGGCGTAGGCAGACGCGGCCCACAACGCCGGCGCGTGCGCCAACCGGTCCTCGGGGTCGGCGGCCAGCACGACCTCCGCCCACGACAACACGTCGGGGCGCAGCCGCAACAGCCCATAGCTCAACAGCGCGACCACCAGCCGGCCGGCGTGGCCGGCCATGCCGTGCTCCACCTGCCAGGTGAGGGCCGCCCGCAGCTCGGGCACGGCCTCGTCGATCTCGGCCAGCACCGGCCGGCCGGGCGCCGTGAGGGCGGCGTCGGCGGCCTCGATCCAGTCGACCATCCAGCGGGCGTGGCGTTCGGTCACCCGCTGCGCCTCCCCGGACGAGACCAGCCGCTCGGCGCCGAACGCCTTCAACGTCTCCAACAACACGTAGCGGCGGCCGGGCGCCCGCTGCACCAGCGATCGCTCCACGAGCACCGACAGCAGCTCGGCCACCGCGGCGGCGTCGAGCGCGCAGACCGCGCCGGCGTCGGCCGCGGTGAAGGGCCGGGAGAAGACCGACAACGCCGCGAACGTGCGCCGCAGCGGGTCGTCGAGCGAATCGAACGACCACGACACGGTCGCCGCCAACGAAGCCTGCCGGGTGACCGTCCGGGACCCGGTGGCCAGCAGCGTGAACCGGCGGTCCAAACCGGCCGCGAGCTCGCTCACCTCCAGGCTGCGCAGACGGGCCGCCGCCAGCTCGATCGCCAGCGGCAACCCGTCGAGGCGGCGCACGACCTCGACGATCTCCTCGCACTGCGCCGCATCAGGGGCGAACCCGGGCGCGATCGCCGAGGCTCGCTGCACGAACAGCTCGACTGCGGCGGCCTGTTCGTCGTTGGTCGGCAACGGAGGAACCAGGCAGAGCTGCTCGCCGGCGGCCCGAAGGCGCTCGCGGCTCGTCGATATCACGGTGACGCAGGGGCAGCCGCCGATCAGCGAGTCGACGAGCGAGGCGACGGGGTCGAGGACGTGCTCGCAGTTGTCCAACAGCACCACGAGCTCGTCGTCGCCGATCACGTCGACGATCCGGTCGACGGGATCGACCCCCGGCCGCGCGTCGATCCCCAACGCGGCGGCAACCACCTCGAGCGCCGATGCCGGGCCGGCTTGGGTCAGGTCGCACCACACCACCGGCCGATCCGGCCGATCGCCGCCCAGCCGGGCGCCGAGCTCGACGAGCAGGCGGGTCTTGCCGACCCCGCCCGGCCCGACCAGGGTCACCAGCCGGCGGGCCGCAGCCAGCGCGACCAGCTCGTCCAGCAACGCATCCCGGCCGACGAGCGGCGTCGCCGGGACCGGCAGCCGGTTCCGCAGCCGAGCTCGGCCCGACGGGCCCTGGCCGGCGAGGAGTGCGGCGTGCTGGGCGGCCAACGCCGGCGAGGGCTCGATGCCCAGCTCGTCACCGAGCAGACGGCGGAAGTCGTCGAACACCCGCAGCGCCTCCACGGTGCGGCCTGTCGCCGCCAACGCCGACATCAACAGCTGGCGGGGCCGTTCCCGCAACGGGTCGGATTCGACCAGCGACGCCAACTCCGTGACCAGCCCATCGACCTCCCCCGCCGCCAGACGGGCCTCCGCCACACATTCCGCGGCCCGCACGCGGAGCTCCTCCAGCCGCGACGCCTCGACTCGCGCCTCGTCGTTGTCGTCCAGCTCGGGATAGGCGACGCCGTGCCAGCCGGTGAGGATGCGCTGCAGGTCGCCTGCTGCGGAGCGGGGATCGTCGGCCAGCAACGCCACGAGGCGATCGGCATCGACCTGCACGCTCTCAGGGTCGAGCCGGTAGCCCGAGCCGACCGACTCCACCAGGCCATCCGGCAGACGCTGGCGCAATCTCGACACGTGGTTCTGCAGCGCCGCCGCCGGGTCCCGGGGAAGGCCAGAGGGCCACAGTGCTTCCGCTGCCGCGTCGGCCGACACCACCAAGCCTCGCCGCAGCACCAGATAGGCCAGCAACCGCCGCTGCAACGCTCCAGCCAGCGGCACCTCCTCACCGGAGGCCGCCGACACGCGCAGCGGGCCGAGCACGTGGACACGCAGACGGCCGGACCGCATGCCCCAATTCTCTGACGTCCGACCGCGTCTCGCCAGATCCTTTGCCCTGGACACAACCTCAGCGCCATTTCGGGTGTGATGGCGCTGATTTGGCGCTAGTTTGGGCTGATGCCGAGCATCCAGGTGAAAGACGTGCCGGATGAGGTCCACGCCACGTTGCGCCGCCGCGCCGCGGCGGCGGGGATGTCGCTGCAGGAGTACCTGCTGGGCCGCCTCACGGAGGAGGCGACGACCCCGACGTTGGAGGAGGTGTTGGACCGGGCTGGCGGGCGGGCCGGTGGACGGGCGCCGCTGCGGTCCGCCGTGCGGGCAATCCGCGCTGAACGCGACGCCCGATGATCGTCGTCGATGCCAGCGTGATCGTGACCGCCTTGGCTGACGACGGCGACGACGGTGACCGCGTCCGATCCCGGTTGCGGGGCGAACGGCTCGCCGCCCCCTCCCTGATCGATGTCGAAGTCGCCTCGGCGTGGCGCCGTCTTGCCGCCGCCGGCGACCTCGACGATCGGCGAGCGGCGCTGGCGTTCGAGGACCTCCGCTCGCTACGGATCGAACGGGTCCCGCACGCACCGCTGCTGGCGCGCTGCTGGGAGCTGCGGCACAACCTGGCCATCTACGACGCCGCGTACGTCGCGCTGGCAGAGCTGGCGACCACCAGGCTGCTGACCGGCGACTCGAAACTGGCCGCCGCACCCGGGATCCGATGCCCCATCGAAGTCCTGTGACCAGCGTGTGGGCCATGTGCCTCAGGGGCGTCCAGGGAGGTCTACCGACATCCATGAAGTGCTGGTCAGGCTGGCTTTCCGTGCCACCTGTGTCCACCCCCCGTGTGGGGCAATTCGACCGCAGTTGCTCCCAAATCCGCTCCCACGACGAGCGAGCCAAGAAGTCAGGGGCGGCGTTGACAAGGGGTCAGGCGGGGGAAGGTGTGGCTCATCCGTGAGGTGGTCAGCGGGTAGCGTGAAGGCCATGGCGTTGCGGCGTGAGGATCTCAGTGCAGAGGCACTCGAGCGTCAGGCTGCGCTCGATCGCTCCTGGGCGGACGCGCAGCGGGCGCTGGCGGATCCTGCGTTCCGCTCGCGCCTGGAGCGCACGATCGAGCAGCTCGACGGAACCGACCCGGCGCCGGTGCTGACGCGTGCGGAGTTCCTGGCTCGTACGCCGCCTGTCGAGTAGTGCCGCTCCGCGACATCGAGGAGCACCACGCCTGGGTCGGTCGGGAAGCGCCCACCGTCGAGGCTCAGCGAGTGGTGCGGCACTTCCTCGCTGAGATCGGAGACCAGGCATGGCGCGCGCCGAGCGTGCCGATCGCCGAGCTGTCCCTGCAGCCCGAGTACGAGGTGCGAGCGGCCACGCTCGTCGTCGCGGAGCAGTCCACGGTGCAGGTCCCCTTCGAGGTCGGTGACCAGGAAGTGGGGTTCTGAGCTGGCGCACGACACAACGCGCCAGTCCTCAATGGTCGCCGCAGCCGAGCGCGTCGGCTAGTCGATCGCAAGCTTCGTCGAGTCGTGATGGGCGCAGCATCGCAACGCGTCGACGAAACGACGATCTCGGCAGTGTGTGGAGGTTGTCGAAAGAGACAACGCAGTCCCGTTTGAGTCCGTCGCCAGGGCCCAGCAGCAGTTCCGACGTCAGGCCGCGAATCGTCGTTGTCAGATGGGCCACAACGACTGCGCCGATGCGGTCGGCGACGGGATCGCGTGTGAGGACGAGAACGGGACGATTCCCGCCTCGTCCGACATCGGTAAACCAGATCTCGCCCCGCTTCATTCGCTGAACACCTCCGTCCAGTCGGTGTCATCGTCTAGCCATGCTTCGTTCGGCCAGGCTGCCGTCTCGGCTGCAGTGAGCGGGTGCAGGGCGTACCGCTCGGCGTCGCGCTCGCATCGACGCCGGTAGAGGAACTCGCGGACAGCCTGGTTCAGCAGCTCGCTCCGAGGGACGCCCGCCTCGGTCGCCGCGGCGTCGAGCTCTTCGGCGACTGATGCTTCAGCTCGGAAGCTCAAGGTCTGTGTCACACGATCAGTATACGCCACGCATACAAGGCCGTCGCGGGCGGTTTCGCGGCGGCGATTCGCGGGCATGGGCCGCCCGCCCTCAGGGGGTCGAGGGTTGCGGCCGTCGGCCGGCCAGCATGGACCACGGCGGCGGTCCGGCGACCGGCGACGGCGACGCGTGTGCACCGAGGAGGATGAGAGGATGGGAGGATGTCGGAGGAATCGATCCGTGCACTCATCGACCGGTTCAATCAAGCCTGGAACGAGCGCGATCTCGACGGCGCGTTGGCGATGACCTCGGCCGACGCCCTGTTCGAGTCCACCGGGCCGGCGCCGGACGGCGTCGAGCATCGGGGTCGGGCGGCCGTCCGTGAGGCGTGGGCCCCGATCTTCGAGAACCCGGCATCGCACTTCGATGTCGAGGAGATCGTCGTCATGGGCGACCGGGCGGTGCAGCGTTTCCGCTATTCGTGGGGCGAGGGCCATGTACGCGGGATCGACCTCTTCGCGTTCGACAACGGTCTGATCACCGAGAAGCGCTCCTACGTGAAAGGGTGACGCCGCAAGAGGGGGGCGGAGCTGCGCTGGGAGCGCCTGGGCGGCTGCAGTATCGCCTGCTCGGCCCGCTCGAGGTGGCCAGCGGCGCCTCGGTGGTCGAGATCGGGAGCCGGCTGCAGCGGCTGCTGGTGTTGCGGCTGCTGATCGAGCACGGCCGCCCGATCTCGGCCGACCGGCTGATCGAAGACCTCTGGCGCGGCGAGCCGCCCCCCGCCGCGTTGGCGGCGCTGCACGCGTTGGTCTCGAAGCTGCGCCGGGTGCTGGAGCCGGCGCGAGCGTCCCGCCAGCCCGCGGCGCGGCTGGTGACGCGTCCGCCGGGCTATGCGTTGCGGACCGACGACGACGAGCGCCACGACGTAGAGGCCGGCCTCCTGGTAGAGCGGGCCCGGTCGGCGCTGGCGAGCGGCGACCTCGGCGCGGCCGCCGATCTGGCCGCGGCGGCGGCGGATCTGTGGCGTGGCCCCGCGTTGGCGGACGCGATCGACGAGCCGTGGGCGGCGATCGAGTCCGGGCGACTGTCCGAGCTGGCCGTGAGCGCGCAGGAGCTGCGCGCCGCGGCGCTCATCCTCGGCGGCGGGGCCTCCCGAGCGGTGGGCGACCTCGACGCGCTGATCGAACGTCATCCGTTCCGCGAGGGCGCTTGGGTCCTGGCGATCGCGGCGCGCTTCTTCGCCGGGCGGGCAGCCGACGCGCTGCGGGCGTACCACCGCGTGCGAGCATCGTTCGTGGAGGAGCTGGGCCTCGAGCCGGGCGAGGAGTTGCGGCGCGTGGAGGCGGCCGTCCTGGCGCGAGACGCCGACGCCGTGCGTGACCTGGTGCTGCCGGTGGAGCTCACGGGCCGGGCGAGGCCGGCCAGATCGACGCCGTCCCTGCCCGCTGATGGGCCGGCCGCGCCGCACGGGCCGCGGCGGTCGATCGTGGGGCGTGCCGAGGTGCTCGCGGCCATCGCCGCCGCACGCAAGGAGGCGCGCCTGTTCGGCGCGCCGAGGTGGGTGCTGCTCACCGGCGAGGCCGGCAGGGGCAAGTCCACCGTGGCCGGCGCCGCCGCGGCGGAGGCGGCGGCGATGGCTGGTGCACGATGGCCTGGGCCCGGGGTGACGAGGAGGAACGGCCGGCTTTCGGCCTTTTCACCCGGGGGCTTCTCGGTGCGCCGACGGCGCCCTCGTGGCCCGCGCTGTTCGAGTCCGCCTCGGGCGCCGCCGGCGAGGACCGCACGGCACTGTTCACGAGGGTGGCCCAGAGCCTCGGGGAGGTGCTGGCGCGCCAGCCGACGGTCGCCGTCCTCGACGACGTGCAATGGGCCGACGCCGACTCGCTCGCGCTGGTGCGCCACCTGGTGCTGCACGTCCGGTCCGGGCCGCTGCTCGTGCTGCTGACAGTGCGCGACGGCGAGGACAGCCGGTTGTTGTCGCCGTTGCTCGCGGCGCTCGCTCGTGAGGCAGCGTTGCGGCTGTCTCTTGCGCCTCTCGGCCGGTCGGAGGTCGCCGAGTTGGCGGCGCGGCGCGGCGAGGGCCACTCACCCGAAGCGATCGACGTGGTGTTCCAGCGCTCGGGCGGCAACCCGTTCTTCGCGGCCGAGCTCCTGCGCCTGGAGGAGCCGGAGCTGCTCAGCGGCGCGCTGCCGCCGAACGTGCAGGACGTCTTGCGGTTACGGCTTGCCCGCCTGGGCGTCGAGGCGGTCGAGGCGCTCCGGGCGCTCGCCGTCATCGGCGGCGCTGCCGAGCTGGACCTGCTCGCCGCCGCGGTCGGTGATGCGCCCGCCGCGGTGTACGAACGGCTCGACCAGGCGATCGAAGCCGATCTCATCCAGGTGCGCCAGGACGCAACGCTGGAGTTCCGCCACGCCCTGCTGCGTGACGCCGTGCTGGCGGAGGTGACCTCGTTCCAGCGTCACCGGTGGCATCTGAAGGTCGCGGAGGTGTCGGCGGCGCTGCCTGGGCGCCGTCTCGCTGAGCGGGCCCATCACCTCGTCTCCGCCGGCCCGCTCGCCGGCGCCGAGGAGGTGATCGAGGCGGCAATCGCTGCGGCAGGCGCCGCCCGGGAGCAAGGCGCCTATCTCGAGGCCCGCCGTTGGTGGGAGGTGGCCGACCGCCGGGCTGCAGCGGGGAACGTGCCGGTCGAGCTGCGCGCCGCCGCGGCCTACGGCCTGGGCGCCAGCCAGGCCGCGTTGGGAGATCCGGGCGCCGGACGCCTGAAGCTGGCCGAGGCGGTCGCCTGGTTCCTCGATCTCGGCGACCTCGCCGCGGTGGCCGCGACCTGCCGGCACTGGAACGCCGGCGATTGGACGTTCCTGTTGTCCGCCCCGCAGGACCGGCGGATCATGGCCCCCCTTGAACGGGCCGCCGCGGCGACGGCGAACGAAGCGGTCGAGGTGCGGGCGCCGGTTCTCTTCGCCGAGACCGTCGCCCGGTACGACCGTCTCGCGCCGGCCGAGCTGCTGGCGCGTGGACGCCAGCTCGCCGGGCTGGCCGCCGCCGGCCGAGACGCCGGTCGTTGGGCCGCCGAGACGGCCGCGAACGCCGTGGCGCTGCTGCTGTCGACCGGTCACGAGCCGCACGCGCTCAAGGCTCACGCCCGGCTGCGCGACGCGCTCGAGGCGTGGGCGGAGGCGGACGGCCACACGTTCTCCCGTGCCCGGTGCGCCATGGACGCACGGGCCTCGATGCTGGAGTTCTGCCAGCGGCTCGCCCTCGGCGGCGGCGAGGCGTGCCGGGCGGCGTTCGAACGCGCGCTCGCGCTCGCGTCGACCGTGGAGCTCGACCCGGCGACGAACGTGCTGGCCGGCTACACCATGGTGACGGCGTTGAGCCTTGCCGGCGACTTCGCGGGGGCGGCGGCGCACCTGCAGGAGGTCGCCGAACGCCACGAACGCAGCGGTATCCGCGGGGTGCGGGCCTACCGCGCCTCCTCGCAGCTGCAGATCGCGTTCACCAGCGGTCATCTCGAGCGGGCCGCGGGCGAGCTGGCGGTGCTGGCCCGGTCCCGCAACGCCCATGCCCGCGCCATCGCGGCGCTGATCGAGCGCCAGCCGGAACGAGCCCGGGCGATCCTGGCGGACGAACCGTTCGGCCTCGGACGGCGAGACTGGCTGATGCTGCTGTCGCTGCGGGCCGAGGTCGCGCTGGCCGCGGACGCGTCGGACGACCTGGTGCGGCTCGTGCCGCTGCTGGAGCGCTGGCGGGACCAGACGCCGGCGCTGCCCATGGCCCAGCAGTGCCTGGCGCCGATCGCGCTCACGCTCGGCCGAGCCCGGCTGGCCCTTGACCAACCCGCTGCGGCCGTCGATGCCCTCGAGCCGGCGCAGCGGATCGCGAGCAACTGCGGGTCGCCGGTGTGGGAGGCTCGCGCCGGCTGGTTCCTCGCCGCCGCCCGACATCGCTCCGGCGCCGGCGACGAGACCGACCAGCAGGCCAGCGCCGCGCAGCGCACGGCGGCCCGCCTCGGCATGCGCCTCGAACCGGGTGCATGAACCGACGGGCCGCAAACCGGCGACAAGCCAGCGCCAAGCCGCCGCCAAGTGGGCCCCGGCAACGTACGCGCCATGACGAACACCAACCACACCCCGACCCCTGCGAACCTGCCCGACCCTTACCGGATCGCCCCCGACACCTGGGTGGTCCCCGAGCTGGCGCCGGGCCCGGAGGGCACCGTGATCCCGCTCAACTCGATGGTGATCACCGGCGCCGAGCCGGTGATCGTCGACACCGGCAACGAGCTGTCCCGCCGGGAGTGGCTCGACGCCGCATTCTCGATCGTCGAGCCGGCCGATGTTCGCTGGATCTTCCTGTCCCACGACGACCACGACCACATCGGCAACCTGACAGCCGTGCTCGACCTGTGTCCCGCCGCCACGCTCGTGACCACGATGTTCACCGTTGAGCGCACGGCCCGAGCCTTGCTCCTGCCGGTCGAGCGGATGCGGTGGATCAACTCGGGGGAGTCCTTCGACGCGGGGGACCGGACGCTGGTGGCGCTGCGGCCGCCCGTGTTCGACTCGCCGGTGACCCGTGGCCTGTTCGACGCCAAGACCGGCGTGTACTGGGCGGTGGACACCTTCGCTGCGTTGGCGCCCGGGTTCGTCACGGACGCCGCGGACACCCCGCACGAGCTGTGGGAGGAGTCCCTCCTGCAGTTCAACCGGATGGTCTCGCCGTGGCACGCGATGCTGGACCCTGCCAAGTTCGACGCGGTCGTCGACGCCGCCGCCCGCCTCGGCGCGACCACCGTGGCCAGCGGGCACTCCGCGCCCCTTCGCGGCGAGCGCCTCCAGGAAGCCTTCACGCTGCTGCGCCGTCTCCCCCATCTGCCCGAGGCCGAGCTGCCCAGCCAGTCCGATCTCGACGCCCTCCTCGCCGCCCACAGCCTGGCCGCGGCGGCCTGAGCCGCCGCCGCTGCCCTCAGGCTGTCCGGCGTGCTTGGAAGGTGCGCCGGTACGGGGCGAG
>JBJXGF010000286.1:0-14395 GCA_046153015.1 Acidimicrobiales bacterium | reverse complement strand
GCGGCCCAGCGGAGTCGCATGTCGCCCGCGGGGCGGTGTGGTGTGGGGCCGGTGGGGGGTGTCCAGTTCTTCACGTTCCGGGCGTGGGTCTGGATGATCTCGATGGTGGACTCGACGGGGTTCGTCGACGCGAGGGTCTTGGCGAGGGTGCCCGTGATCCCGAGCTTGTTGATGGTGATGGTCTGTTCGAGGCCTTCGCGTCGCGACGCGGCGGCGTCGGGGTAGCGGGCGTCGAGGTGGCGGGCGAGTTGGTCAAGATCGGCTTTCGCGTCCCGCCAGTCCGGGTTCGCCCACGCCGCGCGGAGCTTACGGCGGGTCCAGGCCCGCTCCGCGTCGGGCAGGTAGTCCAGCACGTTGCGTTCCTTGTGCTGGCGGCAACGGGCGATCACATAGGGTTGGCCGTCGAAGATCCGCCGGACCGCGGCGTGCAGGCCTTTGCCGCCGTCCAACACGAACAGCAGGCCCCCGGAGGCGTCCAGGCCGCGCGTTCGACCGCGGATCGCAGCAGGTCCCCGCACACCGTCGCGTTCTCGGTGGTGCCCTGGATGAGACCAAGACACGCCTTGTTGCCCTCCGCGTCGACCCCGAGCGCGGCGACCATGGCCTGGCCGGCGAGCTCGAAGCCGTCCATGTAGACGACCAGCCAACGCCGACCGGACAGGTCCCGCTCGCGGAGTTCGGCGAGGCGGGCCGCCGTCGCGGTGACGAAGCGCCGCGAGACCGACGACTTCGACGTCGACCCAGCCGCGACATCACCAATGTCCGCCAACGCCGCGGACGCGTAGTTCCGGGTCGAGACCCCCGCCAGCATCGCGGTCACCGCCCGCTCAGAAAGCAGGTCGACCTGCTGGAAACAGTCCCAGGTCTCCAGCTGGACCTCTCCCGAACCGTCGGCCGCTCGGACTCTCGGCCGCTGCATCGCGATCCGCCGCCCACCGACCGGCACCGATCCCGCTTCGCTGCCATGGCGCACCGCCCGCCGCTCCGGCTGATGGCGGCCTTTCAGGCCGACGATCTCATCGACCTCCGTCGCCATGAGCTCGCGCATCACGCCCAACCCGATCTGCACCGACGCCGCCAACAGCCCCTCACGGACCGTGGCCTGGAAGGTCTCCAACTGCCGCGCCGCGACCTCAGCCAACCGGCCGCCCAGCTCGGGACGGGACAGGTCGACCATCCCGACCCCCGCCACCAGCTGCAACCCCGGCCGCTCGCCGCCCGACACCTTCCCCCGCGTGGTTGACTTACCCATGTCGGTCCTCCTTCTCGAACCATCGAGCGCTTGAGAACCTCGAGCCTGCCACCAAGCAGGACCCGAGGAGGAGGACCACCCCTCTCAAAGATCCACGACGACCGGGACAACCTCGCGAGCTGCGGGCGATCCCCACTCGCGAAGCGCCGCTCACCCCGCGACCGCCCACCGCCACAGCGGGGACTGCTTGCGGTGTGCCGTACACACAGGGCGTCGATGCGGGGGCCGTCGGCTGAGGGCTACACCGCGATTGTGCTGGTCAGCGGCCTGCAAACGTGCGCAACAATGACGCGGCCGCGCTTCCCCGTCGCGGACTGTTGCGCACGTTTTGTGCCGATGACCAGGGTCTTCGCGATGGAGACGTGAGCGAGGTCCGTCGGCAACGGGTATCGCTGTCGACGAGTTAATGCACACATCGAGCCTCGAGGCCGAAAGCTGCGCGTGCCGGAAACTCATCCGGGCAGGTCAGGGGAGTGACGGTGAAGCAGCCGCGGGCCCACGATTGGGCTCGTTGCGATGGTGTTTGCCACACACGACACCTGCTGGCGGGACCGTCGCAGGATTGGGCTGGTAGCTCCGGTAGGGCAGCGCGAGGTTCTGTCTGGCGGGCTGTCGCCACCGAGGCGGCGTCTGTCGTGGGCTTCGGCGCCTTTGAATTCTCGACCACAGGTCGAGATTTGGTCATCAGGGACTTCGCGGCCCCTTGTTGTCGCCAGTCGGCAGTTCGGACAGGCCCAGGTGACCGGGTGGCGCTATTGGAATGCTGACATCACGACCAGGTTGTCCGTTCGCACCCTGCGGGCGGCTGTCGGCGAGCCTCCTCGGCTGACGAGTCTCGGCAACCACGCGGGCCTGCGACCTGCAGGGATGCATTTCCGGCACCCACAGGCGCGTCGATCCGTCGAGCGAACGCGTCGGGGTCTATCTGTACGGGCGACGCTGACGCGCCGCTCGCGGCGGATGAGGGGCCACTGCCACCGGAGGAGCAGGCCGAGCCGAGCAGTGACACACCCATCGCCGCGACGATGAGAGATCGAACAGGTCGGACGACGCCGACGTTATTGGCTGCCACCGGACTGATCGGCGTCGGGCATCAAGACCACGACGCGGCGCTGCGCAGCGGTAGTGAGCGCTCACCGCGCCGGTATGGATGGAAGCGACGAGCCGCACCAGGTCAGGCCAGTGGCTGGGCGACCCGGCCCAGGTCGATCCTGCCTCGGGTCGCGGTGCTCAGGGGACGGTAGTCGGCGCCCGGATCGATCCGCCACAGCTTGGCGTCGGGCAGGTCGGCCAGCTGCGGGCGGTAGTCGAAGCCGAACAGGCGCAGCAGCCCGAACACGATGTCGCTGTAGGAGCCGGTGTCGGTGACGATCACCTCCGGCCGACGGTCGCGTCCACGCCCGGTCGTCGAGCCAGCGGAGCAGCTCGGCCTCCGCCTCAGCGAAGTCCCGATAGCCGTAACGGGCGACGATCTCTGCCGCGTGCTCGAAACGCGTCGAACGGCGGCCGAGGAAACTCCTCAAGCACGATACGTCCGCAGCGCCCACCTGCTCGGCGACGTAGTCGACGACCTCGGTTGGCACATCGGTCGGGTCCAAGCCGAGATCGAACAGGTGATCGTTGGACTCCGGTGGTGGCGAGAGCGCGACGATGGGCAACTTCGGCACCGCCATCATCGCCATGACGATCAACATCGTCGCCGGCCTCGCCCACTGAACCGGGTCGCCTGTCGACGTGGTCGGGGCTCCATGGCGCCCGTCCGCGATCAGATCGGCTCGACGTCGCCCCACAGGTAGCTGAGCACCGTGGCCCCGTAGGGTGAGCGGACCTGGTGGGCACAGCCGTTCGGCCGGTAGCCGAGGATGCCGGGACGCATCATCCCGGACTCGTCTTCGAGGGCGCCCTCGATCACGAAGGCCAGCTCATCGCCCACGTGGCGGTGCGCCGGCACCTCGGCGCCGGGTTCCCAGCGCATCACCGTCGCCATCCGCCCCGCGGCGGGGTCCGCCCAGTAGCGCTTCCAGCGCAGTCCGGGGCCTGCTCCCCGCCACGCCGTGGTGGCCAGGTCGAACACCTCGGAGGGCGGGCCGCCGGTGACGTCATCGGCGCGGGGCACAGCGCCACCGGTGACCACCGCGAAGGCGGTGGCGCCGGTCGGGCTCCGCACCGTGTGGGTGCAGCCGTTCGGCCGGTAGCCGACGTTGCCGGCAGTGACCGCCGCGTACTCGTCGGCGACGCATCCGTCGAGCACGTAGACGAGCTCGTCGCCCTCGTGCGCATGGCGGGGCAGGACGGCGCCCGGTGAGAAGCGGAGGAACATGGCGGTCCGCCTGCTGGCCGCGTCGGCCCAGACCCGCTTGCCGGCCACGCCGGGCACCAGCTCCTTCCAGTCGATCTCGTTCAGCTCGATGAGCTGGTTCAGGACCGCGTCGACACTGGTCATCTCGACCTCACCCCGGGACTTACGACCCGTCGGACTCGGGCCGCCTCTCGGTGACGCTAATGGTCACCACGACGGCGCGACCCCGCCGATCAGAGTACTGGTCGACTGCGGACCTGTTGAACCTCGAGGTCGACTTGTTGTTCTTCGACACGACGTCCACCTACTTCGAGATCGAAGCCGCCGATGATCCCCCAGACGGTGAGACGGTCGGGTTCCGCACCTACGGGCACTCCAAGGACCACCGGCCCGACCTGCCCAGGTGATCATCGGCATGGCCGTCACCCGCACCGGGATCCCGATCCGGGTGTGGTGCTGGCCCGGCAACACCAACGACTCTGCGCTCATCCGCCAGGTGAAAGACGACCTCAAGGCGTGGCGCCTGGGGCGGGTGGTGTGGGTCGCTGACCGCGGGTTCACCTCCGCTGAGAACCGCCGCTACCTGCAGCGTGCCGGGGGGAACTACATCGTTGGGCAGAAGCTGCGGGGCGGCACGGCCGAGGCCGACGCCGCGCTGGGCCGCCAGGGCCGCTACCAGGGTGGCCGGAAACCTGGAAGTGAAGGAGGTCGTGATCGACGACGGGGTCATGCGTGACCGGTTCGTGATCTGCCGCAACCCCGACCAAGCCGAACGCGACCGGCTCCTGCGCGACAAACTCCTCGCGCAGCTCACCGACGCCATCGCCGGCAGCGACAAGCTGTCCAAGACAGCCCGGGCCGAGCTCGCCGCCGGCCTGCCCGCCGGGTTGCGCCGGTTCTTGCGCCGCACCCCCGGCGGGTTGTTGCGCATCGACCGGTCTGCGGTGCACGCCGAGGAGAACCTCGACGGCAAGTTCCTGCTACGCACCAGCGACCCCACCCTCACTGAACCGGGCGCTGGGTGGCGCGTCCCGCAACGTCGGCCGTGGGGCGCAGGTGGACGCGACGTCGAGGGCCCCCTGTCAACGGGATCGGTAGACGGTCGAGCGGTGATCGATGCGGTGCACGACCACGACACCGTCCTCGTCGAGGATCTCGTACACGATCCGGTACGCGCCGCGTCGCGCGGAGTGCAAGCCGGCCAGCTCGCGTTGCAGCGGCGCACCGACGCGTTGGGGGTTGTCGATCAACGCGCCGAGCATGAACTCCACCATCGCTGCGGCGGTTCCCTCGGCAAGGCGGGCCAATTGCCGCTCAGCGGGCCGCGTGACTTGGAGCTGGTAGGACGGCGAGTCTTCGTTCACCGCTTCAGATAGCGGGCACGGATTTCCTCCGCGGTGGACACGTCACCTGCGGCGTAGGCGACGCGTGACTCTGCCAGTTGCGCCATCGCGGCGGGGTCCGACAGCAGCTCGAGTGTGTCCTCGAGAGACTGGAGTTCCTCGGCGCTGATGAGCACGGCGGCACGGCGACCGTTCCGGGTCACAGTGATGCGGTCGTGGGTGTGCTCGACACGGTCGAGGATCTCGGAGAACTTGGCCCTCACCTCAGCGAGCGGCAACATCTCAGACATGACCTGAATTCTAGTCACCCCGTCAAGAAGGCGGATGAGCCTGAACACCCGCCGCGCTCACTGTGGTCGCGTTCGGAGCGCTGTTCCCGAGCGCCGACCGCTGCAGTTCGCCGGTTTCGAGCGGCCTCGGTCGGCGGCCGGGCCCACACTTGTGGCAAGGTGCAGTGGTTGGACAGTGACACGGGGCGCGCTGCTGGGCTACTCGGCGGTGCCGAGCCGAATCCGGCGAGCCGACGATCGGGAACGATCGGCTATGCCGGGGTGGGGTCATCCGAGCCTGTGGTGCCGGAAACTCATCCGGGCAGGTCAGGGGAGTGCCCCGGTGGAACCGGGCGTCATGGGCGCAGGGGTGAACGAGGAGCTCGCGGCCGCCCACCCCGAACAGATCCGCCATCGGCACGGCCACGCCGTGCTTGGCCAGCACCGCGTGCGCTTGGGCCTTGAGCCCCGAGCGCAGCCCGACCAGCTTGGCCCGATAGCGCACCAGCTCCCGCTGCTCGCGCGCCTGCGAGGTGGAGATCCACACCTCGGGCAGCATCCCCGCCCGCAGCAGATCGCCCAGCACCCTGCAGTCGCGCTGGTCGTTCTTGACCCGCCGGCCCTCGAACGCCGACAACCTCGACGGGGCCACCAGATGCACATTCAGCCCGGCGGCCTCGAGCGCGTCGACCGCCCAATACCACCCGTAGGTCGCCTCGATCGCCACCTCGGGCGCCTCGCCGGCCTTGAGGACCTCCGCCACCAGCGCCTCAGGGTCATTCGCCAAACGGGTCCAGCCCAACACCTCCCCATCGGCCGCCATGTGCATCACCACCGACCGATGACGATGCAGATCGATGGGAACGTACGCTGCCATCAGGGGCCTCCCTTGCCGTGAGGTTGCTGTGAGAAGCCCTGAGTCTCGCCGACTCGGGTTCCCACGGGGAGCGGAGGCCCCGCTCCTTCATCGCATCAACGTCCGCGACGACGCACTCGGTCAGGTCGTCTCGCGTGCGGTGGTCGTCGCCACCGGCATCACCGCGCAAGGCGGCCGGGAGGTGCTCGGCGTCGACATCGGCGACAGCGAGGACGAGACGTTCTGGACCAGGTTCCTGCGTTCCCTACGCGCCCGAGGCCTGGCCGGGGTGCGCCGGGTGATCTCCGACGCGCACGCCGGCCTGAAGGCCGCGATCCGCAAATGCTTCACCGGGTCGTCCTGGCAGCGCTGCCGGGTGCACTACGCCCGCAACCTGCTCGCCACGGTCCCCAAGGCGCACACCGAGATGGTCGCCGCCGCGTTCCGGTCGATCTTCGCGCTCAGCGAACCCGCCGAGGTCGCCGCCCGCTACGACGAGGTCGCCGCCATGCTGAAACCACGGTTCCCCAAGGCCGCCGAGTCCCTTGACGCCGCCCGCACCGACCTGCTGGCCTTCACGGCGTTCCCCGCCGCGCACTGGCGCAAGGTGTGGTCCAACAACCCGCTCGAGCGCCTCAACAAACAGATCAAGCGCCGCTCGAACGTCGTGGGGATCTTCCCCAACGACGCCGCCGTGATCCGTCTCATCGGCGCAGTGCTCGCCGACCAACACGACGAATGGGCCATCGCCCGCCGCTACCTCGCCGAAACCTCCATGGCCGAACTCGCCGCCACGCGCGAGACTCCACCCACCGCCTCGCTCGAGGCCTGACACCGCGCACCACGCCGCTCGACATTCACACCACTCCACGGGGCACGGCCTCGAGGCGGCGGTCGCCACAGTGCGCGGTGCACACCGGCCGGTGCACGGTCGATCCGAACGCGACCGTCCGTACAGCGCCGGCACTCCGGAGCTGGCCTCCTGGGTGCACAACGTGCTGACGGATTCCTTCCTCGCTGCGTACCAGAGCTTCGGACCGTGCCCACTGACTGTTGCCGAGGCCGACCGGTTCGTCGCGGAGCAGACGCGGATCGGGGCCCTCCTCGACGCGCCCCCGCTGCCGTCGACGGCGGCTGAGCTCACTCGCTGGATCGTCGAGCACCCGGCGCTCGCGAGCACGCGCCACCAGGCGTCTGCCGTGGAGTTCCTTCGCAAACCACCGCTTCCCGTGTTGGTACTCCGGCGCGGGGGGCCGAGCAGATCGGGAAGGCGAGTGTTCGGGGCCTGCGCTGGGCGCTCGGCTCCTCGCCATCGTGGCACCTCGCGCTCGTCCGCACCGGAGCACCAGTGCCCGAAGGTCTGTTTCGTCAACCGCTGCCCACCGGCGCCGAGCGGGCCGCCGAGTAGACTGCCTCGAACCGCAGGAAAAGCACGCCGAGCCACGGGAACCCGATGCGATGAGCGCAAGCCAACACGACCGGTTGCAGCAGGCGATCAGCCTGGCCGTCGTGGCCCGCGCGAGCGCGTATGCCCGGTACTCCGGGTTCGCGATGGGCGCGGCCCTCGTCGGGGTCGACGGGCGGACGACGCGCGGTGTGCTCGTGGAGAACGTGTGACTCGGCTTGTCCATGTGCGCCGAACGCGTCGCGTTGTTCACCGCGGTCACCGAGGGAATTGCGCCCGAGTTGCTCGCCGTGTGCGCCCCGCGAACCGGGGACCAGCTCACCTTTCCCTGCGGCGCGTGCCTCCAAGTGGCGCTCGAGGTCGCAGGTGGCGAACTGCTCATCATTGCAGTCGACCCGGACGGTGCACACGACGTCGTGACCCTCGCGTCGTTGTTACCCCGGGCTCCCAAGCGCCACACGCCCGTCACGGGAGCCGGCGCGAGGTGACCTCTCGTTCACCGAGCTTGTCGAGACGTCGCAGGGCGACCCGACACACCACGAGGTAGGGCCGGGCGATCCACGGCACCCCGAATGCCACACGGCTCGCCGCAGGTCCACTCGCCTCGACGACGTGGTCGGTCGCCGGGCAGCCGGCAACGCTCCACGACCACGAGCACCCTTCCTCGAAGCGCGTCACCTCGAACGGGAGCTCGAGGCCGATCACGGTGCGCACGGTCCCGCGGCTGCCGAGCTCCAGTCGACTCGTGGCGAGCGTGGCGTGGCGGACGGACGGTCCCCATTCGGGCCAGCGGCGGACGTCGACGAGCAGCTCCCACATCACGTCGGCGGGCGCTGCGATGTCGCGGCTGACCCATCGAGGGTTCATCGTTCCACGATCGATTCGCGTCGGTTCACGATGCCACGAGCACCGCGAGACGATCGGTCCGCCGCCCGGCGAGCAGAAGGCGTGCACCGCGTTCGGCGAGCAGGCGAGCGATCGGCACCCCGAGGCCGCCGCTCGCGCCGACGACTGCGACGACCGCGCCGTCGAGGTTCGTGGTCATCTGCGGTTGCTCCTTCGGATCGATCGCGGGATCCCGATTCGTACCTTGACCCCGGGCGACCAGCGGACGACGGGCTCACCACGAGGTGGTCGTAGTCCGGCTGCCTCGATGAGCGACTCGTCGCAGTCGAGTACCTCGGCCGGATGGATCGGCCACGGTGGATGGCTGACCTGGGCCCACATCAGCCGCCGGCCGAACGTGGTGCCGAGCGCCCAGCGCGCCGTGAGGAAGTGATCCAACTCGGTGAGGTCAGCCCCGGTGAGCGAGCGGCCCACCCGCACCACCACCTGGCTCGTCGCGTCACTTCGCGGCCATCGGCGCTGCGACGCATATCGCCGCGTCGCGCCGTTGCCGTGGCCGTCGCCGTTGATCGACATCGTCGACCAACAATACGGCAGCCGGTAGCCGACCCGGGCGACGACGGTCGGTAGCAGTCGCGTGATGTCGAGGCTGAAGAACCACACCCCGCGTCGACCGGTCGGGTCGACGATGTAGGTGCGGATGTTCGTTTCCGGGAACGTCGACAGTGGGCCGAACGGCGGCAGGCCGGGAAGCCGTATGCGGTGCATGTGGAAAGGGATCAGCCCCACCCACGCCGAGCCATCGAACGTATCCACCACGAACCCCTTCGGGAGCAGCGCCTGCACCTCGGCAGGTTCGTACCGCCAATGCAGCGCAGTCAGATCATGCCAGCCTTGCAGCATCACCGGGTGCGCACCGTGCGGTGCGCCGGGCGTGATCGGCTCGCGCATCGGCATCACAACGCACCCGCGTCGAGCGCGGCGAGGACCTCGGCAGCGCGGCCTCGTACCGCGTCGAGATCCCCGAGGCGATCGAGGCCGCGCACCTGCTGAGCCGTGCGCGGGTTACGCGAGAAACGCTCGCGATGGGTATCGAGAAACGACCAGTACAGCGTCGTGAACGGGCACGCGTCGGGCCCGACACGCTTGGTGCGATCAAATCGACAACCCTTGCAGTAGTCGCTCATACGATCGATGTACGCGCCGCCCGACGCGTAGGGCTTCGTCGCCACACGACCGCCGTCGGCATGCAGCGCCATGCCGATCACGTTCGGCAGCATCACCCACTCGGCGCCGTCGACGAACCCGGCCCACATCCACTCGACGAGCTCGCCCGGGCGGACGCCGCTCAACAGACAGAGGTTGCCCAGAACCATCAGCCGTTGGATGTGATGCGTCCAGCCGTACGCAGCGACGTCGCGCAGCGTGTGTTGCACGCACCGCATCTCGGACCGGCCCGTGGTGAACAGGGGTGGCAGCGCACGTTCGGCCCCGAGTGCGTTCGCATCGCGATACTCGGGCATCCAGGACCAGTACAGACCCCAGACGTACTCGCGCCATCCGATGATCTGCCGGATCAGGCCTTCCGCTGACGCGACAGGAACGTCGCCGGCTCGATAGGCCGACTCGACCGCGTCGCAGACCTCGGCCGGTGCGAGCAGACCGAGGTTGAGATAGGGCGACAACAGTGTGTGTGCGAGGTGCCAGCTGGTCGAGACCATGGCGTCCTCGTGAGGACCGAAACGCGGCAACACCTCCGCGACCGCGTGGTCGAGGCGTCGCAACGCCTCGGCGCGCGAGGTCGCCCAGGTACCAGTGGGGGGCTCACCCCAGAGTCGACCACCGCACGTTTCGCGCAGATCCGCAAGCACGGCGCGGTCGAGATCGTCGAGCTCGTGCACCACCGGCTCGGGCCACGCATGTGGTTTTCGGGGCGGCGGTTTGCGGTTGTCGTGATCGAAGTTCCACCGCCCGCCCGCGGGCTGATCGCCGTCCATCAGGTACCCGAGCCGTCGACGCTGCCAGCGATAGAAGGCCTCCATCGTGAGCTGCTTGCGGTCGCCCGCCCACGAGGCGAACTCGTCGCGAGGGCAAAGAAACTGATCGGACACGACGACCTCGACCCCTTCGCGTCGCAGCAACGCCGACGCGTCCCACGATGCCGGCTCCATCGCGACCACGGCGGAGGGTGAGTGCTCGGCGCGATGCGCCCGCAACCCTCCGGCCAAGGAGGACGCTCGCCGCTCGTCGACCGTGAACCCTTCCTCGCGCAACTCCGCGGCGAACCGCCGCATCGATGCGATCACCAGATGCGCGCGCTGTTGGTGCCAGCGTTTCGAGCACAGCTTCGCCCGGCTCTCGACCAGCAGAACCCGGGTCGACGCGGGCGTGGCAAGGCGCAAGGCGCCCAGCGTGCGGTTCAACTGATCACCGAACACCCAGACCGTCTGCACGCCCGCAGCGTACGGCCGACGGCACGGACCCGTCGGTGTCCGACGGCGGGCATCGGCTGCGTGAAAGGCCTGGCGCCGCTCCGGACTACGGCAGCGTTCGACCGTGGAGATGACGCAGGACACCGGCTGCCGCGCGCTCGCCGCTGTACATCGCACCCTGCGTCGACGCCGTATCCCGGTGGTCGCCGCAGACGAACAACCCACCACCCAGCGCGACCCGTTGCTTCAGACCGAACGGTGGACCCTGCGCGGGCTGCCCGTGTGGAATCACATCGGTGCGCAGGTGTTCCCAATCGGACGTGGTCGAACCGAACCAGCGAGCAAGCTGGTCACGCACGCGATCTGTGACGGTGGGATCGAGCGCGTCGCGCCCGGGCACCGCAGCCGCGAGGAGCGCGCGGCCAGACGGCGCGTATGATGGAGCAACCTCGCCCATCACGGCGACGTTCTTCGCCGGGCCACTCCTCTCGCCGTCGAGGACGAGCGTCCGTCCCGGAATCGGCGCGCTCCCCGTCCTCGAACAAGGCTCCTGACTCGTCGACGCGCACGACCCGCGCCCCGAGCCGCAACGTGTCGTCGGGCAATGTCGACCCGAGCTGCGCCGCCAACGCGCCGATCCCGAGCCGCGGCACGCCCGTGGCGCCGATCGACAGCATGCGGAGTATCACATCGAAGCGCCGACTCGACACCTCGAGTTGCGGATCCAACTGGATGCCCGCGAACAACAGCTGCCAGAACGACTCGATCATCCGGCTGGAGAACCCCTGCGTCCGCCAACCGCGCCGCGGTCGTCGTATCCGGCCGGCGGAGAAGCCCCCGAACCTTGTGCCGCGCACATCGATGACCATCCGGGCCAAGCGGGCCTTGTCCACGAGGGTGCCGATCGGGGCGACGACGGTCCGCGGGATCTGCAACGGTCGGCGCAACGGATCACCGACCCGGTGAAAGCCGCCGCCCACGCGAACCAGTGCGCCAGGTTCGAACACGCAGAGCTCGAGCGCGTCAACGTCGAAGCGCTGCTGCACCTGCGGATACCCTGTGAGGACGACCTGAAAGCCGCGATCGAGAAGGAAGCCATCGACCTTGTCGGTCCTCACGCGGCCACCGACGCCGTCGCAAGCCTCGAGCACCCGGCAGTGGACACCCGCTCGGGTAAGATCCTGGGCGCACACGAGACCGGCGAGACCAGTACCCACGATGACTACATCACCATGCCGACTGCTCCGTTCCGCGCGACCAGCCTACGTTCACCCGCGCCGGGCTGATGTACTTCCGTCAGCGCACACCGCGGCGCACCGTTCGACTGCAGAGCGACTTCGATGCACACGCCTGCATCTGCGCTCATGACACGAACCGTATTGTTGTCGACCCCTTCGCTGGAGGCAACCCATGCCCACACTCCACCCATCGCTACGCGTCCGCCTCCCGTTCATCGTTGCGGGTTTCATCTCGTTCCTCCTCTCGGTCTGGCTCTACTTCGTCAAGGACGAGACGTCGGCGGGCATCTTCGTCGGCCTGTGGGTTCCCTCGATCCACTCGTTGGGAACGCTGTTGCTGGCCCCCGTCACTGACGTCGCGCCGCGAGTTCGCATGAAGGCCCGGCGATGAGCCAGAGCGGGATCTTCGCGATCGGCGCGATCGTGTTCGCACTGACCGTCTGGGGCACCGTCATGGCCGGAGGCGTCTGGTTCGGCCGAATCATCGAAGCGGAGGACGCCCGCTCGCCGCAGCGGCCGGTGGTCGCCGAGCGCGGCCCCGCCGACGTTCCCGGCGCACCTGACCCGACCTGAACAGCGTTCGGCCGCCTCGCGGCGATCCGCGCACCGACGCGACCCCCGACCCACCCCACGATCTCCGAGAGCGAGGACGACCTCACCATGGCTGAACCAAGGATCGACATCGGCATCGACACGAGCGACCGCCAAGCGATCACGGACGGCCTCTCCGTGCTGCTCGCTGACACGTACACGCTCTATCTGAAGACCCACAACTACCACTGGAACGTCGTCGGCCCGATGTTCCAGACACTGCACCTGATGTTCGAGACGCAGTACAACGAGCTCGCGCTCGCCGTCGACCTGATCGCCGAGCGCATCCGGTCGCTCGGCGAACCTGCACCCGGCAGCTACCGCGAGTTCTCGAAGCTGTCCTCGGTCATCGAGGACGACGACCGACCCGACGCGACGGAGATGATCCGACGCCTTGTCGCGGGCCAGGAGACCGTGGCCCGCACCGCCCGCTCGATCTTCCCGTTGGTCGAGAAGGCCCATGACGAACCCACTGCCGACCTGCTCACCCAACGCCTCCAGGTCCACGAGAAGACCGCCTGGATGTTGCGCAGCCTCCTCGCCTGACACCCGCGCGTGCGCAGGGTCGAGACCGCTCCGTTTGACACGGCCGGCTGTTCCTTGTCGGTCCTTTCGCTACTCAGAAGCTGGAACATCACCATGGCTCGTTACGTCACCAGGATTCGCACGCCGTGGACGCCCGAAGAGTCGTTCGCCTACATGGCCGATCTTCGCAACTTCGCCCGCTGGGATCCAGGTGTTCGCAACGTGACACAGACCATGGGCGACGGAGGCGGGGACGCGTCGGTGTTCGACGTGACCATCGCTGGCGTACCGAAGGACATCATGTTGACCTACCGCACGATCGAGTACGACGCGCCGCGTCACCTGCTCGTCTTGGCGAGGAGCCGTGTCTTTACGTCCGAGGACCGCATCACTGTCACGCCCGACGGCGGCGGCAGCATCGTCGAGTACGACGCCCAATTCCGTTTCAACGGTGTCCTCGGCGTCGCCGACCTCGCGTCGCGCCCGTTCTTTAATCGCATCGCCGACCGCGCCAGCACCGGCCTCGGGGTCGAGATCCAGGGCACCAAGGTCTGGTCCGATCAGACGGGTGGCGTCAGCTCGGCCCGCGACGTTTCGATACGCGCGGCCTTTGCCAGGTTCGCAATCATCGAGCCGAAGACGATACTGTCGCACTCCCTCCGACACGCATCACCGCGTCAGCAGCGCGTACGTGGCCCCTGTCTGTCAGGGTGACGTGAGACAGCTGCGGTAGCCCACCATCCCTACGGGGCGAGACCGGAGCATCTAGATCGATGACGATGACGACTGCTTCTCTGCTCGCGCGCGGTCATGATGGTGTGGGTGGACGAGGCCGACCCGGCTGCGCGGCCACGGCGGCGATCGTTCACCGCCGAGCACAAGGCCCGGATCCTCGAGGAGTACGACGCCTTGGCGCGTGGCTCGGAGGAGCGCGGCGCGCTGTTGCGCCGCGAGGGCTTGTACACCTCGCACATCGCGGAGTGGCGCCGAACCCGCGCCGCTGGCATACGCGAGGGGTTGGCCCCCAAGACCGCGACGCGCCGGTCGCCCGAGCAGGTTGAGCTCGAGCGACTGCGGCGCAAGACCCAACGCCTTGAGGCCGAGCTCGAGCGGGCCAAGACGGCGTTGGAGATCACGGGAAAGGTGCACGCACTCTTGCCTGACTTCCGCAGAATGTGAGCACACGGGAGGCCGGTAAAGGGGTTCTGGCCTGGGTTTTTGGGCGCGTTGGGGTTGGGGGGTCGTGTTACTACGCGCCGCGGCCGGGGCTTGGTGGCTACTGGGTGGTGGGGGTGAAGTCGAAGTAGCGGGGCGGGTCGGCCAGGTTGAGTGTCTGGAG
>JBJXGF010000284.1:0-2730 GCA_046153015.1 Acidimicrobiales bacterium | reverse complement strand
GCCGCGACCCCGCCCGGCGCCGGTCCGCCCACCGGCCAGACCCCGCTGCTCACCCCGGAGCCCCTGCCGGCCGGCGGCAAGCCCCGCCGGCGGGCGCCCCTCCTCGCGGCGGTGGGGGCGCTCCTCGCCGTGGTGCTGGGCGGCGGCGCGTATGCGCTGCTCAACCGGCAGGACGACGGCGAGGAGGCGGCGCCCGCGGCGCCCGCCGCCGCGCCCACCGGCGCCACCGCCTCGCCGGTGGACATGGTGCAGGCGCCCGCCGGGGCCTATCCGCTGGGTATCGACAACCCCGACCTCGCCGAATCCCCGCTGCGCACCCAGCAGGTCACGGCGCCGTACTGGATCGACCGCACCGAGGTCCGCAACGACCAGTACGCCCAGTTCGTGGCGGCCGGCGCCGCCCCGCCCCTCGGCTGGGTCAACGGCCGCCCGCCGGCCACGCCGAACAGCGGCGAGCCCGACCATCCGGTGCAGGGCGTGTCCTTCGCCTGGGCGCAGGCCTACTGCCAGGCCCTCGGCAAGCGCCTCCCCACGGAGGCCGAGTGGGAGATCGCCGCCCGCGGCGGCACGAAGAACCTGTGGCCGTGGGGCGACAAGGTCGATGACGTGGCGCTGCCCCGCGACGGCAGCTACGCGGTCGGCTCGATCGAGGGCAACAAGAGCGCGTTCGGGGTCTACGACACGGTCGGGAACGTCTGGGAGTGGGTGGACATGACCTACGACCAGCGCGTCCCGGCCGACAAGAAGGTGCTGCGAGGCGGCCAGAACGGCTACCTGCGGCGCACGATGAACCGCCTGCCCGCCGACCCGAACCTGGAGAGCGCGCTGCGAGGCGCGGGCTTCCGCTGCGCGGCCGACGGGGTGGACCCGGCGGCGGCCGCGCTGCAGTTCGGCCCGTTCGACAAGCCGGCCGTGGCCGAACCGAACAAGCCCCCGGCGCCGCCCCCCGGCGTGCTGCTCGCCGATGACTTCACCGACCCGCGCAGCGGCTGGGTGGAGGTCCGCAAGGAGACGTGGCGGTACGGCTACCACCCCAACGAGTACTTCCACCTCGAGGCCACCGCTCCGCGCACCGCCGTGCCGGCGCCCTCCTTCGCCCGCTACGAGCGCTCCCGCAACCTGGTGGTGAGCACCACCGCGTTCGTGGAGCAGAACCTCACCGCGCCCGAGGGCGGCTTCGAGTTCGGCCTCATGACCGGCGCGGTCGAGGACAAGAGCTACCTGGCGTTCACGGTGAACCCCCGCAAGCAGACCTGGCAGGTGTTCACCCGCCAGGCGGACGGCTCCCGGGCGACGATCACCGAGGGCCGGTACAACGTGCCCGAGATCGTGGCGCTCGAGATCGCCAACGACGGCGACAGCTTCGAGTTCCGGATCGGCAGCGAGGGCACCCGGCTCACCGCCGTGGCCGCGAAGACCGTCCCCGGCCTCACCGGCGACGGCGTCGGCTTCTACCTGGAGACGGCCGAGGCCCCGAAGGCCCACGTGCACTACCGGGGGTTCGTGGTGAAGGAGAACTCGAAGTGAGCGGCCCCCCACCCGCCGAGCCCAGCCGGGACGACCCGTACTTCCTCGGCGTCGACATCGGCACCACCTACACCGCCGCCGCGGTGAGCGATCGCGAGTCGACCCGGATCATCACCCTCGGCGGGCGGGCCGGGGCGGTGCCGACCCTCGTGTACCTGCGGCGCAACGGCTCGCTGGTCTTCGGTGAGCCGGCCCAGCTCCAGGCGGTGAGCGACCCCGGCCATCTCGTGCGCGAGCTCAAGCGCCGGATGGGCGACGACTCGCCGATCCACGTGGCCGACGAGGCATACCGCACCGAGGACCTGTACGGCGCGGTGCTGCAGTGGGTGATCGACGTGGCCGCCATGCGCGAGGGCCGACCTCCCGCCCGCATCGCGGTGGCGCATCCGGCGAACTGGGGGTCCCACAAGCTGGCCGCGCTCGCCCGGGCGGTCGAGGCGGCCGGCGCGGCCCACGTGGTCACCGTGACCGAGCCCCACGCCGCGGCCGCCTACTACAGCGACGCGTCGGAGCTGCGCGAGGGCGACATCGTCGCGGTGTACGACCTCGGCGGCGGCACCTTCGACGCCGCGGTGCTGCGGCGCGGCGCCGCCGGCTTCGAGCTGCTCGGCCGGCCCGAGGGCGTGGAGCACCTGGGCGGGGTGGACTTCGACGAGGCCCTCTTCCACCACGTGCGCCTGACGGTGGGAGACCCGTGGGGCCAGGCCGAACGGCTGGGCGGCCCCGCCTTCGCCGCCGGCGTGGCCGACCTGCGCCGCGAGATCGTCGCCGCCAAGGAGGAGCTGAGCTTCGAGCCCGAGGCGCAGGCGCCGGTGCTCCTGCCCGGCGTGTCGACCTCGGTGCGGATCACGCGGGGCGAGTTCGAGGCGATGATCCGCCCCGCGCTCGGCGAGTCGATCGGGGCCTTCACCCGCGCCCTGCGCTCGGCGGGGGTCACCGCCGCCGACCTGCGGGCGGTGCTGCTCGCCGGCGGCTCCTCCCGCATCCCGCTCGTGCGCCGGCTGGTGGCCGACGTGGTCGGCGCCGACGTGGCGATCATCGACAGCGACCCGAAGTACGCGGTGGCGCTCGGGGCGGCGATGCTCGCCGCCGAGTCGGTCCGCATGGCCGCGCCGCGCCGGCCGAGCCCCGCTCCCGCCGCGGCCTTCTTCGCTCCCGCCGCCGCCTCGCTGTCGAGCGCGCCCGGGCCGGCCGGGCTCGGCG
>JBJXGF010000281.1:0-6339 GCA_046153015.1 Acidimicrobiales bacterium | reverse complement strand
CCCGCGACGGCACGCCGTCGATGGCGACGGCGCGGTCCTCGCCGGCGGCCCGCAGGCGGGTCAGCAGCTCCGGCGGCGTCGGGGTGAGCTCGGGGATCGGCGCCGGCGCCACGATCCGCCGGCCCGCCCGGTCGATGATCGACACCGAGCGGCCGCCGCCGAGCGCCGCGCCCGACGGGGTGAGCACGTCGAGGCGCACCACGCCGGTGACCACGCCGGTGGGCGCGCCGGCGGCGTCGGCCGAGGGCACGGCCAGCACCACCACCGGCGCCGGGCGAAGCTGCGCCACCAGCCCGTCGCTCACGTAGGGCCGGCCGGTCGCGCGGACCGCCTGCAGGTACTCCCGCTGCGAGAGGTCGACCTCGGCCGTGTCGGCCAGCGGCACGCCGGCCAGCACTGCGCCGCGCCCGTCGAGGGGCGTCCAGCCGATGTCGTCGAGGATCACGCGGTCGCCGACGATGGCGGTGAACAGCTCCTGCATCGCCGGCCGGTCGCCCTGCACCACTGCCGGGGCGGCGGCGAGGCCCGAGAGCACCGCCAGGCGGTCCTGCAGGAACCGGTCGGCCTCCGCCTCGGCGTCCCGCACGGCGCGGGCAAGGTCGACGCGGACCTCGCGCTGGTCGCCGCGGAACGCCCGCACCGCGAACGCGCCGCCGATGAGCAGCGCGGCGGCGCTCACCGCGGCGGTGGCCGCCAACAGGCGCTTGCCGAACGGCGATGCCGGCGCCGGCCGCCGCGGCTCGGGCTGGCGGCTCGCGGAGCTCACGGCCTCAACGGTAGCCGCCGCCCCCGGCGCGCCTGGTTGCGCGGGCGACGCAGCGGGTAGAGGGCTGCGATGCGTCGACGCGCCGTCATCCCGGGCCGCTGAGCCGGCCGTGAGCGCCGGCCGCCGGCGGCGCCGAGCCCGGGTGGCCTGGGGCCGGCTCCGCGAGTCGTTCTTCGCGCTGCCGCTCGGGTTCGTGGCGCTGGCCGCGGTCGGCGCGCACCTCCTCGTGCAGCTCGACGAGCGCTTCGAGCGGGAGAACGCCCCGTTCGTGTTCACCGGCGGACCCGACAGCGCACGCGCGGTGCTGTCGGTCATCGCGTCGTCGATGCTCAGCTTCACCGGCCTGGTGTTCTCGATCACGATCGTGGCGCTGCAGCTCACCAGCAGCCAGTTCTCGCCGCGGGCGGTGCGCGGCTTCCTGCGGGACTGGATCACCCAGCTCTCGCTCGGCGTGTTCGTCGCCACCTTCGTGTTCGCGCTGACCGCCCTGCGGGCGGTGCGCGGCGAGGACGGCGTGGTCGACCGGTTCGTGCCCGGCGTGACGATCAGCGTCGCGTTCGTGCTGGTGGCGGCCAGCGTCTTGATGTTCGTGGAGTACATCCACCACATGGCCCAGTCGATCCGGGTGGTGACGATCATCGCCCGCATCGCCGAAGAGACGCGCGAGGCGATCGACGAACGCGCCCCCGCAGACTCGGGGGCCGCCTCTCAGGGGGCGCCGCCCGAACCGCCGGCGGAGCTGGTCGACGACGAGGGCCGCCTGCGGGTGGTGCTGAACGTGCGCGGCTGGGACGAGCTGGCGCCCCTCGCCTTCGACGAGATCCGCCACTGGGGCGCGGGGTCGGCACGGGTGCACCGGCGGCTGCGGCGCGCGCTGTGCGACCTGCTCGAGGTGTGCGGCCCCTCGCGGCGGGCGGCGCTCGAGGCGCAGCTCCGCCTGCTCGACGCCCGCCTCGCCGACCTGGCCCCGTCCGAACGGGCCCTGGCGCTCGACCTCCGCCGGGGGCGCTGAGCCGAGCTGAGCCGAGCTGAGCCGAGATCAGCGTCGGCTCGGTCCGGGCTCGGCGCCGGCGTCGATAGCGTGGGCCGGATCGTTCGGGCTCTCCGAGCGCAGCTCCACCCCCGTCCTCCAGCCCACGAAGGCGCGCACCCCATGCTCGGCGACTCATGCTCAACGACCTGACCGACGGCGTCGCCCGCACCGTCGAGACGCTCGGCTATCTCGGCGTCGCCGTCCTCGTCGCGGTCGAGAACGTGTTCCCGCCGATCCCCTCCGAGGTGGTGCTCCCCCTGGCCGGCTTCGTGGCCGGCCGCGGCGACGCCTCCCTGCCGGGCATGATCGCGGCGGCCAGCGCCGGCTCCCTGGTCGGCGCGTGGGCCCTCTACGCGCTCTCGGCGGCGGTGGGCCCCGTGCGCCTGCACCGCTTCGTGGTGCGCTACGGGCGCTGGCTCCGCCTCGGCGAGCACGACCTGCGCCGGGCGGAGGCGTGGTTCGACCGTCGGGCCGACGCCGCGGTCTTCATCGGCCGGTGTGTGCCGCTCATCCGTTCGCTGGTGTCGATCCCCGCCGGGTTCCGCCGGATGCCCTTCGCCCGCTTCAGCGCGCTCAGCGTGGCCGGCAGCGTGGTGTGGAACACCGCCCTGATCGGCGCCGGCGCCGTGCTCGGCGAGCGCTGGGAACGGGTCGGCGACGTGGTCGGGCTGATGCAGGGCGCGCTGATCCTGGCCGTGGTCGGGCTCGTCGGCCTCTACGTGTGGAGGCGGGTGCTGCGCCCGCGCCTCGCCGCCGCCGGCGACCTGCCCCCCGCCGACCCCGGCGAATGAGGGCGCCGGGCCCCGGCTCTAGTGTGGATGGGCCCATGCCCGCCCCGCCCCCGCCGTCGGAGCTGTACCGCTGGCAGCTCGACGCGCTCACCGCGTGGCTGCGCTGCGGGCGGCGCGGCGTGATCGAGGCGGTCACCGGCTCAGGCAAGACCGACGTGGCCCTCGCCGCCGCCGCCGACGCCCGCCGCCGGGGGCGCTTCGTGCTCGTGGTGGCGCCGTCCCGGGTGCTGATGGAGCAGTGGCACGGCCGGCTGCGGGCCGCGCTGCCCGGGGCGAGGATCGGGCGCCTCGGCGACGCGTACCGCGACACGCCGGAGGGATGCGACGTGCTGATCTCGACCCGTCACTCGGCGGCGTCGCACCGCCCCGCGCCGCCCGAGGGCGCCGCCGGCGGGCTGCTGGTGGCCGACGAGTGCCACGGCTTCGGCGGCGCGGTCCTGCGCCGGGCGCTGCTCGCCGGCTACGAGGAGCGCCTGGGGCTCACCGCCACGCTCGAGCGCAGCGACGACGCGGTCGAGGAGCTGCTGCTGCCCTACTTCGGCGGGGTGTGCTGGCGGTACGGCTTCGCCGAGGCGATCGCCGACGGGGTGTGCGCCCGGCCCCGAGCCGCGTTCGTGGGCGTGGCCCTCTCCCGCCACGAGCGCCAGGAGTACCTCGCGGTCGAGGCGCAGCTCGTGGCCGCCCGGCGCCGCCTGCGGTCGCTGCCCGGCATGCCGCTCAGCCCGTTCGGGGCGTTCCTCGCCGGCGTCGGCCGCCTCGCCGAGCTCGACGCCGGCCCCGACGGCCGGGCCGCGCGCGACTACCTCGACGCGTTCGCCAAGCGCCGCCACATCGTGGCGCAGAGCAGCGCCAAGCACGAGGTGCTCGGCCGCTTCGCCGGCCTCATCGAGCGGGCCGAGGGCGCGCTGGTCTTCACCGAGACCGTGCGCGCCGCCAATCACGCCATCAACCGGCTCGACCCGCACGTGGGCATCGAGCTGATCACCGGGGCCACCGCCCGCCAGGACCGCAAGGACATCCTCGAGGATCTGCGGGCCGGCCGCCTCGACGCGGTGGCCGCGCCCCGGGTGCTCGACGAGGGGGTCGACGTGCCCGACGCCAACCTCGGCATCGTGGTGAGCGCCAGCCGCACCCGCCGCCAGATGATCCAGCGGATGGGCCGGGTGCTGCGCCGCAAGCGCCCGGGGGTGAGCGCCCGGTTCGTGGTGCTCTTCGCCCGCGACACGCTGGAGGACCCGGCGCTGCGCGGCGAGCGTGACGGCTTCGTCGAGGAGATCGAGCAGATCTCCGAGGCGGCGGCGGTGTTCGACGCGTCGTGCTTCGCTGAGATCGAGGCGTTTCTCGACGCGCCGGGCCCGGCCGACCCGCCCGCCCCCGAACGGTTGGCCGCGGTTGCCGCGCAGGCGGCCGCCGCGCAGGCGGAGGCCGCGGGGGCCGGGGCCGACGCGTGGGAGGCGGCGCTGGTCGAGCGCCTCGGCGTCGAGGGCGCCTACGCCTACCTCGCCTACGCCCTCGGTGAGCCCGACTGCCGCGCCGCTGCGGTGCTCGACCGCCTCGGCGCGCGCCTGCCCCCGCCGGGGGACGGCCCCTATCTCGCCCCCCCCGAGCTGGAGCTGCCGGCGATCACCACCCCGCGGGCGGCGCCGAAGCGGCTCTCCACCGGCGACGCGCCGCTCGAGGTCGTCGGCGACGGCTCGGTGTGGCGGCTCACCTGCACAGGCTGCGGCGCGGCGTCGCCGCCTACCCGCTATCGCTGGCAGGCCCTGGATCAGACCGTCGCCTGCACCTGCTCCTGAGCGGCGCGGCTAGCGTCTCGCCGTTGGATCACAGCGACGGGAGGGGTCACGTGGGCAGGCTCGACGGCAAGGTGGCGGTCATCACCGGCGGGGCGAGCGGCATCGGCGCCGCCACGGCCAAGCTGTTCGTCGACGAGGGCGCCCGGGTGCTGATCGCCGACATGCAGCGTGAGGTCGGCGAGGAGTACGCCGCGTCGCTCGGCGAGAACGCCGACTTCCGGCCCGTGAACGTCACGGTGGAGGCCGACGTGGCCGGCGCCCTCCAGCAGGCGCGCGACCGCTGGGGCAGCCTCGACGTGGTGTTCAACAACGCCGGCTTCGGGGGCGCGATGGGCCCGATCGAGGGCATCAGCGAGGAGGAGTGGGATCTCACCTTCGACGTGCTGCTGAAGGGCGTGTTCTTCGGCATCAAGCACGCGGCGCCGATCATGAAGGCGCAGGGCTCGGGCAGCATCATCAACACCGCCAGCGTCGCCGGGATCCAGACGGGGATGGGCGCCCACCTCTACAGCGTCGCCAAGTCGGCGGTGATCACGCTCACGAAGAGCGCAGCGAACGAGCTGGCCGAGAACCTGGTGCGGGTCAACGCCATCTGCCCGGGCATCATCCCCACGCCGCTGTCCTCGGGCAAGGCCATCAGCGACATCGGCCGGGAGGCCGTCGACGCGCGGGTGGCGAAGATGATCGACCGGTTGCCCGCCGCGCAGCCGATGCCCAAGGCCGGGGACCCGATGTTCATCGCCAAGACGGCGCTGTTCCTCGCCAGCGACGACTCCGAGTGGGTCACCGGCGCCGCGCACGTGGTCGACGGCGGCTGGCTCACCGGCAAGCCGTGGCGCAAGAACGAGGGCTGGATGGTCAAGAACCAGCCGATCAAGCTGTACCGGCCCGAGGGCCGCTGAACCAAGGCAGGCGTATCGTGATGAAGGCGAAAGCGGCGGTGTTCCGCGAGATCGGCAGCTCGGTCACCTTCGAGGAGATCGAGGTCGACGAGCCGGCGCCGGAGGAGGTGCTCGTGCGCACCTCGGCGTGCGGGGTGTGCCACAGCGATCTGCACTTCATGCAGGGCGCCATCGCCGGGCCGCTGCCGACCGTGCCCGGCCACGAGCCGGCCGGGGTCGTGGAGAAGGTCGGCTCGGCCGTGCAGTCCGTGCAGCCCGGCGATCACGTGATCGCCTGCACCTCGATGTTCTGCGGGCGCTGCAACCAGTGCCTGCTCGGCCGCACCCATCTCTGCACCGACCGCCGCGCGGTCCGGCGGCGCAAGGGCGACAAGCCCCGCCTGTCCCAGGACGGCTCGGAGCTGGCGCAGTTCGCCGACCTCGCCGGCTTCAGCGAGGTGATGCTGCTGCACGAGCGGGCCGTGGTGAAGATCGACGACGACATCCCCCTCGACCGGGCCTCGCTCGTGGGCTGTGGGGTCACCACCGGGGTGGGCGCGGCGCTGAACACCGCGCAGGTCACGCCCGGCTCCTCGGTGGTGGTGTTCGGCGCCGGCGGCGTCGGCAACTCGGTGATCCAGGGCGCCCGCATCGCCGGGGCCCGCCAGATCATCGCGGTCGACATCCACCCGGCCAAGCTCGAGATCGCCCGGCGCTTCGGCGCCACCCACACGATCGACGTCGGCCCCGCCAACCCCGATGTCGACGTGGTCCGCGAGATCAAGCGCCTGAGCCGGGGCGGGGTCGACTTCGCGTTCGACGCGGTCGGCAACGCCACGCTGGCCGCCCAGTGCTTCTACAGCCTTGCTCCCCGGGGCCTCGCCGTGATCGTGGGGGCCATCCCCCGCGGTCAGACCCTCACGTTGGAGCCCGGCCACTTCTACCTCGAGAAGCGGATCATGGGTTCGATCATGGGGTCGAACCACTTCCACATCGACGCGCCGAACTACCTGGAGCTCTACCGGCAGGGCCGGCTCGATCTCGACTCGATGATCAGCGCTCGGGTGCCCCT
>JBJXGF010000280.1:0-7086 GCA_046153015.1 Acidimicrobiales bacterium | reverse complement strand
GCCGATTCCGGGGGCTGCGCCCCCGGACCCCATCCACGGCCGACTCGCTGGCGCTCCCCGGCCGTGCGGCCTCGCTGCGCTCAGCCGCGCCGATTCCGGGGGCTGCGCCCCCGGACCCCATCCACGGCCGACTCGCTGGCGCTCCCCGGCCGTGCGGCCTCGCTGCGCTCAGCCGCCCTGGTTCACGAGGACGGGCTCGAAGCCCATCATGCCCCGCAGCATGTTGACCTCGCCCCGGTGCCCGTTCAGGTGCACGGTGAGGTGCATGTTGATCGAATGGCCGAGCGTCTCGACCTGGTCGCCGAGCTTGGTCTCCCGGTCGAGGTCGGCGTCGGTGATCGAGTCGAAGTACTCCATTGCCAGCTCGTGCACCTTGGCCTGGTAGGCCTTGAAGGCGGCCCGATCGGTGATGTGAACAGCCTGGGCGTCCTCGGTCGACTGGCCCGTGCCGAAGCCCTTCTCGGGCAGGCCGCAGCGTTCGGCCCAGCCGCCGGTGCGCCACTCCTCCTGGCCGCCCTTGTAGATGCGCTGCACGAACAGGTCCTCGATGCGCGCCGCGTGCCACATGCACCAGGCGATCGAATGGGTCTGGCCTTCGGGGACGAAGTGGAGCTGCTCGTCGGTCAAGCCTTCGTCGGCCTCGGCGAAGCCGCGGTCGATGAACCGGAGGGCCTGCTTCATGAACGCAACGGTGGACATGGCCGCACCCTATCCCCCTCTACACGGCGAGGCGGCCGGCGTGGGCCGGCCGCCTCGCACCGCTCCGGGGGCCGGCGTGTTACCCGCGGGCCTTCAGCGCGTCGATGAGCTTGGGGATCACCTTGTGCACGTCGCCCACCACGCCGAGATCGGCGATCGAGAACATCGGCGCCTCGGGATCCTTGTTGATGGCGATGATGTTCTTCGAGCCCTTCATGCCCACCATGTGCTGGGTGGCGCCGGAGATGCCGCAGGCGATGTAGACGGTGGGCTTGACCACCTTGCCGGTCTGGCCCACCTGCATCGAATAGGGCACCCACCCGGCGTCGACGATGGCCCGGGAGGCGCCCGGGGCGGCCTTGAGCAGGCGGGCCAGGTCCTCGATCATGGCGTACTTGGATGCCTCGCCCAGGCCCCGCCCACCCGAGACCACCACCGCGGCCTCGTCGAGCTTCGGGCCGCTCTGCTCCTCCGCGTGGCGGCCGAGCACGGTGGCCGCGCCGGTGGCGCCCACGTCGGGCGCCTCGAGCTCCTCCACGGCGGCCTCGCCCCCGCCGGCGGGCTCCGCGGCGAAGGACTTCGGGCGCACGAGCAGGATGCCGGGCTTGTCGGGCGAGGCGGCGGTGAACTTCGTGTGCACCATGATCGTGCCGCCGAAGACCGGCTCCGCGCCGATCACGTCGTCGCCGTCGAGGGCCACGTCGGTGACGTTGGTGATCACCGGCGCGTCGATCTTCGCCGAGAGCCGCCCGGCCACGTCCCGCCCGTCGTAGGTGGTGCCGAGCATGAAGAGGTCGGGCCCGTCGCCGTCGGCGATCTTCTGGGCCAGCGCGGCGGCCACCGGGGGCCCCACCAGCACGTCGCCGAGGTCGCCGGTGGCCAGCACGGTCGAGGCGCCGTGCTCGCCGAGGACGGCGGCCACGTCGTCGCCGTCGCCGGCGAAGACGCACTCGACCGTGTCGGCCAGCTCCCTCGCCTTGGCGAGGATCTCCAACGTGATCGTCTTGACCGCGCCGCCCTCGGCCTCGGCGAACACCCAGATCTTGTCCAGCATGAGTTCGTCCGCTCCCTAGATGAGCTTGAGGCCTTCGAGGAACGCAATGATGCGCTCGTGGGCCGTGCCGTCGTCTTCGATGATCTCGCCTGCGTCTCTGGCCGGAACCGGCGCCAGCTCGGTGATCTCCTGGCGGGCGCCAGCCCAGCCCACCTGGTCGGCGGAGAGGCCGAGGTCGCCGATCGTGAGCTGGTCGACCGGCTTGCTCTTGGCGGCCATGATGCCCTTGAACGACGGGTAGCGAGGCTCGACCACGCCCGCGGTGACCGACACCACGCAGGGCAGCGGGCAGTCGACCTCGTCATAGCCCGCCTCGGTCTGGCGCTGCACGTGGACCGTGCCGCCGTCCACCTTGACCGACTTGGCGAAGGTGACCGAGGGCAGCCCGAGCAGCTCGGCGATCTGGGTGGGCACGGTGCCGGTGTAGCCGTCGGTCGACTCGGTGGCGGTGAGCACCAGGTCGAACTCGTTGCGCTTGATCGCCGCGGCGAGCACCTTGGCGGTGCCCAACGCGTCGGCGCCCTGCAGCGCCGGGTCCGACACGAGGGCGGCCTTCGCCGCGCCCATGGCCAGCGCCGTGCGCAGCCCGCTCATCTCGTTGTTCGGCGCCATCGACACGAGGGCCACCTCGCCGCCGCCTGCCGCGTCGACGAGCTGGAGGGCCATCTCCACGCCGTAGGAGTCGGATTCGTCCAAGATCAGCTTGCTGTCGCGCTTGAGGGTCTTGGTTGAAGGATCCAGGGCGCCAGGTTCTGCCGGGTCCGGGATCTGCTTGACGCAGACGACCACATTCATGGCGGCGATTCTGTGACCTGCCCCCGCGCCGGATCAACTCGTGGCCGACCGGCCTCCGGCCGCACTCCGAGCCCGGACCGGCGCCACAATGCGCCGCCTTGAAGGTGCTCCTCATCGTCAACCCGCTCGCCCGGGGGGTCACCGCGCACGTGCGCGCTCACGTGGAGCGGCTGCTGCGGGTCGAGCACGACGTGTCGGTGATCGAGACCACCCGGCCGGGCCGGGCCACCTCGCTCGCCCGCACCGCGGCCGCGCTCGGCACCGACGCCGTGGCCGTGCTCGGCGGCGACGGCGTGCTCAACGAGGCGGCCAACGGGCTGGCCGGCACCGAGGCCATCCTGCTGCCGGTGCCGGCGGGGTCGACGAACGTGTTCGCCCGCAGCATCGGGCTCCCCAACAACGCCCCGGCGGCGACGAAGACCCTGCTCGAGAGCCTGGCCGCGGGCTCCGTGCGCCCGGTGGGCGCGGGCCGGGCCAATGGGCGGCTCTTCCTCTGCAACGCCGGCGTCGGCTTCGACGCCGCGGTGATCGCGCGGGTCGAGGCCCGCCGACGGCTGAAGCGCCGCCTCGGTCACCTGTGGTTCGTGGGCGCCGCGGTCGACACGTGGCTGCGGGGCCTCGACCGACGGGCGCCGCACCTGAGCCTCGCCCTGGCTGACGAGCCGTCCACCCCGGCCTACTTCGTGCTGTTCGTGAACAGCGACCCGTACACCTACCTGTACCGCTGGCCGATCCGCCTCGGCCCCGCCGGGACGGGCCTCACCGTTGCGGCGGGGCTCACGCTCAGGCTCGGGCCCGTGCTGCGCACCACGGGCGCGGCGCTGCGCCTCGGGCCCCGGGCCGGGGTGGGTCGAGCGGTCTCGCTGCGTCCGGGCGTGAGCCGCGCCGCCATCGAGGCCGATCGGCCGATGCCGCTGCAGCTCGACGGCGAGTTCGTCGGCTGCGTGGAACGGGTAGAGGTGGCGTACCAGCCGGAGGCGCTCCGGGTGGCCGTGCCCGCCGCTGGTCCGACGTTGCGTAGGGGAGCAACACCGCTGAGTGGTGAACAGTAGTAGGCGAGCGAACCGGTTTGGGGGATATCTGCCCGACCGCCCTGCTCGACCGCTGCCCGTTGGCGGCTGTGGGGGCGCGAACGGGCTGGTCGCAGCGGGATCGCCGGGCAGGTCGCGGGGCGGCGGAACCGTCAGGCGACAAACGACCATGTGCCCCTTGCTGTGGCAACTTGATGACAAGTACTGTTCACCCGGTCGCCACCTGCAGGCCGGTGCGTGTGGTGCGCGGCGTCGGCTCCGTGACGGATATCGCGGCCCCCGCAGCAAGCGGCCCGCGTTGCGTGGAGGAACGTTGGCCCTCACTTCTAGCCGCAGCCTGTCGTTGGCAGCAGAGAACGACAGTTGGCGGCGCCACGCAGCTTGTTGCGACACGAACCCGGATCTGTTCTTCCCCGTGGGCACCACCGGCCCGGCGATCGAGCAGATCGAAACGGCCAAGGCCGTCTGCTTCGGTTGTGATGTGCGGGTGCCCTGCCTCGAGTTCGCGCTGATCACCAACCAGGATTCGGGGATCTGGGGCGGCACCTCCGAGGAGGAGCGCCGCAAGCTGCGCAAGGTCTGGCTGGCGCACCAGCGCGCCGCCGGCGCCTGAACCAGCTCGCCTAGCCGAGTTCCGCGGGAGACCCGTCGGGCAGCGGGGCTCGCAGTTCGACCCTGGTGCCGCCGCCTTGGTCCTCGGCCCGGGGGCGGATGTCGATCGAGCCGCCGAGCTCGCTCGTCACCAACGCCCGCACGATCGACAGGCCCAACCCGCTCGAGGGGGCCGAGCCGAAGCTCTCCGGCAGGCCCACGCCGTCGTCGGCCACGAGGAGCACCAGCTCGTCGCCCTCGACCGTGAGGCGGATGTCGACCAGGCCGAGGCGGCGCTCGGCGTCGGCCGCCAGCTCGGCGCCAGGCGGGTACGCATGGTCCACGGCGTTCTGGAGCAGCTCGTTGAGCACGACGGCCAGCGGCGTGGCCACGGTGGCCGGCAGCATGATCGGGTCGCCGCTGATCTTGAAGTGCACCTCCCGTTCGGGGGAGAGCAGCGACTCCTCGACCATCCGCACGATCGGGCGGGCGATCTCCAGGAAGGACACGTCGTCGCCGGCGTCGCGAGCCAGGCTCTCGTGCACCAGCGCGATCGAGCCGATCCGGCGCACCGACTCCTCGAGCGCCGACTTCGCCTCGGGAGAGGCCAACCGACGGGCCTGGAGGCGCAGCAGCGACGAGATCGTCTGCAGGTTGTTCTTCACTCGGTGGTGGATCTCGCGGATCGTGGCGTCTTTCGACATCAGGAGCCGGTCGAGCCGCTTGAGCTTGGATATGTCGCGCAGCAGGAGCAGGCCGCCGACCACCTCGCCGCCCTCGAGCAGCGGGGTGCAGTGGGCCAGCACGTGCTCCTCGAAGCCGCTCGACACCTCCTGCGCGGCGGGGCGACGCTCCCGGAAGCTGGGCGCCACGACCGTGTCGTGAATGCCCACCTCGCTCAGGCGGGCGCCCTCCGGGTTCGTGTGCAGCCCGATGCGGTGCAGGTTCGAGCGGGCGTTGGGCGAGGCGTAGGTGACCGCGCCGGCGGCGTCGAGCAGCACCGCGCCGTCGCCCACCCGGGGTGGGTCCTCGGCGTCGAGCTCGTCGCCGGGGAAGGGGTACTCCCCGGCGGCGATCATGGCCGCCACCCGGCCGAACACGGCGAGGTACGCCCGCTCGAGCTCGCCCTGGCTGCGGCTCTTCGAGGGTGCGCTGTCGCGGGAGATCACCGCCGCCACCCGGCCCTCGACCCGCACCGGGATGGCCTGCACGTGCACCGCCTCGGCCAGGTGGGGCACCGTGATGCGGCCCTCGAGGATCTCGCCGGCGGCGAGCGCCTCGGCCAGGATCGGCCGGTCGTCCAGCTCGGCGAACGCGCCCACCAGGTCGCTCTCGTAGAGGGTCTGGCCCGTGGCGGGGCGCACCTGGGCCAGCACCACGAACTGCTCGCCCTCCCGGCCTCTCGGCCCCGCGACCGGAGCGAAGAGCAGCAGGTCGTTGAAGCACAGGTCGGCGGCGAGGGACCAGTAGGCCACGAGGCGCGCCAGGCGCCCGATCTGCACTTGGGTCAGCGAGGTGTGGGCGCGGGCGAGCTCGGTGAGGGTCGACAAGCGACGCCAAGTGTACGGGCGCGCCGCCCGTCGCTCAGCGCCAGAGGTGGCCGCCCAGCTCCAGCAGCCCGGCGAGCTCGGCAACCTCCCCGGCCAGGTGCGGGGCCGCCGCCACCGAGCCCGGCGGGCGGCCCGCCGACAGGGCATTGCGGTGCTCCGCTTCGCGGCTGGCGACGATCTGGAAGTTGAGGAAGCTCTCCCCCACCTCGCGCAGCACCCGCGCAGCCGCGGCGTCCTCGCCGAGGGCGGCGGCGGCGTCCCCGGCGGCGGCGGAGAGCCGCCGGGCGGCGGCGGCCGCGGCGGGGTCGAGGAAGTAGTCGGGCAGCACCCGGTTGAACACGAGCGCGCCGAGCGGGAACCCGCCCTCGGCCAACGCGGCGAGGAAGAACGCGGCCTCCCGGGCGGGGGCCGCCTCGAGCGTGGTGACCACCACGAACGCGGTCCGCTCGTCCCGCAGGGTGCGGCGAACGGCCCGGGCGCGGGCCACGAAGCCGTCGTACATGGTCTGGAACAGGATGAAGAACTCGGCGATGTCGGCCAGCAGCTGCGAGCCCAGGACCCGATCGGCCACGCTGTAGAACGGCCGGGAGGCGGCCGACACGAGCCGGGACCGGTACGGCGTGATCAACAGGCGCAGGAAGCGGCTCGAGAAGAACTCCGCCATCCGCTCCGGCGCTTCGAGGAAGTCGATCGCGTGGCGGGAGGGCGGCGTGTCGACCACGATCAGGTCGTAGCGGCCCGAGGCGTGGATCTCATAGAGGCGCTCCGCGGCGATGTAGTGGTGGGACTGGATGAACCGGCCGGTCACGTTCTGGTAGAGCGGGTTGGCCAGGATCGCGTCGCGGGTGGCGGCGTCGGGCGCGTGGCGGGCCACGAGGTCGTCCCAGGACTGCTTGGTGTCGAGCATCGCCGCCCACAGCTCGCCCCGCGGCGACGCGCCCGCGGCGGCGAACGCCTCGGCCGGCGCCTTGACCTCCACGTTGCCCAGCCCGGCCAGGCCGAGCGCGTCGCCGAGGCGGCGGGCGGGGTCCACGGTGAGGACGAGCACCTTGTCGCCGAGGCGGGCCGCGGCCATCGCCGCCGCCGAGGCCGCCACGGTGGTCTTGCCCACGCCGCCGGCGCCGCAGACGACCACGATCTCCTTGCTGGCGAGCAGCGGCTCGAGGCTCACCTAGCCCTCCAGCTCCGCGGCCAGCGCCTCGGCCATCTGTCGGGTGGCGCGAATGCCGTGGCTGCGGGTGAACAGGTAGGGCAGGTACAGCACGACCGCCGCCGGGTCGAGCTCGGCCCGCAGCCGGGCGAGGTGCGCGGCGCGGGTGCGCCGCAGGGTGACGGCGAGGCGGGCGCCGTCGAACACCGTCGCGGC
>JBJXGF010000276.1:0-22420 GCA_046153015.1 Acidimicrobiales bacterium | reverse complement strand
CGGGCGCCGGCCGGGGCGGCCCGCCAGCGGGCGGCGGCGGTCCGGGCGCGGGCCACCGCCTCGTCGATGTCGGCCAGCGTGGTGAGCTCGTCGGGCAGGGCGGCGTCGCGCGGCGCGGCCAGCTCGGCGGCGAGCCAGGCGCGGTTGGCGGGCAGCGTGAAGTCGGTGTCGGGCTCGTTCACGAACGGGCCGAGCTCGCCGCTCGGGGTGGGCGGCGACGCGGCTCGGCGGTCCTGGCGGCGGCGGGGCTCCGCCGAGAGGGTCAGCCGGTCGCGGACGGCGGCCTCGAAGCGCTGGCGCTGCTCGGCCAGCGCCGCCGGGTCGGCGGCCAAGCGGTGCAGCGCAGCGAGGAAGTTCTCCGGCGCGGTGTTCTCGTCGAGGCGGCGGGTGAGGTAGGCGACGGCGGAGGCGAAGTCGGCTCGGTCGGCGATCGGGGTGTAGGCGAGGAGGCGGCGGGCGCGGCGAGCCACAGCCAGGCTCTGGCCCGGGGCCATGCCTTCGAGCATCTCCGCGTCGACCCGCTCGCTCACCCCGCGCGCCTCGGCCAGCAGCAACGCCCACGCCAGGTCGTACAGGTTGTGGCTGGCGGCGCCGATGCGCACCGCAGCGGCCCGCTCGGGCGTCAGCGCCCAGTCGAGCATCTTCTTGTAGTTGGCGTCGACCTCGGCCTTGGTCGCGAACGGGGCCGGGGTCCAACCGTGCTGCTCGGCCTCCACCGCCTCCATCGCCAGGTTGGCGCCCTTCACGATCCGCACCTTCACGGGCGCGCCGCCGGCGGCCACCCGGGCCTGCGCCCACTCGGTGAGCTCCACCAGCGCGGTGAACGAGTCGGGCAGGTAGGCCTGGAGCACGATCCCGGCCGGGAGCCGCTCGAACTCGGGCCGCTCGAGCAGGGCCCGGAACACCCCGACGGTGAGCCAGAGGTCCCGGTACTCCTCCATGTCGAGGTTCACGAACTTGGGCGGGGTGGTGACCGCCGCGGCCCGGTAGAGCGGAGCGAGCCGCTCGGCGAGGCGCTCCACGGTGGCGTCGAACGCCACGACCGACAGGTTGGCGGCGATGGCGCTGAGCTTGACTGACACGTAGTCCACCGCAGGGTCGGCGAGCTGGGCCAGCATGGCGGCCCGGCGGCGGTCGGCCTCGGCGTCGCCGAGGATGGCCTCGCCGAGCACGTTCACGTTGCCCGAGATGCCCTGGCGGCGCCGCCGGGCGAGGTGCCGGGCCAGCCGGTCGGGCCGGGCGTCGAGGATCACCGGGTCGCTCTCCCGGCGCAGCCGGGCCACCACGAGCGGCATCACCAGCCCGGGGGCCTTCGGGGCCGCGGCCGCAGCGAGGCGCAGGCCGAGCCGGTCGAGGAGCGGGAAGGCGCGCGGCGCGCCCCGCTTCGCCACCAGCTTCGCCAGCTGCCGGGCGCCCACGGCGCGGTCCGCGGGGCGCAGCACGCGGTCGGTCAGGAGGAAGGCGAAGCGTTTCGCGTCGCGGTCCTCCACCAGGGCGCCGAGGCGGGCCTGGCGGCGGCGCTGCGCCCTGCTCTCCAGCCGGCCCGCCTCGGCCAGCAGCCGCTCGGCCAGCTCGACCGCCGCGCCTACCAGGTCGTCGCCGTCGTTGCCGGCCAGGTCGGCGGGCTCGGAGCGTGGCTCGGCTCCGTCGACGCCGTCGTGACGCAGCAGCTCCATCCCATCACCCCTTGCCGAACTCTGTAGGATTGTCTAACAATCTAACATCCTGGCGTACCAGTTGGGACACGCGCACGACCACGACAGACCAGCACGACAGACCAGCACAACAGACCAGAAAGACGGGCATGACCGACCGGTTGGGCTGGGGCCGCCGCTACCTCCTGGTGGAGCCCCGACATTTCGACGTGACGTACTGCATCAATCCCTGGATGCAGCCTGGTGTCGACACCGCGGCCGCGCAGCTGGAGTGGAAGCGCCTGGCGGCCGCCCTCGAGTCGCTGGGCGCCACCGTGCACGTCGCCGGCGATCAGCCCGGCCTGCCCGACATGGCCTTCGCCATGAACGCCGGGTTCGTGTGGGGGTCGCGGGCGGTGCCAAGCCGCTTCCGCCACGCCGAGCGCCGAGCGGAAGAGCCCCACTGGCGAGCCTGCTTCGAGCAGCTCGGCCTGGAGGTGGTCGAGCTGCCCGCCCCGCCCGAGGTCCGTTTCGAGGCGGGCGACGCGTTCGTGCAGGACGGCCTCCTCGTGGGCGGCTGGGGGTTCCGCTCCGACCGGGCGGCGCTCGACGCGCTCGGCGAGGTGTGCGGCCTGCCGGTTCTCCCGCTGAGGCTCGTCGACGAGCGCTTCTACCATTTCGACACCTGCTTCTGCCCCCTCGGCCAGGGCGCTGCGCTCGCCTACCTCGACGCGTTCTCGCCCGACGACGCCGCCCGGCTCGTGAAGGCTCTTCCCCACGTGATCGCCCTCGACGCCTCCGAGGCCGTGGCGTTCGCCGCCAACTCCCTCGTGGTCGGCAACACGTTCGTGACCGCCCGCTGCCCCGACCGGGTGGCGGCCGAGCTGGCCCGCCTCGGCCTCGACGTGATGACCGTCGAGGTGTCGGAGTTCCAGAAATCGGGCGGCAGCGTCCGCTGCCTGACCCTCCCCCTCGACCTCGGCCCGGAGGCCTGACGATGACCGCCCCCACCCTTCCCCGCGCCGGCGCCCCGACCCGGTCCCGCTCCGCCATCGGCGTCGAGGGCGCCCACCTCGCCCGCAACTACCATCCGCTGCCGGTCGTGCTGGCCGAGGGCGAGGGGTCGTGGGTCACCGACGTGGAGGGCCGGCGCTACCTCGACTTCCTCTCCGCCTACTCGGCGCTCAACTTCGGGCACCGTCACCCGGCGCTCGTCGCCGCCGCCCACCGCCAGCTCGAGCGCATCACGCTCACCAGCCGCGCCTTCCACAACGACCAGCTCGGCCCGTACGCCGAGGCGGTGAGCCGGCTCACCGGCCACGAGGCGATGCTGCCGATGAACACCGGGGCCGAGGGCGTCGAGACGGCGCTCAAGCTGGCTCGCAAGTGGGCGTACGAGCGCAAAGGCGTGCCCGCCGGGCAGGCCGAGATCGTGGTGTTCGCCGGCAACTTCCACGGCCGCACCACCACGATCGTGTCGTTCTCCGACGACCCGTCGGCCCGCGACGGCTTCGGGCCCTTCACCCCCGGCTTCGTGACGGTCCCCTTCGGCGACGCGGACGCGCTGGCCGCCGCGCTCAACGACCGCACGGCCGCCGTGCTGATGGAGCCCATCCAGGGTGAGGCGGGCGTGATCCTGCCGCCTGCTGGCTTCCACACCCGCGTTGGCGAGCTGTGCGCCGAGCGCAACGTGCTCCTGATCGCCGACGAGATCCAGTCCGGCCTCGGGCGCACGGGGCGCACCTTCGCCTGCCAGCACGAGGGCGTGCAGCCCGACGTGATGATCCTCGGCAAGGCGCTCGGCGGGGGGATCGTCCCCGCCTCGGCGGTCACGGCCGACTGGCGGGTGCTGGAGGTGCTGCGCCCCGGGGAGCACGGCTCCACCTTCGGCGGCAACCCGCTGGCCGCCGCCGTCGGGCAGGTGGTGGTGGAGCTGCTCCTGCCGGGCACGCTGCAGGCCCGCTCGGCCCGGCTCGGCGCCCACGTGCTCGACACGCTGCGCGCCGCGGAGCTGCCCGGCGTGGTGGAGGTGCGGGGCTGCGGGCTGTGGTGGGCGATCCAGCTCGCCGAGGGCGGGCGCAGCGGGCGCGCGGTGGCCGAGGAGCTGCTGGCCGCCGGGCTGCTGGCGAAGGACACTCACGGCACGACGATCCGCTTCGCCCCGCCGCTCACGATCAGCGAGGCCGACCTCGACCTCGGCCTCGCCATCATCGTCGACACGCTGCGCGGGGGCTGACCCGGGAGGGCGGCGCTGCCCGGTTGTCCGGCGCCGGCCCTGGCAGCGGGGCAGACTGCACCGCCATGACCGGCGCAGCCATCACCAACGGCGGAGCACTCGCCGGGGTCCGGGTGCTCGACGTGTCGGCCGCGGTGGCCGGCCCGTTCACCACGTCGCAGCTGGCCGACCAGGGCGCCGACGTGATCTCGGTTGAGCCGGTCGACCGGCCCGACGTGCTCCGCCTGACCGGGCCGGTGGTGGGCGACGTGTCCGGCGCGTGGGTGGCGATGAACCGCAGCAAGCGGGCCATCGCGCTGGATCTGCGCAGCCCGCGAGGCCGCGAGCTCGCCCTGCTGCTGGCCGACCGGGCCGACGTGTTCGTCCAGAACTGGCGCCCGGGCGTGGCAGAGCGGCTCGGGCTGGGCTACGCCGAGCTGGCGGCGCGCAACCCACGGTTGGTGTACGTGTCGGTGTCGGGCTTCGGGCCCGACGGCCCCTACGCCGACCAGCCGGTCTACGACCCGATCATCCAAGCCACCGCCGGCGTCGTGGCCGGCCAGGGCGGCGACTTCGTGAAGAACGTCTTCGCCGACAAGATCACCGCCATGACCGCGGCCAACGCCGCGCTCAGCGCGCTCGTGGCCCGGGCGGCGACCGGGCTCGGCCAGCACGTGCAGGTCAACATGCTCGACGCCACGATGGCCTTCCTCTGGCTCGACATGTTCTGGAACCACACGATCGCCGCCGCGCCGCACGCGCCCACCTACACCGAGTGGTATGAGCCCTTCACCACCGCCGACGGGCAGCTCGCCTTGGCGTGGCCGACCGATGACCGGTTCCGCCGCGCCTGCGAGGGCCTGGGCCGCCCCGAGCTCGCCTTGGACCCTCGCTTCGCCACCCGAGCGGAGCGGGTGCTCAACGCGCAGGCGCTGCTCGAGGAGTGCCGGCCCACGTTCGCCGCGCTGCGCACCGCCGACGCGCTGGCCGTGCTGCGAGCGGCCGACGTGCCCTGCGCGCCGGTGCAGGACCTCGACCAGGTGCTGGCCGACCCGCAGGTGGCGCACAACCAGCTGATCGAGACCTACGAGCACCCGAGCGCCGGGCCGGTTCGGGCGCTGCGGCCGCCGGCCCGGCTCTCGGCCACCCCGCCGCCGCGGCAACGCCCCGCCCCCGGCTTCGGTCAGCACACCGACGAGGTGCTCGGCGAGCTCGGGCTGTCCGCCGGGGAGATCGCCGCGCTGCGAGCCGAGCGGATTGTGGCGTGACGCTGATCTAGCCTCGGCGACCATGACGCTCACCCGAGCCGATCTCGATTCGATCGACATCCACTCGCTGTCCCGCTACGTGGAGCGGGGCTACCCGTGGGAGGAGTGGGACCTGTTGCGCCGCGAGGCGCCGGTCTACTGGTACGACCGCCCCGGGATCGAGCCGTTCTGGGCGATCACCCGCTATCGCGACGTCCACGCCGTGGGACGCGACGGCCGCTCGTTCATCAACGGCGGCCCGCGTCTGCGCCTCGCCTCCACCAACCACGACCGGCGGATGTGGGAGGTGAAGGCCAAACGAGACGAGCTGTACGGGTGGGATCCCTCCGAGCCGTTCGACATGGTGTACATGGACGCCCCGCGCCACACCGCGTTCCGCCTGCTGGTGGCCCGGTCGTTCACCCCGGCGCAGTGCCGGCGGATGGCGGCGTCGCTCGACGCGGCGGCGGCCGAGATCGTCGACGAGTTCGAGGCCCGACTGGCCGCAGGCGAACCGCTCGACCTCGTCGAGACGCTGTCGGTCAAGCTCCCCCTCGCCACGATCTGCGAGCTGATGGGGGTGCCCACCGAGGACTGGGCCGACATCCACCGCTGGACCGACGCGTTGGTGCAGCCGCACTCGATGGAGTGGGCGCAGCCCGGCGAGGACCGCGCCGAGATGCGCCGACGGCTGCGGGTGGAGTTCTTCGACTACCTGGAGTCCCTGATCGCCCGCAAGCGGGCCGAGCCCGGCGACGACGTGGCCAGCCTGCTCGTGAACGGCGAGGTCGACGGCGCAGCCCTCACCCAGCAGCAGCTGCACGGCTACTTGTTCCTGCTCATCGCCGCCGGCAACGAGACCACCCGCAACGCCACGACCAAGGGGATCATGGCGTTGAAGGAGCACCCCGACCAGCTGGCCCGCCTCGAGGCCGACCCGGGCCGCTGGAGCGAGCCCGCCGTGGAGGAGATCCTGCGCTGGACCTCCCCGGTGCTGCAGTTCGCCCGCACCGCGGTGCGCGACGTCACCGTGTGCGACGTGGCGATCAAGGCCGGCGACACGGTCGGCATCTGGTACCCGTCGGCCAACCGGGACGACGCGATGTTCGAGCGGCCCTACGAGTTCGACATCACCCGCGAGCCGAACTACCACCTCGCGTTCGGCCACGGGGTGCACTTCTGCCTCGGCGCCAACCTCGCCCGCTGGGAGCTGCGCGCCATGTTCCGCGAGCTCGCCCGCCGGGCCACGCTGCGCCGCTTCGAGCTGGCCGGCCCGCCGGTGTGGGCGCCCGACCTGCACGTGAGCATGGTGAAGTCCCTGGCGGTCGCCGCCGCCTAACCGGCCAGGAGCAGGAACCGGCGGCACGAGGCTTCTACGATGAGGGGCGTGGCGCGCGGCTCGGTGACCTGGGAGGTCCGAGACGGCCGCGCCGTGTGGGACGGCCGTCTCCTGGCCGACTGGGTCGAGCCGCTCGCCCGGGAGCTCGCCCTCGAGTTCGACGCCGTCGAGATTGTGCTGTTCGGGTCGGTCGCCCGAGGCGACGACAACGCCGACAGCGACGTGGATCTGCTTGTTGTGCTCGACCGGTATGACCCAGCCGACGCCGCCGCTCTCAAGGCACGCGCGGTTGCCGCCGCGCGCGAACCCCGGTCCCTTTCGACGCCGCGTTCACCGACCCCGACCGATTCGCCAGCCGCAGTCGGATCGCCGGAACCCTCGAACGTGCGGCGGCGACCCAGGGCCGAGTCGTTCATCGCCGTGACTGACCCGCCCGCGGAGCGCTCGGCGCACGCCGCTGGTGCATGGCTCTCCGCCGCCCCGCACCCGGTCGCCGCCGCCTAACCGGCCAGCCGGGCCCGCACGGCGGGCAGGACCTCGTTGGCGATCCGCTCGAGGTTGGCGCCCATCACCGCGGGGTCGACGCCGGGCGGCAGGCCGGCGGTGCTCACGTCGGTGAGGCCGTACTCCTCCACGAAGCTCACGAGCTCGTTCGCACAGTGCTCGGCGTCGCCCACGATCCAGGTCTGGGGGATCGGGCCGGCGCCCTTGCGGCCGAAGGTGTACGTGTCGGGCGTCTCGGCGAAGAACCGCTGGTAGATGCCCATCTTCCAGCGCTCGGCGGCGAGGATGGGGGGCCAGTCGCGCTCGGCGTCGTCGGTCACCAGCATGCCGCGGGCCACCCCCACCCGGTGCTCGGCCGGGTCGCCGCCCCGGGCGAGCACCGCCTCCCGCCACGGGTCGAGCACCTCGGCCCGGGCGCCCTGGGGCAGCAGGTGGGCGCCGAGGCGGGCCGCCCGCAGCGCGCCGGGGGCCTTCATCGCCGCGATCCACAGCGGCGGCCCGCCGGGCTGCACGGGCTTGGGGTGCACCTCCACCCCGTCGATCCGATAGCGCCGGCCGGCCACGCGCACCGGCCCGTCGCCCCACGCCTGGCGCAGGATCTCGATGCCCTCCTCGGTGAGCGACACCCGGTTGCGCACCGACTGCCCGAAGGCGGCGAACTCGCTCGGCACGTAGCCCATGCCGATGCCGAGCTCCATCCGCCCGTTGCTCAGCTGGTCAAGCACCGCCAGCTCCTCGGCCAGACGGATCGGATGGTAGAGCGGCAGGAGGGCCACGTCGTTCGAGATGCGGATCCGGCTGGTGACCGCCGCGACCGCCCCGGCCACCGGCTGGAAGGCCGGGAGGTACCCGTCGGCCACGAAGTGGTGCTCGGTGAACCACACCATGTCGAGCCCGAGCCGGTCGGCGAGGGCGGCCTGCTCGACGGTGGCGGCGTACACGTCGGCCATCGCCATCCCGCTGTCGGGGCGCAGGCGGCAGTCGTACATCACTCCGAACCGGAAGGGCTGCGTCACGGCGGGGAGGTTACCGGGGCCCGGCTCGCGGCGGCCCGCCCCCCGATCGGGTAGGGCGCGGACCGGCCGCGGCCGGGGGTCAAGGCCCGGCGACGGCCGGGGCGGTCAAGGGGCGACGCTGCGCGGCGCGGGCCAAGTCGCCCTTGGTCACCATGCCCACCAGCCGATCGGGCTCGCCGACGAGGATCGTCCCGTCGCCGCCCGGTCGGGCGCGGCGCAGCACGGCCAGGAGGGGCTCCTCGGCGCTGGCCCACGTGAGCTGCTCGGCGGGGGTCATCAGCTCGTGCAGGCGCCGTTCGTCGCCGGCGTGGGCGCCGCGGCGGCGCAGCTCGGCGAGGCTGACCACGCCGGCCACCCGCCCCGAGAACTCCTGCACGGGGAAGGTGGAGCGGCGGTGCACGGCGGCGTACTGCTGCGCGAAGTCGTCGATGCTGAGGTAGTCGGGCGCCAGCACCGGCGAGGGTGTCATCACCTCGCCCACGGTCAAGCCGGCGAACGCGGCCTCGGCCCGCACCGACGCCTGCTCGGCCTTCGCCGCGCTCAGCACGAACAGGCCCACGAGGGCGGTCCACAGCCCGCCGGCCCGGCCGCCGAACACGGCGTACAGGCCGTAGGCCACGACCACGAGGCCGACCACCCGCCCGGCGGCCGCGGCGGTGAGCGAGGCCCGGGCGCGGTCCCCGTGGCGACGCCAGAGCACCGCCTGCACGATCCGCCCCCCGTCGAGGGGCAGGCCGGGGAGCAGGTTGAAGGCGCCGAGCAGGAGGTTGAGCCAGCCGAGCCAGCCGGCCAGCGCGGCGGTCGCCGGCGCAACGTCGAGCGCGCCCAGCGTGGAGGACGCGCCGAGCAGGCCGGCGCCCAGCGCCAGGCTCACCCCCGGCCCGGCGGCGGCGATCGCCAGGGCGGGCCCAGGCCGGTCCGGCTCGGAGGAGAGCTTGGCGGCGCCGCCGAAGAGCCAGAGCTCGACGGCGTCGACCGGCACGCCCACCCGGCGAGCGGTGAACGCGTGGCCCAGCTCGTGGGCGAGGATCGAGGCCAGCACGGCCACGCCCCCGACGGCGGCGAGCCCATAGCGGGCGAGGGGGTGGAGCGCCGGCGCGGCGGCGGGCAGGAGGCCCTCGGCGACGGTGTAGGCGATCAGCGCCGCGATGAGCAGCGCGGACCAGCTGACGCGCACGGGCGCTCCGGCGATGCGGCCGAGCTGTAGGGGGGTGGGGGAGAACACGTGGATACGACCTCCGGGCGGCGCGATGGAGCGATGCCGAAGGTCTCTCCCGCCGACGATGGCGGCGGTCCACACCGGGCTCGAGGCCGTCCTGACGGCGTGGACGCTTGCGGGGTACTCCCCTTCACCGGCCGCGGACGGCAGGCGGCGCCATGATAGGCGAAGCATAGTTCGCTAGTCAATCGCGGGACCGGGCTAGATGTCGACGTGCATGCCGACCTCGAAGACCCGGTCGGGCGGCAGGTCGAAGAACCGGGCCGCGTTGGCCGCGTTGCGGGTGAGCAGGGCGAAAAGCCGCTCCCGCCACGGGGCCATGCCCACCCGGCTGGTGGAGAGCACGGTTTCCCGGCCGAGGAAGTACACGGTGCGCGCCGGGTCGAGCCCGAGGGCAGGGGGCAGGTCGAGGCCCACGGTGGGCTCCTCCATGAACCCGTAGTGCAGCGAGACCTGGGCGAACCCCTCGCCCAGCTCGTTCACCTCGACCCGCTCGGCGGGCGGCACCCGAGGCCGGTCGGAGGTGACCACCGAGGCCACCAACACCCGCTCGTGGAGCACCCGGTTGAGCCGCACGTTGGTGGCGAGGGCGGGCGGCGTGGCCCCCGGCTCGCTGAACATGAACACCGCCACGCCCGGCGCCCGGGCGAGCGGCTCGGCGGCCAAGCCGGCCACGAACTCGCCGAGCGGCATGCGGCCCCGCTGCAGGCGCTCGCCGACCAGCTCACGGCCCCGCTTCCAGGTGGTGAGCAGCACGAGGAGGATCAGGCCGACCACCAGCGGAAACCAGCCTCCGTCGGGGATCTTGAACAGGTTGGCGGCGAAGAACGCGCCGTCGACGGTGAGGAACACCGCCGACAAGGCGCCCACCACGGGCCAGCCCCAGCCCCAATGGTGACGGGCGACGTAGGCGAAGATCAGCGCCGTCACCACCATCGTGGCGGTCACGGCGAGGCCGTAGGCGGCGGCCAGGTTCGTCGAGCTGCGGAACCCCAGCACCAGCGCCACACACGCCAGCATCAGCACCCAGTTCACCGAGGGCACATAGATCTGGCCCCGCTGCGTGTGCGAGGTGTGATCGACGCGGAGGCGGGGCGCGTAGCCGAGCTGGATCGCCTGCACGGTCAGCGAGAACGCGCCCGAGATCAGCGCCTGCGAGGCGATCACGGTCGCCGCGGTGGCCAGCACCACGAGCGGCACCACGGCCCATTCCGGGGCCATCAGGTACAAGGGGCTCTCGATCGCCGCCGGATCGCCGATGAGCAGGGCGCCCTGCCCGAAGTAGGTGAGCGTCAGCGCCGGGAAGACGAACGCGAACCAGCTCGCCTGGATCGGCTTGCGCCCGAAGTGGCCCATGTCGGCGTAGAGGGCCTCGCCGCCGGTCACGCACAGGAACATCGAACCGAGGGCCAGGAAGCCCTCCCAGGGGTTGCGGCTGAAGAAGCGCACGCCGTGGAGCGGGTTCACCGCCGCCAGCACGCCGGGCTCCTGCACGATCTCGCCGATGCCGAGCACCGCCAGCACGCTGAACCACACCACCATGACCGGGCCGAACACGTTGCCGACCTTGCCGGTGCCGAGCCGCTGCACGGCGAAGACCCCCACGAGGATGCCGACGGCGAGCGGGATGATGTACGGGTCGAACGCGTCGGTGGCGACCTTCAGGCCCTCGACCGCGGAGAGCACGGAGATGGCCGGCGTGATCATCCCGTCGCCGTAGAGCAGGGCGGTGCCGAAGAGCCCGAACAGCAGCAGGGTGCCCGCCGCCCCGCCGGCCGGTCCGACCCGCTTCGCCCGGGGCAGCAGCGCGGTGAGGGCGAGGATGCCGCCCTCGCCGCCGTTGTCGGCCCGCATCACGAACGCGAGGTACTTCACCGACACCACCACCACGAGCGACCAGAAGATGATCGACAGGACGCCGAGCACGTTGGCCTCGTCGAGCACGAGCGCGGGGTGATGGTCGAAGGTCTCGCGGATGGCGTACAGCGGCGACGTGCCGATGTCGCCGTAGACGACGCCGAGCGCGCCGAGCGACAGCCCGGCCAGGCCGCCTGCTGCGTGGCCGGCGTGCGAGGCCGCCGCGGTGCTCTCCCCAGTGGACATTGCGGTCACGCTAGAGGCGGACCGGTCCCACTGGGCGGATCGGTAGAGTGGCCCGCCCATGAGCCGCGCCCGCTTCGACGCGATCCTCTTCGACGCCGGCGGGGTGCTGGTGCTGCCCGACCCGGCGGTGCTGGCGCCGCTCCTGGCGCCCTACGGCGCCGACCCCTCGGTCGCCGCCCACACCCGGGCCCACTACGCGGGCATGGCCGCCAAGTCCCGCTCCGAGCAGGGGGAGGACGACTGGTCGGGCTACAACCTCGCCTACGTGCGCGCCCTGGGCGTGCCCGGCCACGAGGAGGCCGAGGCCGCGTTCCTGCTGGGGCGGACCCGCTCGTCCCACCTGTGGCGGGCGCCGATCCCCGAGTCCGTCGCCGCGCTGCACGAGCTGGCGGCGCGCGACGCCTGCATCGGGGTGGTGTCCAACGCCAGCGGCCAGATCGAGGCGACGTTGCGCCGCTTCGCCGTGTGCCAGGTGGGCGGCGGGCACGGCGCGCCGGTTCGCTGCGTGGTCGACTCGGGGCTGGTGGGGGTGGCCAAGCCCGACCCGGCGATCTTCGGCTTCGCCTTGGACGCGCTGGGCGTCACCGCGGCGCGCACCGCCTACGTGGGCGACTCGGTGGCCACCGACGTGGCCGCCGCCCGGGCCGGCGGCCTCGCGCCGCTCCTGCTCGACCCCTTCGACGACTGGGCGGGCAGCCCCTACGAGCGCATCCCGAGCCTCGGAGTCCTGCTCAGCTGGGTGTAGCGGGGTCGAGCAGCACCACGCCCGCCTCGCCGAGGGCGGCGATCTCGGCGTCGGAGAAGCCGGCCTCGGCCAGGATCTCTCGGCTGTGCTGGCCGAGGAGCGGAGCGCCGGTACGCACCGCGCCCGGCGTCTCGGAGAGCTTGACCGGCAGGCCGAGCGCGGTCGTCTCCCCGAGCGTGGCGTGGGGCACGCTCACCACCATGTCCCGGGCGATCGTCTGCGGGTCGGCGTGCATCTCCGCGACCGACAGCACCGGCCCGGCGGGCAGCCCGATGGCGTCGAAGCGGGCCAGCCACTCGGCGGTGCTGCGCTGGGCGAGGTGGGGGGCCAGCGCGGCGTCGAGCTCCTCCAGGTGGGCCATGCGGGCGGCGTTGTCGGCGAAGCGGGGGTCGGCGGCCAGCTCCGGCGCGCCGAGCGCGTCGACCAGCTTGCGCCAGCTGGCCTGGTTCGCGGCGCCCACGTTGACCCAGCCGTCGGCGGTGCGGAACGCCTGGTAGGGGGCCATCAGCGGATGGGCGGAGCCGAGCGGGCCGGGCGACACGCCGGTGGCGAGGCAGATCGCCGATTGCCAGTAGGTGAGCACGATCCCCGCCTCGAAGAGCGACGTGTCGACGTGCTGGCCGCGTCCGGTCTGCTGGCGGTGCACGACGGCGGCGAGCACGCCCATCGCGGCGAGAATGCCGGCGGTGATGTCGGTCACCGGCGAACCGACCTTCGTCGGCTCGGCCGGCGCGCCGGGCTCGGGCCGCGGCCCGGTGATGCTCATCAGCCCGCTCATCCCCTGCGCCACGAGGTCGAAGCCGCCGCGCGCCGCGTAGGGCCCGGTGCGCCCGTAGCCGGTGACCGAGCAGTACACGAGGCCCGGGTTCTCGGCCCGCACCGCGTCGTAGCCGAGGCCCAGCTCGTCGAGCGCGCCGGCCCGCAGGTTCTCGACGAACACGTCGGCCCGCGTCATCAGCCGGCGCAGCACGCCCCGACCGGCCTCGCTGCGCAGGTCGAGGGCGATGCCCCGCTTGTTGCGGTTCATCATGAGGAAGGCGGCCGACTCGTCGCCCACTGTCGGCGGGACCGTCCGGCGCGTGTCGTCGCCGCCGGGGAGCCGCTCCACCTTCACCACGTCGGCGCCCAGGTCGGCCAGCATCAGCCCGCAGGTCGGGCCGGCCATGATGTGGGTCAGCTCCACCACCTTGAGCCCGGCGAGCGGGCCGGCGCCGGCGCCCATCGCCCGGGTCACCGGCCTTCGAAGCGGGGCGTCCGCTTCTCGACGAAGGCCCGGAAGCCCTCCTGGTAGTCGCGGGTGGCGGCGTTGGCGAAGCCCTCGTCGAGCTCCTCGGCCGACAACGGCCGCGGGTCGCGCAGCCGGGCGGCGAAGCGCTTGTGCCAGCGGTTGGAGAGCGGCGCGCCGGCGGCGATGCGGGCGGCGGTGTCGTAGGCCTCCCGCTCGACCTCCGCGTCGGGCACGACCCGGGTGACGAGGCCCTTCTCCCTGGCCTCCTCGGCGTCGAACACCCGCCCCTCGAGCAGGATCTCGAGGGCGGCGGCCCGGCCCACGAGGTCGATCAGCGCCTCGATCTCGGGGTAGGCCATGATCACCCCGATCCGGTTGATCGGCACGCCGAACCGGCTCGACTCGCCGCAGATGCGCAGGTCGCACATGCTGGCCAGCTCGAGGCCGCCGCCCACGCACACGCCCTCGATCAGCGCCACGGTCGGGTGGCGGCAGTCGCGGATGGCGTGCATCGCCTCGTGCATCAACGCGCCGTAGGCCCGAGCCTTGTCGAGGGTGGAGCGCTCGGCCTGGAACTCGGCAATGTCGGCGCCGGGCGAGAAGGCGCGGCCGCCGGCGCCGCGCAGCACCACGCAGCGCACGTCGTCCTCGGCGCTGACCTCGCGCATCACCTCACCGACCCGGCGCCAGAGCGCGGCGGAGAGCGCGTTGAGCTTCTCCGGCCGGTTGAGCACGACGGTGGCGATGGTGGCCCCGCCGGCGTCGTGGCGGAGGCGCAGCACGAGCTCGTCCATCGCCCGTTTCTAGCGCCGATCGCCGCGACGGCACAGGCCCCGCGCCGCCGGCCGCCGCTAAGGTGCGCGCCGCCAGCGTCGCGCCGAGGGGGGAGTGGGATGACGACCGAGCACCGCAGCGCCGCCGAGGTGAGGAGCCGGATCGACCATCCGGTGGTCGACGCCGACGGCCACTGGCTCGAATACCACCCGCAGGTGCTGGAGGCCCTCGAGCGCATCGGCGGGCCCGTCGCCGCCGAGGGGTTCGCCATGTTCCCCAAGCGGGTGGGCCGCACGCTGACCTCGACGCCTGAGGAGCGCCGCAACCGCGGCGCGGCGCAGGAGATCTTCTGGGGCTACGCCACCCGCAACGCGCGTGACCGCGCCACTGCCCTCCTGCCCGGGCTGCTCTACGAGCGCCTCGACGAGCTGGGCATCGACTTCTCCGTGCTCTACCCCACCCACGGGCTGGCGGTGGTGCAGCTCCCCGACCCGGCCATGCGCCAGGCCACCTGCCGGGCGTTCAACACCTACCTCGCCGAGCACTTCGGCGACTACGCCGACCGGATGACCCCGGCCTGCGCGGTGCCGATGTTCACGCCGGGCGAAGCCATCGCCGAGCTCGAGCACATCCGCCACGACCTCGGGCTGAAGGCGGTGGTGCTCGGCAGCCTGATGCGACGCCCGATCCCCGACGTGGTGGCCCGTTCCCCCGAAGCGGCCCGCCGAGCGGTGGCCCACGACACGCTCGGCATCGACAGCGCCCACAACTACGACGAGGTGTGGGCTGCGTGCGCCAGCCTCGGCGTGTCGCCCACCTTCCACATGGGCACCCGCGGGTTCGCGCTGCGCAGCTCGCCCACCAATTTCGTGTACAACCACATCGGCCATTTCGCCGCCGCCAACGAAGCCGTGTGCAAGTCGTTGTTCCTGAACGGCGTGACCCGCCGCTTCCCGGAGGTGAACTTCGGCTTCCTCGAGGGCGGCGTCGCGTGGGCATGCAACCTGTTCGCCGACCTGATCGGTCATTGGGAGAAGCGCAACCTCGGCGCGCTGGAGCACACGAATCCGGCCAACCTCGACCTCGCCGCGCTGGCCGAGCTGGCCGAGCGCTACGCTGACGCCGGCCTGGCGGAACGGTTCCGGCGGGGCGAGGGCCTCTTCGACTACGAGGCCTCCCCGGCCACGGGCGGGCTCGACCAGCTCGACGATTACGCCCGCTGCGCGATCACCGACGGGGCGGATTTCGTGGAGCTGTTCACCCGCTCGTTCTTCTTCGGCTGCGAGGCCGACGACAAGATGAACAGCTGGGCGTTCAACACCACGGCCAACCCCTTCGGCGCCCGACTCAAGGCCGTGTACGGCTCCGATATCGGCCATTTCGACGTGATCGACATGAACGACGTGGTGCCCGAGGCCTACGAGCTGGTCGACGACGGGCTGATCACCCCGGCCGATTTCCGTGATTTCGTGTTCGCCCATCCGGTGCAGTTCTTCGGCGGCACGAACCCCCGCTTCTTCGAAGGCACCCGGGTCGAGGCGGCCGCGGCGGCAGAGCTCGCCGCCGCCGGCCGCTAGGGCCGTCCGGCGCTCCGCCGCTACGGGCGGCTCGCCGCGTCGTCGAGCTCGGCCAGCGCGGCCTCGCCGAGCAGCACTGGCGGGTGGAACCCGGCGAGGTTCGGGTCCCGGATCCAGCACACCTCGCTGGCCATGCCGTCGGGGTCGGTGAACGACACGCTGAGCATCGGGCCGTAGTCGCGCACGGCGCCGTCGCTCGCCCCCCTGCAGGCGAGCCGCTCACGCGCCCGGACGAGGGCTGCTCGGTCGGCGGCGTCGACGGCGAGGTGGTCGAGGTTGCCCCGCTGGGCATGCTCACGGCCGCCGTGGGCCTGGAACGAGCCGGCGGGGATCTCGACGAAGGCGAGACCGGACGCAGCGCCGAGGCGGACGACGGCCGCACGCTGCCCTCCGGGCGGAGCAGGGATGTCGACGCGCACGCCGTCGAACACCTCGACGTAGAACTGCGTGATCCGGTCGAGGTCCGGGGTGAGGATCTCCACGTGGTTGAGCCCGAAGGCGGGGCGGGCGGGCATGGGGGGTGTGCTCATGGGCCGATGGTGCGGGCCAGGGGGCGGCGTCGGGCTGCGGTCGGGCTGCGGTCGGGCTGCGGTCGAGCTGTGGCCGGGCGTATCGTTCATCGATGATCGTGCGGGTGTTGGACGGCGCCAGCATCGCCGGTTCGACCAGGAGGTTGGATCGCAAGGCGCGTGAGCTGCTCACGACCCTGGCCCTGCACGCGCCGACCGCGCTGAGCGTGGACGAGCTGGTGAGCGTGCTGTGGGACGACCCGCCGCCGTCGGCGGCCAAGACGGTCATCGCGCACCTGTCGCGTCTGCGGCGCGCCTTGGAGGACAGCGGCGGTGGGTGCGGCGTGGAGCGGCGAGGCGGACACTATCGGCTCGTCGTCACGGCCGCCACGTGCGACGTCCTGGCGATTCGGCAGGCCTGTCTCACGGCGGACAACCTGCTCGAAAACGGCCGCCCCGACCGCGCCGGGGAGGTGCTCAGCGCCGCCTTGGCGTTGTGCCCTGGCCAGCCCGAGCTGCCCGACACGGTCGGGGCGCTGGCGCTGCGCCAAGCTGGAACGAGGAGCGGCGACGGCTGATCACGCAGCGCCTGCGAGCGATCGTCGACGGCGGCCAGCCGGACGGCGCGATCGGTCCGCTGCGCCAGCTCACCGCCGGGGAGCCGCTCGCCGAGCCGTTCTGGGTGCTGCTCGTGACGGCGTTGCAGCGCAGCGGACGCCAATCCGAGGCGCTGCGCGCCGCCCAGGAGGCGCGCGCCGCGCTGGCCGCGGTCGGTCTCGAGCCGGGCGCCGCGCTGCGCGCCGCCGAAGCCGAGGCGTTGCGCAACGACGAACGCTCCCGCCCGGATCGAGGAGCGGCCTCCGCGCAGGAGCGGCGCGACGACGTCCGCTACGCCGGCGGACCTGGCCATCAGGTGGCGTACACCACCTTCGGCGACGGCGACGCCGACATCGTCGTCCTCAACCCGGCGATGCTGAGCATCGACGCACTGTTCGACGAACGGCGCCTCGCCCACGGCATCCGCCGGTTGGCGAGCACCGGACGGGTCGCGTTCTTCGACCGCCGCGGCATCGGCCTCTCCGACCCGCTCGAGGCCGGCGGCGACGCGCTCGACGCCTGGGTGGACGACCTCGCCGCGGTGCTCGACGCCCTCGGCGCGCGCCGGTCCGTCCTCGTCGCCAACTTCGACACCGGGCTCATCGCGCTCGAGTTCGCCGCCCGGCACGGGGAACGCCTTGCCAAGCTCGTGCTCGTCCACTGCTTCGCCCGCTTCATTCGCACCGACGACTATCCCTACGGCCTCGACCCCGCCACAGCCAGCAACCTGGTCGACGCGTCCACCAGCACGACCGCCGCCGGGTGGAACCCGTTGCACCTGGCCGCGCCGAGCGTGGCCGACGATCCAGCCTTCCGCGCCTGGTGGGACCGCACGGGGCGACGGGCGGCGAGCCCCGCCACCGCCGCCGCCATCCTCACCACCGAAGCAGCAGCCGACGTGCGCCACCGCCTCAGCGCGATCACCGTGCGCACCCTCGTGCTCCACCGCCAGGCCTGCGTCGGCGTCGACCTCGGCCACGCCCACTATCTCGCGCAGCACCTGCCCGCCGCCGAGCTTCGCATCGTGGGGCGGGGCCACGACTCCCTTTGGTTTACCGATCACCCAGCGCTGCTCGACGAGCTCGTCGACTACTGCGGGGCGTGAACCCGCTCGTCTCGGATCCCGCCGCGCCGGCCACGCGCTAGAACAACGCCATGCCCCACCCGCTCACGCCTTTTCCGACGCCGGAGACCCAGCCGTTCTGGGACGGCTGCGCCGCCGGCGAGCTGCGCCTGCCCCGCTGCCGGGCCTGCGCGCAGGCCTACTTCCCGCCCTCGCCGGTGTGCCCGAGCTGCTCGTCGCGTGACATCGAGTGGTTCAGCGCCTCGGGCGAGGCCAGCCTGTACAGCTACGTGATCCTCGAACGGCCGCTGCGGCCCTGGAACGCGGAGGGGCCCATGTCGGTGGCGCTCGTGACCCTGGCCGAAGGGCCGCTGCTCGTGAGCACGGTGGTGGACTGCCCCCAGACGCCCGAGGCGTTGTCGCTCGACATGGCGCTGCAGGCCACGTTCCGGCCCTTCGACGGGCTCGACGTGCTCTGCTTCGCCCCGGCGGGAGCGGCCCGATGATCCGCCCGGGCGAGCTCGCCGTCGTCGGCGCCGCCGAGTCGACCCGCATCGGCACGGTGCCCGACATGTCCTCCACCGGCCTGGCGCTCGACGGCGCCGCCAACGCCCTGGCCGACGCCGGCCTCACCGCCAAGGACATCGACGGGATCACCACCGGCTACTTCGCCGTGGCCGACATCTCCCGCCAGCTCGGCATCTACCCCAAATGGGCCGACAACACCACCGTCGGCGGCTGCTCCTGGATGTTCCAGCTCCGCAGCGCGCTGGCCGCCATCCACGCCGGCTACTGCACGACCGTGCTGATCGTGTACGGCGAGTCGGGCAAGAGCACCCGCCACCTCACCAACACCCCCGGCGGCGGGGGCAAGGGCTCGATCGGCCAGCAGTTCGACCTGCTGTACGGCGGCGGTATGCCGGCGGCGCTCTTCTCCCTGCCGGTGGTGCGGTACATGCGCGAGTACGGCCTCACCGAGGAGCAGCTCGCCTCGGTGGCGGTGGCGCAGCGCAAGTGGGCGGCGCTCAACCCGCGAGCCACGCTGCGCGAGCCGATGACCGTGGACGACGTGCTCGCCTCGCCGATGATCGCCTGGCCGATGCGGCGCTCGATGTGCTGCCTCGTGTCCGACGGCGGCGGCGCCATCGTGGTCACCACCGCGGACCGGGCGAAGGACTTCCCGAAGCCTCCGGTCTACGTGCTCGGCAGCGGCGGAGCGCTGGAGGGCGGCGTGATGAGCCCGGCCGGCGTGCGCGACCCGCTGCATCCCGAGTTCATCCGCACGTCTGGTCGGGCCGCATTCGAGAGCGCAGGCATCACCCACGCCGACGTCGACCACCTGATGGTGTACGACGCGTTCGCCCACAACCCGATCTTCGGGCTCGAGGGCCTCGGCTTCTTCAAGCCGGGTGAGGCGGGCCCGTTCATCGCCGAGGGCAACACCGAGCCCGGCGGGCGGCTGCCGATGAACACCAACGGCGGCGGCATGAGCTACGCCCACACCGGCGCGTACGGGATGCTCTGCATGCTCGAATCGATCCGCCAGGTGCGCGGCGAGGCGGCGGCGCAGGTGCCCGACGTGACGATCTCACTGGCCCACGGCTGGGGGGGCTTCTGGTCGGCCTGCTCCACACTGGTGTTCTCCAACCGGCTTCCGTAACGCCGGGGACGCGGCTCAGCGCGACACGGCGAAGGCCGACTCGGGCTGCGGGCGCCCGCCGGTGAGGGACTGCACGAGGTGCTCGAGCGAGGCGTGCAGCTCCCCCACCGGCACGGCGGGATGCAGACCGGGGTTGGCGTGCAGACGCTTGTCGGTCGAGGCGAACGCGTCGAAGAGGGCCAGGCACTCGCTGCGGGAGAACAGCTCGTCCTCGAGCTGCACGAGGAACAGCAGCGGACAGGTGATCGCCTGCGCCGCGGCCCGCACCCGCGGCCGGTAGTGCACGGGGCCGGTGACGCCCATGAGGCCCAGCACCGCGGCCCGCACCCGGGGCTCGGCGGCGACGAACGGGGCGCCGTAGATCGTGCCCATCGACAACCCCCAGTAGCCGACCGGGCCGGCGCCCACGTCGGGCTGGGCCTGGGCGAACTCGAGCGCCTGACGCCAGTCGGCGGTCATGTCCTCCACGCTGCCCTCGCGGTCCCACTCGGGCCAGAACGCCGTGCGTCCGCCCTCGCCGACCTGGCGGCGGCCGTGGACCGGCCCGTCGATGGCCAGCGCGAAGAACCCGTGCTCGCCCACGAGACGCTTGGCCAGCCACGGGATCGGCTGCTGGAACCGGTCGCCGGACGCGCCGTGGCCGAGGCACACGAGCGGCGCGCCGGGCGCCGCCTCGGGGGAGGACCACAGCACGCCGGTGACCGGCCGGCCGTCCCGCTCGAGGTCGAACTCCCGGAGCCGCAGCCCCTCGTGTTGGCGCTCCTCCACGAACATGGGCCGAGTCTGGCCCAAGCCGCCCCGGCGGCGCCCGGCTAACGTGCGGCGCGCATGGGCGACGCCGACCGCATCGACTTCACCCCCTACCTGCCCGCTCCCCGGGGAGGCCGCCTCGGCCGCTGGGTGAGCGCGGAGGAGGCGGTCGCCGCCATCCCCGACCACTCCCGGGTGTACGTCGCCGGCGACTCGATGCTGCCCGGCGCCCTCACGATCGCGATGACCGAGGCGGCCGACCGCTGGACCGACATCGAGATCGTGAACCCGGGCCTCTTGCGCCGCGTCCCGCTGTTCCGCCGGGCCGGCCGCCCGTTCCGCTTCGTGTCCACCCACGCCTCCCGGGTGTACCGAGACCTGTGGGCCCTCGGCGCGGTCGACGTGCTGCCCACCAAGCTCAGCGATCTGCACGCGTTGTTCACGCCCGACGGGCCGCTCCCCTGCGACGTGGCGGTCATCCACGTGAGCCCGCCCGGGCCGGAGGGCAAGGTCAGCCTCGGGGTGTCGGTCGGGGTGAGCATCAGCGCCGCGCTCACCGCGCCGCTGGTGATCGCGCAGGTCAACCCGCAGGTTCCCTACGTGTTCGGCGCCGGGGAGATCCCCGTGGAGGAGATCGACTACCTGGTCGAGCTGGAGGAGCCGTTCAGCGACTGGCGGGAGGGCGGCGAGCTCGACCCGGTGAGCGCCCGTATCGCCGAGCTGGCCGCCGGCCTGGTGGTCGACGGCGCCACCATCCAGTTCGGCAACGGGGTGCTGCCCGACGCGATCCTGCGCCAGCTCTCGACCCGCACGGGGCTGCGGGTGCATTCGGGCCTCGTGAGCGAGGCCTGCGCCGACCTCTACGAGGCCGGGGTCGTGGAGGGCCCGATGGTGGCCACGCAGCTCATGAGCACGCCCCGGCTGCGGGCGTGGGCCCACCGCAACCCGGCGGTGCAGCTCGGCCCGCTCTCCTACACCCACGGCCCGGGCGTGCTCGCCTCACTCGAGCGGTTCACCGCGCTGCTCTCGACGGTGGAGGTGGCGCTCGACGGCGCCGCGAACTCCGAGATGCGGGGCGAGGAGACGATCTCGGCGCCGGGCGGCGCGCCCGATTTCGCGTTCGGCGCGTCGCTGGTGAACGGCGGACGGCTGGTGGTGGCGCTGCCCTCGACCGCCGCCGGGGGCGCGGTGAGCCGGGTCGTGCGCCGCATCGAGCCGCCCCGGCCGGTCACGCTCCCCGGCTACCTGGCCGACGCCATCGTCACCGAGCACGGCGTGGCCGAGGTGCGCGGGCTCACCCTGGCGCGGCGGGCGCAGGCCATCGCCGGCCTCGCCGCCCCCGCCCACCGCGCCGGGCTGCTGGCATGACCGGCCCCTCCGAGGCCCGCCCGCCGCGGCGCATCACCGAGGTCGGCGTGGCCGTGCGCAGCATGGAGGCGGCCACCGAGCTGCTGGTCGACCTGCTCGGCGCCGAGCCCGGCCCGGTGATGGAGGTGCCGGCGTACGACATGCGGTTCCGCATGTGCCGCATCGGCAAGGTCGACTTCGAGATCATGGAGCCCACGAGCGACCGGGGCGTGATCGCCGAGTTCCTGGCCAAGCGGGGCGAGGGGCTGCATCACATCGCCTTCGCCGTCGACGACATCGCCGGCACGGTCTCCACGCTGCGGGCCAAGGGCGTGGCCTTCGTCGACGAGGCGCCGATGCGCAACCGCCTCACCGTGACCGACTTCGCCGGCCGGGTGTTCTCCGACGAGATCCAGTTCACGTTCTCGCACCCGCGCTCGATCCTCGGGATCCTCTTCGAGTTCATCCAGTACCCGGACGGCTTCGCCACACCCTGACCGGCCGGCGCCGGCGTCGTGCAACTGTGGCATAGCGATGGCATAATCGTGGCATGGCACGCGTGCGTCTGAGCACAACCGTTGACCGCAGCCTTCTCGAACAGGCGCGCCGCGCACGCTCGGCGGCGAGTGACGCCGAGCTCATCGATGAGGCGCTCGCCGCGCTCCTTGCACGCGATCGTGCGGCTGAGATCGACGCGGCCTACGCAGCTGCGTACGCGGACCATCCCCTCGACGAACCCGACGAGTGGGGAGACCTCGCGTCCTTTCGCGAAGCGGTCGGGCGATGACCGACCTTCCTCGTCGTGGGGAGCTGTGGTGGTGCGAGCCGCCAAAGATCGGCCGCCGTCCTGTGGTGGTGCTCTCACGTGACGCTGCGATTCCCCGCCTTCGTCG
>JBJXGF010000270.1:0-5553 GCA_046153015.1 Acidimicrobiales bacterium | reverse complement strand
CTCGGGGTGCGCTTCGTCGACCTGGCCCGGGTCGATGATCCCGAGTCGGTGGCGGGCCGCTTCGCCGCACAGCTCGGCTTCGCGTCCTTCGAGGCGCTGCTCAGTTCCCCGGCCGATCAGCCGGCGCTGGTGATCGCCGACAACTGCGAGCACGTGCTCGACGACGCCGCCGCGGTGACGGGCCGCTTGCTCGAGAGCTGCGAGATGCCGACGGTGTTGGCGACCAGCCGTTCGCCGCTCGATCTGCCGGGCGAGACGGTCCTCGCCCTGGCGCCGCTGGCGGTGCCCTCGGTCGATGACCCTGCGGCGGCTCGCTCGCCGGTCGTGCAGCTGTTCCTGGCCCGAGCCCGGGACGCGGGGGCGTCGATCAGCGAGCGAGACATCGAGACCGTGATCCGCCTGTGCGCCCGCCTGGACGGACTGCCGCTGGCCGTGGAGATCGCCGCGGCACGCGCTCGCACGTCGAGCGTGGCTGAGCTGTTGGCCCGGGTGGAGGACGGCCTCGACGTGCTCAACCGGCCGCGGTTCCGCGGGCCAGGCCGGCATCGGAGCGTGTCGGACCTGATCGCCTGGTCGACCGACCGGCTGCGCGCGCAGGAGGTCGACCTGTTGGAGCGGTTGGCGGTGCTCAGCGGGGAGTTCACTCGCGACACCGCTCGGCGCCTGAGCGGGGCCGGCGCGTCGTTCGACGAGGCGCTCGATGAGTTGGTGCACGCATCGCTGGTGTCGGTCGACACCACCGACGACACCTCCCGGTACCGGCTGCTCGACGTCGTGCGCCGCTTCGCCGTGGCGCGGCTTCGGGCCAGGGGCGACTTCGAGGACCGCTACGACCAGTTCGTGGACGACGTCGTGGCGGCGGCCTGGCAACGCCTGACCAGCGACGATCAAGCGTGGGGGCCGGCGTCGTTGCGAGCGGCCGTCGAGCAGTTCGACGAGATCGCGTCGGCGATTCGGTGGTGCCTCGAGCGCGACCAGGAACCGACCCGCGCCCTGTCGCTGTGCGCCGGCCTGCTTGTGGGTCATCGAACAGGGTCGAGCCGTCAATGTGCTGGTCTTGGCTCGACGCGTGTTCGACCGCTGGCCCGCGGCGCTGCATTCGGGAGCGCCGGGCGCCGCGGAAGCCGCGGCGACCCTCGCCAACGGCGAGAACCTTGCTGGCGACCCTCGACGAGGCCTCCAGTTGGCCGGCGAGGCGCTCGCGGCCGTGACCGAACCTGCTCTGGCCGCGGTGACGCTGCGCCAGGCGATCGGCGAGTGCTCCGTGTCGTTGGGGGACCGCGGCACGGCCGAGGAGGCCTACGCAGACGCAGCCGCCATCGCCCGCCAATTGGGCCTCGTGCCGCTGGCGCTGGAGTTGGAGCTCGGACGGGCGCAGCTCCGCGCCGACGCCGGGGATGTCGACGCCGCGCTCGCCGCGATCGAAGTCGCCTCCCGGGAGGCCGACGCTGCGGGCGCCACGCTGACCGCCGTGTGGGCCTCGGCGGTGCGCGCGTGGATCGCCGTGCGGACGGAGCGACGCGACAAGGCGGCGCTGATCGAGGCGTCGCTCGCAGCGTGTCACGAAGCACGCTATGCCAACGGCATCGCCGCCAACCTCCGGTAACTGGCCTACTGCCGTCTGCTGCAGGGTGACCTGGCCGCCGCCCTGGACGCGCTCGAGCTGCTGCGGGGCCAGATCATCGAACAGCGGTCCTTGGCGAACGTACGCATGCTCGTCGACGCCGCCGGGGCTGTCGCCCAACGCGCCGGTCACCCGGCTTGGGAACCACTGGCGGCCACGGTCACCACCCTGCCTCCCGCCACGTTGGTCGCCGCGAACGGCTTCTCGCTGGTCCCGCTGCCCGACACGGAGGCGCCTGCGTTGTCGGCGCGGGACGTGTTGACGACGGTGCAGTCCTTGATCGCCGATCTGCGGCGCCGGCCTGTGCCCAGAGCCGAGGAGGCGTCGGAGTCTCGCCCCAGGATGCGCCGCACCGGTGACGCGTGGGAGGTCGCCTACGCCGGCCGGCGGGTGACGGTCCGCACGTCGAAAGGCATCGAGACCATCGCCCGGCTGGTGGCCGAGCCTGGCCGGGAGATCCACTGCCTCGATCTCATGGGCGCCGCGGTGGAGCAGCGCTCCACGGGTGAGGTGATCGACGCCGCGGCCCGCAGGAGCTACGAAGCCCGCATCCGTGACCTGCAAGCCCAGATCGACGAGGCCGAGGCCGACAACGACTTCGTCCGCGCCGAGCGGGCGCAGGCCGAGTTCGACGCGGTGGTCGACACCCTGAGCGCGGCGCTGGGCCGCGGCGGCAAGACGCGCCGAGCTGGTGACACCGCCGAACGGGCCCGCTCGGCGGTCACCCACCGGGTCCGGTCCGCGATCCGGATGCTCGAGAAGCTGCACCAGCCGCTCGCCCGCCATCTGCACCGGTCGGTATCCACCGGCATCTACTGCTCCTATCAACCCGAACAGCCCACGACCTGGGACGTCAACTTCTGAACTTCCCGAACGGGGCCCCGCCGCTCGCCAGTCGGCGCGAAGGTTTGCAGCTGCGCGATGTTCGAACGGCGTGCGACCGGTTCAGGTGTCGTCCCAGAAGACCTCGATCTCGGCGCCGTCGGGGTCCCAGCAGCGGAACGTGATGTAGGCCTCGTTGGGCCGGTAGTCCTCCAGCGGCCCGACTCGGGTGTGGGCCGCGAGTCGTTGGTGGAGCGTGACGACCGCTTCGGCGGCGGACATCGTGAACCCGATGTGGAAGCCGGCGGGCAGGGGCACGTGGCGGAACCGGACGTGAGCTTCGTAGAACGCCCGGCAGGCCGCTGGGTCCTGCACGCGTAGGTTGAGGTGGTTGAGCCTCATGCCATCACGGTCGAACTCCGGGGCGGCCGCCTCGCGGTCTGCGGCGAGCTCACTTGCGGCCGATCCAGCACGTGGCGAGAACGTCGTTGAGGGCCTGCCCGGTGAACTGGATCTCGTGGCCGGCGCCCGCAACGACCAGATGCTGCGCGCCGATGCGGCGGGCGAGGTCGACCGACATGGCTTCGAAGCCTGGGTGGTGGCCGCCGGACACGACGAGCTTGGGGAACGGCGCGTCGTGCAGCTCCTCGAGGGGAAGGGCTGCGTCGGCGAAGAACCGGCCGTTGCGGAGCACCGGCACGGTGGCCTCGGCGAGGTCGAGGAACTCCGGCGGCAGCTCGTCGGGGTCGCTGCCGACGGCCTTGAGGAAGCGCACGACCCAGTCGCGGTCGGAAAGGTCGGTCTGCCACAGGGAACGGACCTCCTCGATGAGCCCCTGCCACGCCTGGTCGTGGGGCGCGCAGTGCGCCGCCGCGGGTTCGAGCAGGGTGAGGGAGAGGGTCGCTTCGGGGCGGCGGGCGGCGGCGAGCATGGCGCCGAGCCCGCCGTAGGAGTGCCCCACGAGGTGCGCGCCGCTGCCCATCAGGCCGGCGACGTCCTCGGCGTCGACGAGGTAGTCCTCGGCGGGGGCGGGGCTCGAGCCGTAGCCGCGGCGGTCCGCCACGATCAGCCGGTAGCCGCGCTCGGCGAGCGGCCGCTGCTCCGCCCATTCCTCCGCTCCTGTCGCCAGGGAGCCGTGGACAAGGACGACGGGCGTGCCGTCGCCCCAGATCTCGGTGTGCAGGTCGGTGGCGTGCGTCTTCTTCATCAGTGCTCCAAGGGCTCGGCGCCGAACGGTTCGGCGTCTCACTGAGGCACGCGTGAGAGCGCAGCTCACACCGTGAAGCGCGCTCTCACGCCACACGAGACAGAGGCCGACAGACGACCTCGCAAACGAAAGGACCGCCATGACCCTCCCCCAGCTCACCGCCGATCGCCCCTTCATCGCCGACGGCGGCCTCGAGACCACGCTCGTGTTCCTCGACGGCATCGACCTGGCGCACTTCGCCGCCTTCCCGCTGCTCGACAGGGACGACGGCCGCCACGCGCTGCGCCGCTACTACACGCCGTACTTCGACCTCGCCGACCAGCTCGGCCGGGGCATCGTGGCGGACACCCCGACGTGGCGGGCGAACCTCGACTGGGCGGCCAAGCTCGGCTACGACCCCATCCGCCTGGCCGCCGTGAACCGTCGCGCCGTCGAGTTCGTCGCCGACCTCGCCGCGCAACGCCCTCACGTGCAGGCGGTCGTGAACGGCGTCATCGGGCCTCGCGGCGACGGCTACGTGGTCGGCGCCGTCATGTCGGCGTCCGAAGCCGCCGCGTACCACGGGCTGCAGGCCCGGGCCTTCGCCGAGGCGGGCGCGCACATGATCAGCGCCATCACCATGACCTACGCCGAAGAAGCCGCCGGCATCACTCGCGCAGCCGCAGCCGTCAACCTGCCCGTCGTGATCTCCTTCACGGTGGAGACCGACGGCCGGCTGCCCTCGGGCCAGTCGCTCGGCGACGCCATTGGCGAGGTCGACCGACTGACCGGGGCCGCACCGGCCTACTACATGGTCAACTGCGCCCATCCCACCCACTTCGCCGACGCCATCGACACCGCAGCGCCATGGTCGGCCCGGATCCAAGGCATCCGAGCCAACGCCTCCCGGCTCAGCCACGCCGAGCTCGACGCCGCCACCGAGCTCGATCGCGGCGACATCGCCGAACTGGCTCGCCTCTACGACCAGCTTCACGCCACGCTGGACCTGCGAGTGGTGGGCGGTTGCTGCGGCACCGACCACGAGCACATCGCCGCCGTCGCGGCTGCCCTCAGCCGCTGATCAGACCAGGACCCGCCGTCATGCCAACCACCATCCGGACGTTCCACCCAGCCGACACCGACCGGGTCGTCGAGCTGTCCCTCGCCGCCTGGGAACCGGTGTTCGCGTCGTCCCGGGCGATTCTCGGCGATCGGTTGTACCGGCGAGTCCACCCCGATTGGCGCACCGACCAGGCGGCGTCGGTGCGCGACGCGCTCGAACGCCACGAGACCTGGGTCGCCACGACGGACGGGGTCGTCACGGGGTTCGTCAACGTCGTCTTCGACACCGACGCACGCTCCGGCGAGATCTACATGATCGCCGTCGACCCCACCGCCCAACGCCGAGGCATCGCCACCCTGCTCACCGATCTCGCCCTCGAGGAGATGCGCGCCCGCGGCATCGACCTCGCCATTGTCGCCACCGGGGGTGACCCCGGCCATGCCCCAGCCCGCGCTGCTTACGAGAAGGCCGGGTTCACTGGGGCGCCGCAGGTGTGGTACGCCCGACTCCTCACCGCGGACGCCAACGCGGAGCAGGCCGACACCGGGGTGTGACGGGGGCTGCCGGGGTCGCCGGCGCCCGCTGCCTCAGGCTAGGGGTGCTCCGCTCGGGCCTTGAGCGCCCCGTTCATGGCGTTCATCCCGGCGGTGGTCTGCTCGACGATCGAACGGCGCATCGGCTTGACGAGCAACCCCCGGAAGGTCTCGGCGTGGGTGATGTCGGCGCCGGCTGCGGTGGGTTGGAGGGCGAAGGAGTGCTCGCCGTCGAGAAGCCCGGGGAGGACGAGGTGGCCGAGCCACACGAGCGCACGCTCGGGTTCCACGACCGTAATCCTGGGCCGGAGCGTCACCGCTCGCC
>JBJXGF010000268.1:0-5003 GCA_046153015.1 Acidimicrobiales bacterium | reverse complement strand
GCGGGACCAGGGCCGCGGGCAGATCCCAGGCGCCCCAGCGCGCGGGCTGCGCGTACGACGTGATCCCGATCATCGGCCGATCCGACACGGCCGCAGCGTACCGGCGCCGCACAACGTTCTCGACGTTGGAGAGCGTGTCTGAGGAATCCCCCGCCGCCGGGGTGCCCGTCCGCCGGCCGGCCCGGGAGCCGGAAGATGAGGATCGCCAGCCGGTCGTTTCCCCGCCCGGTGCGCCGCATGCTCCGACCGGCGCAACGGGCCGCACTGCGCGCCCTGCACCACCTCCCGTCACGCAGGTGATGCGCCGGTGCCAGGCACCAAGCGCATCAGACTCTCAGGGCGACCGCTCGATCGATCAGATCGCGTTCGCTCCAGCGGAGCCGGGTCACGCTCGCAGCGATGGTGCCGTCAGGGCCGAGCACGTACGCCTCAAGGCGATGCCGGTTGACGAGCGACGGCCCGTAGTTAACGCCCAGCTCGAAATGCGTCTTGACGACCGAGAAGTCGTCGGTCGTCCGCAGCATCCGGTGGTCGGCGCCGGTGGGTGCCCCCCAGCTCCGCGCGTACTGCGTCATCCGGTCGGGCAGGTCGAACGCGGGGTCGTACGTGATCGCCGCCGTGCGGACGTCGTCATCGAGACCCTCGTCGCGCAGAAGGCGCCGGAGCCGCCCCAGCTTGGAGATGGTCAGGGCACACTTGGTCGGGTTATCGCAGCGCGTGTAGAAGAACACCACGATCGCGGGCCGGCCGACGAAGAACTCCTCGAACCGCAGCCGAACGCCGTCCTGGTCCTCGAACTCGACGCCGTACAGGTCGGCAGGCAGTGATGTGTGAGTCGGCTCGGTCTGCAGGCTCGGCTCCGCCGGCGAGCAGCAGCAGCCGGCCGATCGCCCCGGAGCGACCTCGATGGCGGCGATCGCGTCCTCGACCGCCGCCACGGTCACAGGACCGGGTCGCTCGTCCCGGAGAGCCCGCAGACGGGGGAGTGCGGCACGCCCTTCTTCGGCGAGCCAGCCGATCGTTCGGAGGACCTCCGCCGTCGCCGTCGTCGACTCACCTGTCGACCCGTACCCGCCGTATGCATCGAGCCGGACGACATCGTCGCGCTGGCGGATGTAGAGCAGCGCGTCGAGCAGGGGGGCGGCAAACGCTGCCCGCGGCGACGTCGTGCGCAACACGCGGGCTGCGACGGCGGTGAGATACGGGTCGTGGGCGCTCTCGAGCTCCTCGAGCACGTAGGGCAGGGCGAGGTCGGCAAGCCCTCGCTCGCCGAGCGCGAGCAGCAGCGAGCCGCGGATGCGGAGGATCTCGAACGAGCCCAGGCGGTCGTAGAGCGGATGTTCCTCGCGCAGAAGCGCCACAAGCTCGTCGACGGGCTGTTCGGATTCGAGCATCGCCAGCAGTTCCGCCTCGTTGCGGACCGCCCTGACGGCCGACTGGGTCGTGGGTTCGGAGCAGCAGGAGGTGACGTGCCCGCCGACTCGACCGCCGGTACCGACATGCGTCGGCCCCCTGGTCATTCGAGGTTTTCCAGCAGCCCGGAGATGTGCGCGTCGAGATCGGAGCTCGGGGCATTGGCCACCTCGACCGCCAGATCGAACCCGGTGTCGTCCAAACGTGGGGGCAGCTCGTCGACCGCCTGCTTCAGCTCGTCGGGCGAAAGGTTGCCGAGCGCCGTCGCCGCCATCCTGCGGATCGCCGGCAGCTCCGACCCGTCGAGCAGCAAGCGCCTAAGACGCGGCACGGAGTCGGTGTCGCCGGACAGGACGCGCACCGCTTCGAGGCGTGTGGCCGGGTCGGTGCTCGTCTCGACCAACTCGTTGGCGAGGTCGCGCACGCCGCTGTGAGGATCGTCGGCCAGCATTCGCAGCGCCTGCTCGGGGGCCACGAGGACGTCACCGGTGCCGTCAAGGCCATGGATCAGCGCAGCCTGTGATGACGGATCACGGTATGCGGTGAGCACCTCGAACGCGGCGACCCGCAGCCCCTCGCCGGCGGACCGGCTGGCGGCGCGCAGCGCGTCGAGGTACGCCGGGCGCCATTCGGCGAAGGTCGGGCTGTGGAACACCTCTAGCTTCAACGAGCCGAGCGCCATGCTGCGCAGCGCCGGATCCTCGCTGTCGTCGGCGAGCGTCGCCAGCGCCAGCCGGGGTGCAGCCTCCGGGTCGGAATCTGCCTCGAGCAGGTCGGCGAACGCCGCCAGCCGCAGTTCGGTCGGCTGCTCGCGGTCGGTGAAGACCACTCGCAAGCGCTCGATGTCGTCCTCGCCGCCGACGGCCAGCCCCAACATGTCGGCGCCGTCCGCCCGCTCGACCGCCGCCGACCACCGCGGCCGGTCGTCGGCGGGCGCGGCGTCGGCGACCTCTCGTTCGAGTTGGCGGCGATACTCGTCGATGCCCATCAGGGGTTCCCCTCGGAGAATTCGAACGGTACGACGTCGTAGCCGTATCCGATCCGGTCCGTCGGCTGGCTGTGGCCCTGGTAGTCGATGACGCTCCGAACAGTCGGAACGTTACCCGGGGCGGGCGTCACCGGGCTCGGGGCCAGGCCGCCGATGCCGCCCTGGGCGGCGCGCGGCGCGAAGTTCGGGCGCGGCGGTGTCGTCACGCCGTTCCACGGCCACATCGTGTCACCCAACCGGCGGCCGTCGATGTCCTGGCTCTCGTAGACGTCGGGGTCGGACGGATCGATGCGCCTGTACAGGAACTGCCACAGCGCCCACAGCCGGTCGACGTTGGAGTGGAGGAGGAAGAAGAGCGGGTCCTTCGGCGCCGTCGGGATGGAGGAGATGTAGCCCGAGAACGACATATGGGCCCAGCCGTGCGGGTTGGCCTCGATTCCCTTGCTGACCCCACCTTCGTTGCGGACGCGCCCGAATAGCGGATACGTCGACCCGATCGCCATCGTCTGGGCCTGCGTGAGCAATGGCGGGCGACTCGGCGGGCCCGGCGCTTGGCTCGACTGGGTGTCGAAGATCGCCGTTCGCAGCACCCCGGGCGTGCCGTCGGTGACCCACTGCGACAGGGGATTGGCTCCGTCGAAGACAACCGGAAGCGAGGGCGGCGGATTCGACGCGTTGATCCACGGAAGCACCTTGGTCGCACCGATGAAGTTGCTGCGGAAGAGGTTGGGCGCCGGCTGGTCGAAGCGCCAGTAGTGCATCGAGACGGAAGGGTCGACGGCCTGCAGCACCCGCTCGAGATCGAGGACGTAGGCGCGATGCCAGGCCAGGAAGTGGGGCCCACCATGCTCCTGGGCGTTTGCCGCATCGACGTGCATGTCGCGGAAGTCCTGATAGGCGCCGCGGCCGGCCCGATTGACGGCTCCCCAAGCCTTGAGGAACCGGTCGCGCTCGCCGGGCGTCAGCGTGTTGGCGTTCTTGCGCACCCGCACCATCAGCGGGATCTCCGTCGGCTCGGCGCCGCCGATGACCAACAGGCAATCGCGGTCCTCGGTGCTCGGCGATCCCCACTTGCCGCCCATCCAGAAGTCGACCCAACCGCCGCCCTCTGGGAGATCGAGCGCCAGCGAGACCGACGACGGGCTACTCGGTTGCGCGAAGAACACCGCTTCGCCACCGCCGAGTTGGGCGGGCCGGATGGTCAGCGTGATCGATGCTGCGCCCTCCAGGCGCCGGATCCGGCAGGGGGACGGCGCGTAGGAGATGTAGCGCGCCTCCGGCCCCGTGCTGCCGTTGATCTCGACCTCGATAGCGATGGCTCGAACCCCCTACTCACCTATCGCCCAGCGTGAGCGTACACCAACGTACTGCGGTCGTGGAAGCCAACTCGCCTCAGAAGAGGGTGGACCCGGGGACCGGGACGGTGGCAGTGTTGGTGAGGGTGGTGCCGGCGGTGATGTCGCGGTCGACGGTGACAGTGATGGTGTAGGAGTCGTTGCCGCCGGCGGGGATGGTGCCGAGGGTACAGGTGGGTGTACCGGCCGGGTCCCTCGGCGCAGCCGGTCCGGGGTCGAGGAACTCGACGGGCATCGCCCCGCACCGCTCGGCGGCGTCGTTCACGAATGGTTAGCGACCGCTCACGAGCGCGCCGTTCACCACACTGACGTAGCGCAGCTGGCCGTTCGAGCGCACCGGCGTTCCGATCTCCACCGAGGAGCGGGTGCGGATCACGGGGCGCCCCTCGACCAGCGTTGTCGCTGTCAACGTGACCGCCCTCGATTTCGAGCACCGGCTCGTCCGCCGTAGCCGGGACGCCGCGCGCGGCGGCATAGCCGATCATCCGCCCCGAACTGTTGAAGTAGTGCGTCCAGAGGCGACCCGAGATCCAGGCCTCCGTGTCGAGACCGGCGAGGTCGACCCCGAGGTACGTCAGCGAGTACGCGCCGAACCCATGCGGGTCGCCCGTGTTCGAGGTCTGGAGCTCGTTGTCGACGACGTACCGGTTGAGGTAGACGGGCACGCCAGCCCCGCCTCGAGCCACTCCGGAAGGAATGCCCCAGCGGCGTTCGGGTCGGCGGGCAGCCAGACCAGGTAGAGCATCCGGGCGGCGGTGATCAGCTGGGGCGCGTGCAGCATCGTGTTCTCCTCGTTCGTGGTGGCGCGACTGCGGCAGGGCCAGCGCTCTCTTGGCCGGTTCGGCTCGCGCCGGTTCAGCCCCGTTCGAAGTAGCGCTTGCGCTCCCAGTCGGTGACGACCTTGTCGTAGGAGGACTGCTCGGTGCGCGCGTAGTTGAGGTAGTGGTCGATCACCTGGTCGCCGAAGGCCGGCCTCGCCACGGTGCCGCGCTCCAGGCAGGCGATCGCGTCGCGCAGCGTGGACGGGAAGCGCCGCGCGTCCGACTCGTAGGCGTTGCCCTCCAGCGCCGGCGGCAGCTCGAGCTCATGCTCGATCCCGTGGAGCCCGGCCGCGATGATTGCCGCGAAGGCGAGGTAGGGATTCGCGTCCCCGCCTGGGATCCGGGTTTCCGCCCGCCTGGCCGCGCCCTTCCCCACCACGCGGAAGCCGCACGTGCGGTTGTCGTTGCCCCACGCGAGCGTCGTCG
>JBJXGF010000261.1:0-4292 GCA_046153015.1 Acidimicrobiales bacterium | reverse complement strand
GGCGATGAGGGTGAGCCGGTCGACCGAGGCGAGCGCCCACGGGTGGTCGGGGTGCGCGTAGATCCGTCGGGGGTTGAGGATCATGCGTTCGGGGTGCGCTTCGCTGTAGCGGGCGGCGATGACGGGTTCGAGGGCGCGGCCCCAGTAGGCGGCCTCGGTGTCGGGGTCGGGTGGGATGTCGCCGCGCTTGCTGCGCCAGAGAGTCCACCGGGAGTCGTACTGGTCGTCGAGGCCGGCGGCGACCGCGGCTTCGGAGCCGCCGATCCCGCGGCGGCGGGTGGTGTGGAACAGAGGGTCGTCCGGCCCGCTGGTTTGGGCGATCGCTCGTGCTGCCAAAGGGTGCCTCCTGCCTGCGCTAAGCGTGTCGTTAGCTTAGCACAGTAGGTATGTCACTAATCTGGTAGGGGGCATTCAGGGGGCAGTCCACAGGCAAGACAGCCTATTTAGGGGCATCTACGGCACTTCGACCGGACGATGGGTCAGTGCGTTTACCCTGGTCAGGCCGGTTTTCCGGGTGGTGTGACGGTGAGTCGGCCTATAAGCGGGGTCCTGTCACCGGGCCGTCCTTGCGGCGGCCCGGCGGGTGGCCATCCATCTGTGCGGCCTACCTGGGGACATCGGACGGGCCGCCCGTCCCCTGCTTGGCCTTGCTCCGGGTGGGGTTTACCTAGCCGCTCAGGTCACCCCGAGCGCTGGTGCGCTCTTACCGCACCGTTTCACCCTTGCTCGCGCCGTCTCCGGCGCGGGCGGTCTGCTTTCTGTGGCACGTTCCTGCGGGTCGCCCCGACTGGCCGTTAGCCAGCACCCTGCCCTTTGGAGCCCCGACTTTCCTCGACCCGGTCGGCGCCCGGAAGCGCCGCCGGGCCGCGGCCACCCGGCCGGCTCACCGTCACATGACGAGCCTAGTCTCGTGGCGACGAGACGACGCGAACGGGCCCTCAGGCCGGTGGGTCGTGGCGGCGGCTCAACGCCACCGTGGCCGCCCCGAGCAGGCCGATGCACGCGGCGAAGAGGCCGGTGGAGACGAACCCGAGCCAGCTGACCGGCTCGCCGGCGGCGATGCGACGGGCCGCGCCCACCCCTTGCACCACCCCGAAGGTGAGGGCGGCGGCGGCAGCGCCGTGCTTGAGCGGAGCGTCGGGCGACCGTTTCGCCGCGAAGCGGCCCGCCGCCCCCAGGCCCACCAGCACCACCAGGCCGAGCAGGCTCGCCAGGGCAGGGCTGCGGTCGGCGAGGAGCTGCGCCAGCACCGCGGCCGGGGCCACGATAACCACCCCGCGCAGCGCAGCCGGCCAGATCACGGCCGAGATCTTACGGCCGGGGCGCCCCGCCGGCAGGGCGCGCTGGAGCGGACTTGTGCCCCGCCCCGAGTGCGACAATAATCCCACGCTCGCGCCCTGGTCCCGCCGACTGGCTGAGCGCGCCAGGTGCTGTTGCCCGAAAGAGCCGTCGAGTTGCGAACTGGTGAGCCGCGACCATGAGTCCGATCTGGCGCCTGAGGGGCGCGTGCCGAGGCATCGATCCCGCTGTCTTCTATCCGAGCTGCGAGGAGGAGGTCGGGCCGGCGAAAGCCATCTGCGGCCAGTGCGCGGTCCGAGAGTCCTGCCTCGAGCACGCCCTCGTCGTGCGCGAGCGCGACGGCATCTGGGGCGGGGCCACCGAGAAGGAGCGGCGGCGGATCATCCGGCAGCGCCGCAAGAGCGCCTGAGCGCCCCGGCTGCATGACTTCGCCCGCAAGCGCCCCCACCGGCGCCGGCGCCGTCGGGTCCATCGGCTCGATCGGCGGATGGCCGGCGGTGCTGGCCCGCCTCGTCGCCGGTCGCGATCTCACCGCGGCGGAGGCCGAGGTGGCCATGGCCGACATCCTGGCCGGCCAGGCCTCGCCCGCCCAGGTCGGCGGGTTCCTGGTGGGGCTGCGGAGCAAAGGGGAGACGGTCGCCGAGCTCTCGGGTCTGCTCGCCGGCATGCTGGCCGCCGCTGCGCCGCTGCCGGTCGGCTCGCTCGCCGAGGGCCTGGTCGACACCTGCGGCACCGGCGGCGATCGGCGGGGCACGATCAACGTGTCGACGCTCGCCGCGCTCACCGCCGCCGGCGCAGGGGCGAAGGTGTGCAAGCACGGCAACCGGGCCGCCTCCTCGGCCTGCGGTTCGGCCGACCTGCTCGAGGCGCTCGGCGTGGCGCTCGACGCCCCACCCGAGGTGGTCGTGCGCTGCATCGCCGACGCCGGGATCGGCTTCTGCCTCGCCCCCAACTACCACCCCGCCATGCGCCACGCCGGCCCGGTGCGCCGCGAGCTGGGCGTGCCCACGTCGTTCAACTTCCTCGGGCCGCTGGCCAACCCGGCGAGGGTCCGCCGCCAGATCGTGGGCGTGAGCGACCCGGCGATGGCCGAGCGGATGATCGAGGTGCTCCGCGCCCACGGCTCGACCCACGCCATGGTGGTCTACGGCCGCGACGGCCTCGACGAGCTGAGCACCACCGCCCCCTCTGCGGTGCTCGAGCTGCGCAACGGCGCCGTCGAGGCCTACGAGCTCGACGCGTCGGAGCTCGGCCTGCGCCCGGCGCAGCTGGGCGAGCTCACCGGCGGCGATGCCGCCCGCAACGCCGTGCTCGGTCGCGCCGTGTTGGCCGGGGAGGCCGGCCCTCACCGGGACATCGTGGTGCTCAACGCCGCCGCCGCGCTGCGCGTAGCCGGCTTGCAGGCCTCATGGGACGACGCGATCGCCGCTGCGGGCGCCTCGCTCGACCAGGGCGACGCGGCGCGGGCGCTCGAGCGGCTCGTGAAGATCTCGAACGAGCGCTGAACGCCGGTCAGCGGGTGCGGCGGCCGACCCGGGCCGGCTCCCGCCGCCCGATGGGCCGATCCGCGTGCGCCGGGCTGGTCGGTTGGCGCCCTGCCGCCTCGGCCGCCTCCAGCCAGGCCGCCTCGGCGATGGCGAGGCGCTCCTCGATTCGCTCCAGCCGCGCCGGATCGGCCCCGCCCGGCCGGTGCGGCGCGTGCAGGCGCACCAGGCGCCACGCCGCCCCCTCCAGGCGCTCCACCCGGCGGGAGAGGGCCAGGACCGAGCGGCGCCGTTCGGCCGGACCGGCCGACGCCGCGTCGACCAGCTCGCGGTCGGCCTGGACCGCTTCCCGACGCAGCTCGCCGGCCAGGTCAGCGGCGTAGCCGCCCCCGATCGGCGCGGCGGCCACGAGCGCCACGACCCGGCGCAGCCGGCGGTGCAGCCGGGCCGGGCGGGTCGGCGCCCCCAGCCAGCGCAGCGGCGCATCGACACGCACCTTCGGATCGACCCGGTTGCGGCGGCGCAGCGCCCACCAGCAGGCGCCGGCCCCGCCGGCGACCGCTGCGCAGCCGGCGCCGCTCGTGGCGGCCAGCCAGAGGACCACATCGCGCACGTCGCCACCCTACCCGCGCCCGGCCCCGGGGGCTTCTCGCCGCGGCGGTAGAGTCCACCCATGGCGAGCGCACGGCCCGAGGTCGAGCTCCGGGCGGCGATCGAGCTCGCCGTGGGCGTCGCCCGCCAGGGCGAAGCGGCGCAGCCGAGCGTGCCGGCGCCGCACGGGCTGCGGCCCTTCCTCAGCTTCGCCCGGCTGCCCCCGAGCGCTCTCGACGCGGCCCGGCGGGCGGTGGAGCACGACGCCGAGTTCCGCCGGCGGGTGGCCGCCGAAGCCGACCGCGAGGCCCTCGGCGAGGCCGGCTGGCTGTGGCTCACCCGGCCCAAGGGGTGGGAGGCCCGCCTCGACCAGCTCCGCCTCGCCGCCCAGGCCGAGCACCACGCCGCGGCCGACGAGCGGGCCGAGCGGCGCGCCGTGCGTCGGCTGGCGGCGGCGGAGGAGGCGGCGGCTCGGGCCGAGCGCCGCGCCGAGGAGGCCGACAAGGAGCTCGACGCGGCGCGGGTCGAGCTGGTGGAGCTGCGTCGCCTGCTGCTCGAGGTGGAAGGGGAGCGGGCCCAGCTCGTCGCCGAGCTCGAACGGGCGCGGGTCGAGCGCGTGTCGGCCATCCGCCAGCTCAAGGCGGTCGAGGCCGCCCTCACCGACCGGGGCCGGGAGCTGAACCAGGCGAAAGACGAGCTGCGGGTCGCCCTGCGGGAGCTGGGCGAGCTGCGCCGAAGCCCGCCCACGACGCCGGCTGTCACACCGCCTGTCACACCTGCCGTCGCGCCGGCTGCCACGCCGCCTGTCACACCGCCGGGGCTGGCGGCGGTGCACGCAGGGCCCGCGCTGGCCCTCGCGGCGGAGAAGGCGGCCGAGCTGTCCCGGGCCCTGGAGGCGGCGGCCGCCGCAGTGGCCCC
>JBJXGF010000256.1:0-3244 GCA_046153015.1 Acidimicrobiales bacterium | reverse complement strand
GAGCAGCCGGGCGCACAGCTCCACGTCTTCGCAGCGCGCGCCGGCTCCGGCGCCGAGCGCCTCGTCGAAGGGCCCCGGACCCGGACCCACGGCGGCCGCCCGCAGCGCGTCGGCCCGCACCGCCAGGTTCGCGCCCTGCACCACGCCCGGGCGCAGCGGACGGCCCGGCGGCAGCCAGCGGAAGGTCGGATCGAGGTTGAGCGCGACCGGCGAATCTGCCGGATCGGCGGCGACGACGCGGCCCCCGCAGAAGGCGATCGGCAGCTCGGCGAACGCGGCGGCGACGCCGGTGAGATGGTCGGGGCGGATCAGGCAGTCGTCGTCGGTGAACGCCACGACCTCGCCGGAGGCGGCGGCCACGCCGGCGTTGCGGGCCCGGGACAGGCCCACCCGCGGCTCGGCCACCGTGAGCACCGGCTGCCCCGCCCGAGCGGCGTGCGCGCCGATCACGGCGCCGGTGGCGTCGCCGGAGCCGTTGTCCACCACCACCAGCTCGAAGCCCGGCGGCTTCGCCGCCGCCTCCACCGCGGCGAGGGCCCGCACCAGCAGGTGGGCGCGGTTGCGGGTGCAGATCACCAGGCTGAGGCTCGTCACGGGCCGCCGCCGAGCAGCCCGACCTGGCCCCAATCGGTGAAGCGGCTGCCCTCGTGCACCAGGTAGCGCACCGTGGGCACGGGTATGTGCACCGTGCACAGGGTCCGGCTGAGCCGATACGCCAACGCCCAGTCCTCCAGCGGGAACTCGCCGCGCCGGTGGGGGGCGCGAGCGAAACGCACCGAGGAGCGGCGAGCCACCACGATCGAGCTGGTGTCCACGAAGGCCCGCTCCCGCAGCCGGCGGCGCTCGAAGGGCACGCTCAGCACGTCGAGCACCGTGCCCGCTTCGTCGACGCGCTCGAGGGCGGCGTAGGTCAGCTCGGCGCCCTGGTCGTGGGCCTGCAGCGCGCAGCTGAGGTGGTCGGGCCGCCACTCGTTGTCGTCGTCGAGGAAGGCCAGCCAGCGCGAGGCGGACGCCCGGATCCCCACGTTGCGCACCAGCCCGGGCGACGCGCTGCGCTGCGACAGGCTGTAGGTGAACAGGCGCGGGTCGGCGGGCAGGGGGGGCAGGCCGGCGCCGTCGTCGATCACCAGCACCACGTGGTCCCGCCACGACTGGGCGAGCGCGCTGGCCACCGCCCGTTGGACGCGCGCCGGCCGCCGGTACGTTGACACCACCGTGACCACCGACGCCGCGGGCCGCCGCCCCCACCAGCACAGCGCCCGCTGCGCCTCGCGCCGCTCGACCCAGCCCAGCGCAACCGCCTGCGGGGCCCGGCGCGCTGCCAGCGCCAGCCGGTAGGCGGGCAGCTTGCCCGGGTATCGGCGCAGGGCCAGCTTGGCCGGCGCAGGCAGCCGTTCCGCCCACCCCACATCCCGGGCGGCGCCGGTTGACCCGGCTGTTCCGGCTGTTCCGCCTTGGCCGGCTGCGCCGGCACGGGGGCCGGGGCGGCCGAACGGCGGAGCGGTCGAGGCCATGCCGAGCGGAGCCTATCGGCGAGCGCTGCGGCCGCCGCCGGTCCGCACGGCCCCGCCACGGTCGGTGAGCGTGATCCTGCCCGTGCGGGGCGGGGACCTGCTGGCCGGGCAGCTCGCCGCCCTCGCCGCACAGGGCTGGGCGGGAGAGTGGGAGCTGGTGGTGGTCGACAACGGGCTGGGCGAGGCGGCCCGCGCCGCGCTCGACGAGTTCGCCGGGCGCCTGCCGATGCGGGTCGTGTCCGAGCCCGGACCGGCCAGCGTCAGCGCCGCCCGCAACCGGGGCATCGCGGCGGCGCGTGGCGAGCTGCTGGTGTTCTGCGACCACGACGACGAGGTGGCGCCGGGCTGGCTGGCGGCCATGGCCGAGGCCGCCGTCGGCCGCCACGTGGTGGGCGGGCGGATGGACGAGGAGCGCTTCGACCCGCGGCGGCGCTCTGGGCGGCCTCGCCTCGCCCCCGGCCGGCTCCCCGTGGCCCTCGGGTTCCTGCCCTTCGCGCTCGGGGCGAACCTCGGCGTGTGGCGGGACGCCGCCGTTCACCTGGACGGGTTCTGCACCGAGTTCGTCGGCGGGAACGACGACGTGGAGTTCTGCTTCCGGGCGCAGCTGTGCGGGCTGCGCCTCGGCTACGCCCCGACGGCGGTGGTGGCCTACCGGCACCGGCCCGACGCTCGGGGGCTCTTCGCCCAGTTCCGCGCCTATGGCCGCACCGACCCGCTGCTCTACCGGCGGTTTCGCCATGCCGGCCTCCGCCGGCCCGGCGCGGGCGCCGTCGCCCGTCGCTGGCTGCGGATCGCGCTCGGCGCCGCCGCCGGCTGCGCGGCGCCGGCGCGGCGGCGACGGGCCGTGTACGTGCTGGCCTACAGCGTCGGCCGCATCGAGGGCAGCCTCCGTCACCGCGCCGTCTACCTGTGAGGGTCGCCGGCCGCGCTGGGGAGCGGGGCTGGCGCATGGAGCAGCGTCACTGAGCCGGTTCGATAGCATGACAGCCGGCCGAGGGGCGTCGGACTGGGCGTTTGTCGGGATCGGCGGTTCCCGAGCGCGTCGACGGGCGGCGGCGCTCATGACGGACGGGAAGAGGACACGGTGGACTTCTGGACGGCGACCACCAGCGTGGCCCGGCGGTGGTACGCCGCGCTGCCGGTCGCGCTGGCGGGGCTCGTCATCGCCGGCTTCGTGCTGCTGCGCATCGGGCGGGAGTACGAGGCTCGCGCCTCGGCGCTGCTGATGGCCCCACCGCCCGCGACCCCGTTAGGGGGGGAAGGAAGCCCGCCGCGGGAGCGGCCGCTCAACCCGCTGCTCACCGGCGGCGGCACGTTGAACACGGCCGGGGAGGCCGTGCTGCGCATCCTCGACGACGAAGCCCGCCGCAAGGGCTTCGAGGCGCAGGGCTTCGACCCGGACTACGAGCTCACGCTCGGCCGGGACCGGTCGATCCTCGACCTCGTGGTGCGCGAGGACGACCCCCAGCAGGCGCTGCGGGCCGCGGAGGCGCTGCTCGAGGCGGCTCGGGCCAGCCTCGCCGCGCTGCAGGAGCGGGTGGGCGCGCCGGCCGACCAGCGGATCACCGCCAACACGATCGTCGCCCCCAGCCGCAGCGCCCAGCGGGCTGGTGACCGGCTGCGGGCCGGCATGACCCTCGCCGTGCTGGTGGCCAGCGCCGCCTTCGCCGCCGCCCAGGCCGCCGCGGCGGCGGCGGAGGGCCGTCTCCGGCTGCGCCGCCCGGCGGCGG
>JBJXGF010000250.1:0-9942 GCA_046153015.1 Acidimicrobiales bacterium | reverse complement strand
CGCCGACGCGCCGCCGCCGGTGCTGGTGCTCGCCAATACCGGCGATCCCATCACCCCGCCGGCGGGGGCCGAGCGGGCCGCCGCGCTGCTCCCCAACGCCGCGCTGCTGCGCTACTCGACGGGCGGGCACGTGCGCCACACCCGCAACCCCTGCGCGCTCGACATCGTCAACGCCTTCCTCACCAACCGGCAGCTCCCCGCCCCGGACACCGCCTGCTGAGCACACGCGCCACCGCTGCGCAATGGGCGGTTCGGCTTCGCCTCACCGCTGCGCAATGGGCGGTTCGGCTTCGCCTCACCGCTTTGTCGGCGTGTGACCGACGCCACTACGTTCGCCCCGGTGCGCTTCCACTTGGCCGATCTGCTGGAGGCCGTGGTCGACGCCGCCGGTGGGCGCACCGCGGTGGTCGCCGGCGCCGCCCGGCTCACCTACGCCGAGCTCGACGAGCGCGCCAACCGACTCGCCCACGCCCTGGCCGAGCGGGGTGTGGGCCCCGGCGACCGGGTGGCGCTCGCCCTGCGCAACGGCGCCGAGCACCTCGAGGCGATGGCCGCCGCGTTCAAGCTGCGGGCGGCGCCGGTCAACGTCAACTACCACTACGTGGAGGAGGAGCTGCGGCCGCTCTTCAACGACGCCGACCCGGCCGTGGTGCTGTGCGAGCCCGACGCGGTGGACCTCGTCGCTCGGGCCATTGGCGCACCCCGCCCCCTGCTCTCGCCGGGGGCGGCCTACGAGGCGGCGCTGGCGGCGGCGAAGCCCGCCCGGCCCGACGGCTCGCAGCGCCGGGGCGAGGACCTCTACCTGATCTACACCGGGGGCACCACCGGGCGGCCCAAGGGCGTGATGTGGCGCCACGAGGACTTGTTCTTCGCCGCGCTGGGGGGAGGCAACCGCAGCGGGCCGCCGATCGACGCCCCAGAGGCCATCGTGCGCCACCTCGGCCGCCGCCCCACCCGCACGCTGCCGGCCAGCCCGCTGGTGCACGGCACCGCCCAGTGGTCGGCGTGGTCGACGCTGCTCGCTGGCGGCACGGTCGTGCTCTGCGCCGACCGCGCCTTCTCCGCCGAGCGGCTGCTCGACCTCGTTCAGGCCGAGGCGGTGTCCCACCTCGTGATCGTGGGCGACGCGTTCGCCGTGCCCCTCGGCCTCGCCCTCGACGCCGAGCCCGACCGGTGGAGCACCGACTCGCTGACCGTGATCGTGAACGGCGGGGCGCCGCTCTCGGCCGGGGCGGCGGAGACGCTGCTGCGCCACGCCCCGGGCGCGGTGATCGTCGACGGCTACGGCGCCTCGGAGACCGGCGGGCAGGGCGTGGAGGTGATCACCCCCGGCCGGCGCCGCTCCGGGCCGCCCCGGCTGCGGGTGGGCGAGCACACCGCGGTGCTCGACGAGTCGCTCCGGCCGCTCACCCCGGGCGGGGGCCCGGTGGGCCAGCTGGCCCGCCGCGGTCACGTGCCGCTCGGCTACCGCAACGACCCCGAAGGCAGCGCGGCCACGTTCCCGGTGATCGACGGGGTGCGCTGGGCGGTGCCCGGCGACCTCGCCCGCCTCGAGGACGACGGCACGGTCACCCTGCTCGGGCGGGGCTCGAACCTGATCAACTCCGGCGGCGAGAAGATCCACCCGCTCGAGGTGGAGGAGGCGGTGAAGACCCACCCCGCGGTGGTCGACGCGGTGGTGGTCGGCGTGCCCGACGACCGCTTCGGCGAACGGGTCACCGCGGTCGTGCGGCTGCGGGAGGGGGCCACGCTCGACCTCGACGAGCTGAGCCGGCACTGCCAGCGCCTCCTCGCCCGCTTCAAGATCCCCCGGGAGCTGGTGGTGGCCCCCGAGGTGCGCCGCCTGCCGAGCGGCAAGGCCGATTACCGCTGGGCGGCCCAGGCGGCCCAGGCGGCCCGGGATCGCCGAGGGGTCGACCGAGGAGGGTGACCGGGCGGGGCGGGGCCTACCATCGGGCCCGATGCTCCGCCGCAGCCCCCCCGATCTGCCCCAAGGCCCCGAGAAGGCCCGCGCCGTGCGGGCCATGTTCGACGCGATCGCCCCCCGCTACGACCTGGTCAACCGGGTCATGACCCTGCGCATGGACGTCGGCTGGCGGCGAGCCGCGGTCCGCACGCTGGGCCTCGCCCCCGGCGCCCGGGTGCTCGACATCGCGTGCGGCACCGGGGACCTGTGCCGGGAGCTCGCCTCGGCGGGCCTCGCGCCGGTCGGGCTCGACGTGTCGTGGAACATGCTGGCCCACGCCCGCACCGCCGCTCCCCTCGTCCACGCCGACGCGCTGGCGCTGCCGCTGGCCGACGCCTCGGTCGACGGCGCGGTGTGCGGCTTCGCGCTGCGCAACCTGGTCGACCTCCCCGCCTTCGCCGCCGAGCTGGCCCGGGTGGTGCGCCCCGGGGGGCGCATCGCGCTGCTGGAGGTGGCGGCGCCCACCAACCCGCTGCTCGCCGCCGGTCACCGGGTGTACTTCGGGCGGGTGGCGCCGCTGATCGGCGGGGCCCTCTCCGACCGGGCCGCCTACCGGTACCTGCCCCGCTCGGTCGCCTACCTGCCGCCGCAGCCGGCGCTGCTGGCCGTGTTCGAGCGGGCCGGGTTCGACCCGCCCCGCCGGCGGGCGCTGTCGGGCGGCGTCGCGCAGCTGATCTCCGCCTCCCGCACCGGGAGCGGCTCGTGACCGCGGCGCCGCCCGGGGCGGGCAAGGTGCTGGTGATCACCGCCCACCCCGACGACGTGGACTTCGGCATGGCCGGCACGATCGGCCAGTGGGCCGAGGCCGGCGCCGAGGTCACCTACTGCGTGGTGACCGACGGCGACGCCGGCGGGTTCGACCCGAGCTTTCCCCGCGACCAGATCGGCCCGCTGCGCCAGGCCGAGCAGCGGGCCGCGGCCGAGGTGCTCGGCGTGCGGGACGTGCGCTTCCTCGGCTATCCCGACGGGCGGCTCGAGGTGAGCCTGGCGCTGCGCCGCGACCTGGCCCGGGTGATCCGCCAGCTCCGGCCCGACCGGGTGCTCACCCAGTCGCCCCAACGTAACTTCGACCGGATCTTCGCCAGCCACCCCGACCATCTCGCCGTCGGGGAGGCCGCCCTGTGCGCGGTGTATCCCGACGCCCGCAACCCGTTCACGTTCCCGGAGCTGGCCGCCGAGGGCCTCGAGCCGCACGTGGTGGCCGAGGTGTGGCTGGCCGGGGGCCCCGAGCCGGACACCTTCGTCGACGTCACCGATCAGTTCGAGCGCAAGCTCAAGGCGCTGGCCGCGCACGCCAGCCAGGTGGCGCACCGCGACCCGGCGCAGTTCCGGGAGCTGCTGCTCGGCTTCGGAGCGGCCACCGCGCAGCGCGGCGGGCTGCCCGAGGGTCGCCTCGCCGAGGCGTTCCGCACGCTCGGCGCCGGTTGAGCGGCGCCGGCTGAGGCCCACCCGCCCGTCACCGCACGGTGAACGAGGCCGGGCTCACCGCGCTCAGCCCGGCGGCGGAGCGGACCCGCACCCGGTAGCTGTCGCCGGGGCGCAGCAGCGCGGGCGCCCGCCAGGTCACGCTGCCCTCCCCGTCGGGCCCCGCGGCGGCGGCGCGGGCGATCAGCGCGGTCGGGCGGCCGTTGCGCAGCAGCTCGAGGCGCACCGGCCCCGCCGCCTCGGGCGAGGTCCGCCACCGGATCGTCCACTGCGTGCGCCGGCGCAGCGGGCTCTCGCCGCCGTCGGGCGTGTCCACCGAGACCGTGCCGGGGCCCAGCGCGCTCACCGCGGCGGCGGCGTCGAGCAGGCCAGCGCCGCACACCGACTCGCAGGCGCCGTCGGGAAAGGCCCGGGCGCTGCTCCGCAGCAGGGCGCGCACCGCGGCGGGGCTGAGGTCGGGCCGGCGGGCCTTCACGAGGCCCACCACGCCGGCCGTGAACGGGGCGGCCATCGAGGTCCCCGACTTCCAGGCGTAGCCGTCGGCGCCGGGGCTGGCGGCGCCGTCGTTGCCGAGGGAGAGGATGCCGACGCCGGGGGCGGCGAGGTCGACCCCGTCGCCGTAGTTGGAGAACCAGGCCCGCCCGCCGTGCTGGTTGGCGGCGGCCACCGTGATCACGTTGGTGCAGTTGGCCGGCTGGAACGTGGCGGCGGGCACGCCGTCATTGCCGGCGGCCACCACCACCGTCGCCCCGGCGGCCACTGCGGCGTCGATCGCCTGCTGGGTGTAGTCGAGGCAGGGGCCGACGCGGCCGAGGCTCAGGTTGATGACCGTGGCCGGATGCGGGTTGGGAGGGATGCCCGGCACCGGCACGCCGGCCGCCCAGCGGATGCCGTCGGCCACGTCGCTCGAGAGGCCCCCGCAGCGGCCGAGCACCCGCACCGGCAGGATCCGGGCGCCCCAGTCCACGCCGGCCACGCCCTGGCCGTTGCCGGCCCGGGCGGCGATGATGCCGGCCACGTGCAGGCCGTGCCAGCTCGAGGGGAGCGCGGCGTTGGCGCAGTAGTCGCCGGGGTCGGCGGCGTCGGGGTCGGCGCCGTTGCCGTCGCCGGCCCGGCCGAGGTCCCGCACGAAGTCGTAGCCGGGCAGGAGCCGCCCGGCGAGCTCGGCGTGGGGCGCCACCCCGGTGTCGAGCACGGCGATCACCACCGCCGGCGAGCCGCTGGTCAGCTCCCACGCGGCGGGCAGGTCGAGGCCGAGGTTGCCCGGACCGCGGCGCAGCGCCCACTGCTGCGCGTAGTACGGGTCGTCGGGGGCGAGGGCGGGGTGCACCACCTCGTCGGCGCCGGCGCTGCGCACGAGGCCCGAGCCCTCGAGGCGCCGGGCGGCCTCGCGCAGCACCTCGCCGGAGGCCCCGCCGGCGGCGCGCAGCACGTAGCCCTCGTCGCCGTCGGCCCGGGCGTAGCGCACGGCCACGCCGGCGGCGCGGCTGAGGGCCGCCTCGCTCGGCCGGCGGCCGGCGTCGACGGTGACCACGAGCTGGCCGTCGGCCGGTTGCGCCTGTGCCGGAGCAGTCGGCGCCGGTTGAGCCTGGGCCTGCGCGGTGTCCGCCGCGGCGAGCACGCCGAGCACGGCCAGCGCCGCGCCGACCGCCGCGACGGCGGTTGCGGCGCGCCGGCCGCGACCGAGCCTGGGAGTCATCTCCGCCGGGTCCTCCTGCCGCCCTGGGGCGCCCCCGCCGGGCGCCGACCCCCCAAACGGCGCGGCGGCCGCGGCGCTTGATGCTCAACGGGCGGCAAGCCTGGCCGACCGGTTCAGCACAAGGAGTGCTCAATATGAAGGACGCGGGCGCCGATAACTGTGCCGACAGGTAGGCCGAACGGCCCAGGGGGCCGCATCCCACATCCAGGGTGAGCCGTGATGAAGCACGCGAACGCCAACGTCCGTCTCCTCGTGTGGGACGCGCCCGACATCGACGCCCGCCTGGCCGAGGTGGCAGGCGTGGCGCCGGCCTCGGCCCCGGCCGCGCTCGACGCGGTGTACCTGTGGCTGACCCAGCGCTGCGGCCCCGGTCAGAGCGCCGAGGCGTGCCTGTTCACGCTGGTGGCCGAGGGCGAGGAGGACGCGATCACCCCGTGGGTCACCCAGGTGCGCAACTCGGGCTTCGCGGTGTTCGCCAAGCCGCGGCGCAGCGGGGCCGACAGCGAGGGCCTGGCCGGCGAGATCGCCGCCGGGGTCAACCGCTATGCCGCCGAGGGCCGCCTGGCCGAGGTGGTGGTGGCCTCGCACAACGGCGACGTGTTCAGCGGCCCGCTCGAGACGCTGGCCGCGATGGGCGTGCCCGCCACCGTGGTCGGCTTCCGGGAAAAGGCGCACTTCGCGGCGCTGTCACGGGCCATCGAGTTCGTCGACCTGGAAGACGTGCCCGGCGTGTTCGCAGAGCCGCTGCCCCGCACCAACCTGTTCGACCTGCCGAGCGAGGGCCGCACGCTGCCGCCGCTGCGCTTCCCCCAGGCCGCCCCGCAGCAGCCCCAGCCGCAGGCCCAGCCCGTCGCCCCCCGAGCCGACTCGCCGGCCGCCGCCGCCAACGCTCCCTCGAGCGGCCTGGCCGGGCGGCGCCTCGCCCCGCCCCCGCCGCCCCCGGCGCCGGTCCCCGCCGCGGCCGCCACCGCGGAGCTGATCGATCTCACGGGCCCCCAGCCGGCCCCGCCGGCCCCGCCGGCTGCGGTGGGAGCGGCGGCGTCGGCCGGGCTGGCCACGGCGGGGCCCACGTATGCGGAGTCGGCGTCGCCGGCGTTGGAGGATCTGCTGCGCTCGATCCGCCCGGGGGCCGACCGCGGGCGTCGGGCCAACGGCGTGACCAGCTAGAACAGGCAGCGAGAACGGGCAACCCGCGATCGAGCGCGATATCTCGTGAACGCGGGAGTCTGTACGTATGCACGTCGGTAATGATGTGACGCGGTAATTGCCCATTGCGGGGAATTCGCATCTGTCGTGTGATGGTGCGTCACGAACCTGCAACGCGTGAACTAGCTTCGCAAAGATGTTGTTCCACCCGTGAGGTCGCTAGGGTGCGGACAGCCTCCCTCCCCGCCGGTCCGGAGGATGCCTCCCGCTCATGACGCTCTTTCCCCGTCAGGGGCTCTCCAGCCGCGTTGCCGCAGGCCTGCTCACGGGCGCGGCCGCAGTGAGCCTGGCGCTCGCCCTCTCCCCTTCCCCGACGGCACGCGCCCAAACCACCACCACGGTGGAAACCACCACCACCGCGGCGCCCACGACCACCACCACGACCGCGCCGACCACCACCACGACGGCGCCCACCACCACGACGACCGCGCCGACCACCACCACGACCACGGCGCCCACCACCACGACCACGGCGCCCACCACCACCACGACCGCGGCGCCCACGACCACCAGCACCACCACTCGGCCGACCACCAGCACCACCAGCCGGCCCACCACCACCAGCACCACGGCGCCGGCCTCCACCAGCTCCACCACGCCGAGCAACCTCGGCGGCGACGGCGTGATCGACCTCGACGACGTGTTCGGCCCCGGTCTCGACGACCCGCCCCCGGCCACCACCGCGGTCACCGCCCGGCCCACGCCCACCACCACTCCCCGCGTGGTCGCCCCCGCCGGCCAGCTCGACCCGTCGCCCGACGGGGCGTCCACCACCGGCGCCACCTCGTCGAGCGCCCGGCCCTCCGCCGGGTCAGGCGGCGACGCAGCGTCGGGCGGCCCCGCCACCAGCGCCGCCGTCTCGTCGGCGCCCGCACCCGAGGCCGACAACACCGCCGCCCTCACCCGGGCCGGCCGAGGGGCCCGAGGGTTGGTCCCACCCCAGGTCGAGACGTCGTCCACCCGCGAGCAGCGTGAGGAACCGGCGCCCGAGCCGCCGCCGATCCTCGTCCGGGTGCTGCCCGCGCCGTTCGAGCAGGCCGCCGACGCGGCCGCCACCGCCGCCGACGCGGCCGCCACCGCCGCCGCCGGCGCCGCTCACGCCGCGTTGCGGATCCACCCCTTCACGCAGGACATCCAGGCGCTCGACCTTCGCTCCTCCCCTCCGCGGGTGTGGGCGGCGTGGCTGATCTGGGTCGGGTCGAGCCTGCTGATCGTCGCCCTGTGGCTGCCCAGCGTGGTCCGCACCCAGGCCGGGCGAGCGTCGTCCAGCAGCCGTCCTCGAGCCGACCGCCGCCTCTGATCCGACCGTCGGGAGTGACGGACCGCCATCGGGCGCCTGCCCACCGCGGTCCGCCCGCCCGCCCCGGGGCCGGCGTTCCTGTCGGCCCGCCTGCCAGGGCCTTTTCCGTCTGATTCCCGGGCTGGAGCGGTCATGCCATGAGTGAGCTCACCAGCGCGAGTCAACCACCAGGCCGGTCGGGCGCCGCTCGGCGCCGGTTGTTGGTGTGGGATGCGCCCGACATCGCCGCCCGCCTGTCGGAGGTGGTCGTCGCGCGGCTGGGGCCCCGCCCCCAGCCCGACCTGGCTGCGGTGCGGGACTGGGTCGACGAGCGCCGCCGGGGCGACGAGCTCGTCGAGGCCTGCGTGTTCGCCCTCGCGCCCGCCGGCGCCGAGGCCGAGCTCACACCGTGGGTGGTCGAGCTGCGGGACTACGGGTATTTCGTGTTCGTCAAGCCGCTGCGGACCGGGGCCGACCCGGTGCACGCCCGGGCCGAGCTGGCCGAGGCGATGGCCCACCACCTCGACACGCGGTTCCGCCAGCCGGGCCTGGCCGAGGTGGTGGTGGCCTCGCACGACGCCGACGCCTTCGCCGCCCCCCTCGAGCGGCTGGCCCGGGCGGGGGTGAGCGTGGTGACGCTCGGGTTCCGCGAGGCGGCCGCCTTCGCCGCCGAGTCGCCGCTCGTGAGCTTCGTCGACCTGGAGGACGTGCCCGGCGCGTTCGCCGCGCCCCTCCCCCGCACCAACCTGTTCGACCTGCCCTCCGGCGGCCGTTGGTTCGACCCGTTCTACGACCTCGCCGCCCCGGCCGACCCTGCCGGCCTCATCGCCGCGGCCGCCCCGGCCGAGGCCAGCGGGGCCCTCGCCCCCACGGCCCGGGTCGCGCCCCGCCCGGAGGGCCCGCCGCCCGACCGGGCCGAGGTGCTGGCCTCACTGGCGGTCGCGGTCCGCGAGGCGGTGGCCGCCGGTCAGGCCGGGCTCTCGGTGCGGGACCTGGGCGAGGTGTATCGCCGCCGCTTCGACCGGCACCCGCTGGCCCGGGCCGGCTTCGAGTCGGTGAGCGAGCTGGTGGCCGCGCTCACCGCGGGGGGCGAGCTGCGCCTCGTCCGCACCCCGGGCCGGGGGTACCTGCTCGGCCTCGGCCGGCCGGCGAGCGAGCCGGCGGCGGCGAGCGCCGCGGGCCGGGAGCCGGTCATCGAGCTCGATCGCCTCGTGGAGGGGGCCAACCCCATCTACGAGGCGTTCCGTTACCGGCCCCCGGAGGGCTCGGCCGATCAGCCCAGCCCGGAGAGCGTGAGCCCGGCGGCGAGCAGCACGCCGTAGATCAGCACGAGGCGGCCGGTGGCGATCAGCACGGGGATCAGCTCCCGGCCGAGGTCGCCCCGCATCACGGCCAGCACCGGCTGGCGGGCGGGGGCCACCGCGGCGAGGGCGATCACCGCCGCAGGCCGCCACAGGGCGATCACCAGCGTGGCGGCCAGCGCCAGGCCCACCAGCGCGGTGTAGAGCCGCCGGGTGCGCACGTCGCCGAGGCGCACGGCGAGCGTTCGCTTGTCGGCCACCGAGTCCCCGGGGATGTCCCGCAGGTTGTTGGCCACGAGGATGGCGGTGATGAGCAGCCCCACCGGCACGGCGGCGGCCACGGCCAGCCCGCTGAGCCGCTCGAGCTGCACGTAGGCGCTGCCCACGGTGGCCACCAGGCCGAAGAACACGAACACGAACAGCTCGCCCAGGCCGGCGTAGCCGTAGGGGCGGCGCCCGCCGGTGTAGAACCAGGCGGCGGCGAAGCAGGCGAGGCCCACCAGCACCAGCCACCAGCCGGCGGCGGCGGCCAGCGCCAGCCCGGCGAGGGCGGCCACGGCGAAGGAGGCGATCGCCGCCCGCTTCACCGCCGCCGGGGCGGCCAGGCCCTGACCCACCAGGCGCACCGGCCCCACGCGGCGGGCGGTGGCGTCGGCGCCGCGCATGCCGTCGCTGTAGTCGTTGGCGTAGTTGGCGCCCACCTGCACGGCGAGCGACACCACCAGCGCGGCGACCGCCCGCCACGCCGACAACCCGTGGCCCTGGCCGACGGCGGCGCTCGAGCCCACGAGCACGGGGGCCACGGCGGCGGGGAGCGTGCGGGGCCGGGCGCCCGACACCCAGAGGCGAAGCTCGGTCGGCATCGCCGGTCAGGATAAACCCGCTCAGCGCTCGGGGAAGACCTGGGGGGCCACAACCGTGGCCCAGGTCAACAGCACCGTGGTCCACAGCCGCCACGCGAACGGATGGCGCGCCAGGAGCACCCACCCGACGACGAGGGCGGCGAGGCACGGGAGCGTCGCCAACAGAAACGGCCCGCGACGCGGCTCGAAGTAGGGCCACGTGA
>JBJXGF010000248.1:0-12173 GCA_046153015.1 Acidimicrobiales bacterium | reverse complement strand
CGGCGGCGGCCTGCGGCGGCGCGGGCTGCTCGGGCGGGGCCGACCGGGCCGCGGGCGGCGCCAACCGGTCGCCCGACGCGACGGCCGACGCCCTGCTGGCGGTCACGGTTGGAGACGCCGGCCGCCTCACGGTCTCGGGCGGGGACCCCGACGGCGACCCCGTGCGGGTGAGCTGGGGGGCGCTGCCCGAGGGCGCCGTGGCCGAAGGCCGCGAGCTGCGCTTCTCCCCCGCCGACGCCGGCGAGTGGACCGCAACAGCCACGCTCGAGGACGGCCGCGGCGGCACGGCGCAGACGGTCGTGCTGCTCCGCGCCCGCCACCCGGCCCGCCCCCACACCCTCGCCGCGCTGGGGGACTCGGTGGCCTCGGGCCACGGCCTCGACGGCAACGACCTCGCCGGCGGCGACCGGTGCTTTCGCGCCGAGGCCGCGGCCTACCCCAAGCTGGCGCTGGACCAGCTGAGCGCCCGCGGCGCGCTGGGGGGCGGGTCGGGTGAGCTGGTGCTGGCCGCCTGCTCGGGCCACACCGCCGCGCAGGTGGCCTCGGCGGCGGTCCCGGCGCCGGCCGCGTTCGCCGGGGAGGGCGACGGGCGCAGTCAGCTGGAGTGGGCGGTGCGGGCCAACCCCCGGGTGGCGGTGATCACCGCCGGGGCGAACGACATCCGCTTCAGCCGGCCGGCGGAGCTGCTGGCCGGCGACGGGACGCTCGACGAGGCGACGCTGCGCACCCGGCTCGACGCCGCGTCCGGCGCGCTCGACGCGGTGCTGCGCCGGCTGCTCACCGCCACCGACGCGGTGATCGTGCTGACCACCTACCACAACCCCACCGGGGCCGAGCCGAGGGGCGTTCCCGGCTGCGCCGGCGCCTGCTTCGCCCAGCTCGCCGAGCGGGTGTCGGGCGAGCTCAACCTGACCGTGCGCGACGCGGCCGCCCGCAGCGCGAGCGCCCGGGTGGTCACCGCCGACCCGGGGGCCAGCTTCGCCGGTCACGGCGCCGGGCCGGCCCGGGCGAGCACCGCCGAGAACCCGGCGCTCGCCGCGCTCTTCGAGCGGGTCGCCGGCGGCGCCGCCGCCTACTGCGGACAGAGCGCGCCGCCCGGCGGCACGTGGGTGAGCGCGCTCGACTGCGTGCACCCCAACGCCGCCGGCGCCGCCGCCTACGCCGACGCGGTGTTGCGCGCCCTCGACGAGGCCCATGCGCTCGGGTAGCGCCGGGCCGGCCTACCGCGCATCGGTCAGGACGGCAACGGGAACGCCGGCCGGGGGTCGGCCAGCTCGACCGTGACGCCGAGCGACTCCTCGAGCAGGGCACGGCGCTCGCCGGCGGTGTACAAGTCGAGGCTGGCGTCGCCGCCGGGCGCGACCTCGGCCTCGATCACCAAGCGCCGGCGCTCGAGGTCGAGCCGACAGCGGACCCGCTCCACCAGCTGGCTGTGGCTCCGGTCGAGCCCGATCGCCACCCGCAGGATCCCGGCGAGCACGCACACGATGCGCTGATCGGCCTCGCTCAACAAGGCGAACTCCGGGTGCTTGAGGCGGGGCTCGCTCTTGCGGTGATAGCGCGCCACCAACGCGATCAGCTCGATCTCCCGGTTGGTGAACCCGGTGAGGTGCTCGGTGTTGCGGATCAGGTAGTACGAGTGGCGGTGGTGCGCGGAGTGGGCCACGAAGCGGCCGACGTTGTGGAGCAGCCCGGCCGCCTCCAGGTAGTCGACCGCGGACTCGTCGAGCCCGTGGAGCAGCTGGGTCTGGCGGAAGATCTGCAGGGCCAGCTCGGTCACGTGGGCGCTGTGCTCGCGGTGGTCGTCGAACAGCTCGGCGAGCTGGTCGACGCTGGCGCGGCGCAGATCCGAGAGGTGATGCAGGGCGTCGCCGTGGTACTCCTGGAGCTGGTCCATGAGCAGGCCCTCGCGCAGGGCGAAGCTCGACACGGTCATCGCCTCGATGCCGAACGCCTCGAAGGCCCCCTCGAGGAGCAGCGCCCCGCCGACGATGATGTCGGCGCGGTGCGCGTCGAGGCCGGGCACGGCGCGGAGGCGCTCCTCGGGCGTCTCGACGTCCACCAGGTGCTGGACGGCCTTCTCCAGCTCGTCGCGGGTGAAGCGGAAGCCGTTGATCGACTTCGCGGGTGCGGCGTCGCCGCGACGCAGGCCGTCGATCATCTCGGCCAGGTTGCCGATCGTGCCGGAGCTGCCCACGGCCAGATCGTGGCCGATGGCGCGGTAGTCCACCGCGTCGGCGGCGAGGAACGAGCGGATGTGCTGGCGGCAGCGCTCCACCCGCTTGGCCGAGCTGCGCCCGTCGGGGAAGAAGCGCTCGGTCAGCCGGATGGCGCCCACCTTCAGGCTGCGGGCCTCGATCACCTGCCCGCCGCGGGCGATGACGAACTCGGTCGAGCCGCCCCCGATGTCGACCACCAGCACCTGGCGCTCCCCCACCGCCACGGCCTGGCGGACGCCGAGGTGGATCAGCCGCGCCTCCTCCACCCCGGAGACCACCTCGACCTCCACGCCGGCCTCGGCGCGGGCCCGGGCGAGGAACACGTCCTGGTTGGCGGCCTCACGCACCGCCGAGGTGGCGACGGCCTTGGTCCGCACCGCCGGGTCGTAGGCCTCGGCCACCTGCTTGAAGCGGCGCAGGCAGGCGACGCCGCGATCCATCGCCTCGGGCTGCAGCTCCTTCATGTCCTTCGCCCCCGAACCGAGACGGACCATCTCCTTCTCGGCGGCGAGTATCTCGAAGCGCCGGTTGGGCGACATCCGCGCCACCAGGAGGTGGAAGGAGTTGGTGCCGATGTCGATTGCGGCATAGACGTCAGCGCCGGGCACCCGAACACGCTACCGGCGGGCCGCGTGCCGCCTCACGGCTTGGCCGTGCTGGCCGTGCTGGCCGTGCTGGCGGTGCTCGCGGTGCTGGGCTGGGCGCCCGCCGGCCTGGCCGCTGGCGCAGGGGAGGCCGAGCTGGCGGTCGGCGCGGCGGGGGTCGGGCTGGCGCTGGCCGAGGCCGGGGCCGGGAGGGCGGCGGTGGGCGCCGGGATGACGAGCTTCTGGCCGATCTGGAGCTTGGCGACGTCGACGATGTTGTTGACCTGCGCCAACGCCTGGGTGGTCACGTTGTACTTCTTCGCGATGACCGAGAGGCTGTCGCCCTTGCGGACCTCGTAGACCACGCCGGGCACGGTGACCGCGGTCGACGCGGTGGGCGGCGCGGCAGGGGCCGGGGCCGCGGCCGGCGCCGCGGTGGTCTGCACGGTGGCCCGCTGCTCGGCGGCCGCGTTCGACGAGGCGCTGCCGCCCCCGCCGCACGCGGTCAACAGCGTGGCCGACACGACCGTGGCCGACACCACGGTGGCCAAGGCCCCCCTCACGCCGGCCGACGCAGCTCGATTCACCCGATGACGCACGGCGACACCCCCAGAAAGCTCCGTGCGCGGAAGTATCGCTCGCCCCGGCCACGCGGTGGGGGATGCCCCGAGCCCGCGTCACGAAGGGGATTCAGGCGCGGTCAGCCCACACGCCGAACAACGGGTCGCCGCCGGCGGCGGGGTCCGTGCGCAGCTGCGAGCGCGCCGGACCGAAGCCCCCCGTGCGCCGGAAGTACTCCGACACGACGATGCAGTGCTCCTCGTCGCCGGTCACCAGCCAGCCCCGGATCGCCTTCGTGGGGAAGCACCGGTTGCTGAACGTGCACACGAAGCGACCTCCGGGCCGCAGGACCCTGGCCGCCTCGGCGAAGACCTCGAGGGGGCGCACGAGGTAGTCGACCGACACGCAGCAGACGACCCCGTCGAACGAGGCGTCGGGGAACGGCAGCCGGGGGTCGGCGTTGAGGTCGTGCACGACGATCTCGTCGGCCGCTTCGTTGCAGTCGAGCTCGGCTCGGTTCATGCCGAGCACGGTGAGGCGGGTGGGCTTGCTGCGGAAATGCGAGACCCAGGACGACATTAGGTCGAGCACGTCGCCGACCAGGCCGAGCTCCTCGTAGAGCTCGCCGACCGCGGCGATCGCCGAGTCGTCGATGTGGGTCACCAGACGAGGCGGCCCGTAGAAGAGCTCGTCGGGCCCCTCGTCGGCGCGGTCGAAGAACCCCTCGGGGAACCCCGCGTAGCTGACCGTAGGCCCGTCGCCTTCCACCGGCCGAGGCTAGCGCCAGCCGCCGGCGCCCGGCCCGGCCGCACCCCCGAGACCCGAGCCGCTGGCGCCCGGCCCAGCCGCACCCCCGAGACCCAGGCCGCACCCCCCACGCCGAAACGCTCGCACCGAATCGGTATCGATTCGTCGCGAACGAGTCCGCCCCACGGCGGCCGCGAGCGCCCGACCCGACCGCACCCCCGGGCCCAGGCCGCACCCCCCACGCCGAAACGCTCGCGCCGAATCGGTATCGATTCGTTGCAAGCGAGTTCGAGGGGCGACGGCCGCCACGGGACCCGACCCCCGCCCGCTGGAGTTGGCCCGGCGGCGGCGGCTCTGGCATCGTCACTCGGTGATCGGTTCCGGGCGGGGCGCTGCCCGCGACGTCGCCTCGGCTGCGGCGGGCGGGGAGCGGGTGAAGATCCCGGCTCGGGCCTGGCGTGCCCTCGCCGTCGGCAGCGCCGGCTTCTCGTTGATGTCGTTCAACACGACGGCCACGAACCTCGCGTTCGGCGACATCGCGGCGGAGTTCGCCGACGCCAGCCAGGCGACCGTGTCGTGGGTGGCGTCGATCTTCTTCATCGGCCTCGCCAGCCTGCTGCTCGTGTCCGGCCGGCTGGCCGACCGCATCGGCCGGCGGCGGATGTTCCGGGCCGGCCTGGCCACTTTCGCCGCCGGCGCGGTGCTGTCGGCCGCTGCGCCGAACGTGTTCGTGCTCATCGTTGCCCGACTCCTGGCCTCGGCGGGCGGGGCCTGCGTGATCCCCAGCTCGCTGGCCGTGGTGCTGCCGGAGTTCCCGAAGGAGCGCCACTTCACCGCGGTGGCGTTCTGGTCGGCCAGCGGGCCGCTCAGCTCGGCCATCGCCCCGGGCGTCGCCGCGCTGGTGCTGGCGGGGAGCAGCTGGCGGGTGCTGTTCCTCATGAGCGCGCCGATCGCGCTGGCGGCGCTGGCCGGCGGCTGGCGGGTGCTGCGCGAGTCGCGCTCGGAGCGCCGGGTCGGCGCGCTGGACCTGGTCGGCGTGGTGGTCGGCACGCTCGGCATCGCCGCGCTGGTGTTCGCCGTGAGCCAGGGCAGCAACCTCGGTTGGGCCAGCCCCGCCGTGGTGGGCGGGTTCGTCGCCGCTGCGCTGCTCGTGCCGGTTTTCGTGCGCCGCTGCCGGCGCCATCCCGAGCCGCTGCTGAACGTCGAGGTGTTCCTCCTCAAGCCGGTATGGGTGGCCAACACCGCCAACTTCTTGCTGAACATCGCCGGGCTGGCCACCTGGCTCGTGTGGCCGCTCTACTTCAGCCGCATCTGGGGCTGGTCCAAGCTGGCCACCGGCCTGGCCCTCACGCCCGGGCCCATCGTGTCGGCCTGCATCACCTCGGCCGGCGGGCGGCTGTCGGAGAAGTACGGCCACGAGGTGCTGGTGCGCTGGGGGTCGATCGTGCCGATCGTGGCAATGGTGTGGCCGCTGGTGTTCCTCGACGACACGCCGAACTACTGGCTGGGCGGGATGCCGGCGATCGCGCTGTTCGGGGCCGGCTGGGCGCTCACCCAGCCGCCGCTCAACAGCGGGGTCGTCTCCCGGGTCAGCTCCGACTACTACGGCGAGGTCAACGCCGCGTTCAACACCATCCGCAACATCGCCGGGGCATTGGGCATCGCCATCGCCGTGTCGATCATCGGCAGCCCGGACCGGCCCGACGCCGCCGCCGCGTACGACCGGGTGTTCCTGGCCTTCACCGGTTCGGTCGTGGCCTGCTGGCTGGTGCTGTTCTTCGTGTACCCCAAAGCGGTCAGGCAGGCGGCCTGAGCGCGGCGGCCAGCGCGTCGACGCACTGGCCGATCTCGGCCTCGCTGATCACGAGCGGCGGGCAGAACGCGATGCAATCGGCCAGCGGACGGGCGATCACCCCTCGCGCCAGCATGCGGTCGCGCACCCCGTAGGGCTCCACCCCCTCCGGCAGCACCGCGGCCCACACCGCGCCCTCGCCGCGCACGTCGGTCAGCAGGCCGTCGCCCGCGAGGCTGCGCAGCCCGTCGGCCAGCAGCTTGCCGATCGCCTCGGCCCGCCCGCAGAGGCCCTCCTCGGCGATCAGGTCCAGGTTGGCGAGGCCGGCGGCGCAGGCGGTGGGATGGCCCGCGTAGGTGTGGCCGTGGCGCAGCACGAATTCCGGGTCGGCCTCGAGCGGCGCCCGCACCGCCGCGCCGAGCAGCACCCCGCCGAGGGGGACGTAGCCGGAGGTGACGCCCTTCGCGAACGTGACGAGGTCGGGCGTCACGCCGTAGCGCTGCGCACCGAACCAGGCCCCGAGCCGGCCGAAGCCGCAGATCACCTCGTCGAGGATGAGGAACGCGCCGTGGTCATCGCAAAGGCGGCGCAGCCCCTCGAGATAGCCCGGCGCCGGCGGGTGCACGCCCCCGGCGCCCTGCACGGGCTCGGCGATCACCGCCGCGATGCGGTCGCCGTGCTCGGCGAAGACGCGCGCCGCCGCCTCGACGTCGTGGTGGGGCACGTGCTCGAAGCCGGGGAGCAGCTCCCCGAAGCCGGTGCGGTTGGCGGCGATGCCCTGCGCGGTGAGGCCGCCGTAGGTCACGCCGTGGTAGCCGCTCTCCCGGGAGACCACGAGCGTGCGCTCCGGGCGGCCGGCCTGGTGGTGGGCGAGGCGGGCCAGCTTGAGCGCCGTGTCGACCGCCTCGGAGCCCGAGCTGGTGAGCATCACCCGAGCGTCGGGAATCGGCGCGAGCCCGGCGAGGCGTTCGGCGATGGCCTCGGACGGCTCGTTGCTGAACGGGTCGAAGGTGTTGTAGGCCGCGAGGCGGCGCATCTGCGCGGCGGCCGCCTCGACGATGGCCTCGCGGCCGTGGCCGACGTTGCAGCACCACAGGTTGGCCAGCCCGTCGACGTAGCGGTTGCCCTGCGCGTCCCACACGCAGGCCCCCTCGCCCCGCACGATCGTGCGGAACTCGGCGGCGGGCTTCGCCGGTTTGGCGTACGGGTGCAGGTAGGCGGAGACGGCCATCGGCCAAGCGTAGGCGCGGCCTCAGCCCTCGCCCCGGTGGAGGTGCGCGGCGGCGGGGAACCAGCGGATCACGGCCAGCGCGGTGACGACCATCACCGCTGCGGCCACCGCGAACGCGGCCTGCGTGCCGTCGGCGAACGCGGCCCGGGCCCCGACCAGCACGGTGTCGGCGAGATCGACGGGCAGGGCGGTCTCCGCGGCGCGCAGCGCCCCGCCGAGCGAGTCCCTCACCAGCGGCGCGGCGTTGGCCGGGAGCCCCTCGGCCAGCCCGGCGGCCGACGCCCGGTAGCCCGAGGACAGGATCGAGCCGAGCACCGCGATGCCGAGCGCGCCGCCGACCTCGCGGGTGGTGTCGTTCACCGCCGAGCCCACCCCGGCCTTGGCCAGGGGCAGCGAGGACACGATCGCCGAGGTGGCCACCGGCATCGTCAGCGCCGAACCGGCGGCGAGCAGCACCAGGATCGGCGCCACGGCCACGTAGGGGGTGCCGGGCCGCAGCAATGCGCACAGGCCCAACCCGGCGGCCACCAGCAGCAGCGCCACGCTCACCGAGCGCTTGGCCCCAATGCGGCCGGCCAGCGCCGGCGCCCGCGGGGCCACCGCGATCATCGTGGCCGCCGAGGGCAGGGTGGCGAAGGCCGCCCGCAGCGGCGAGTACCCCTTCACCAGCTGCAGGTACTGGCTGATGAGGAAGAAGAAGCCGAACATCCCGAAGAACACCGCGGTGATGATCCAGCTCCCCATCGCGAACGCCGGGATCTTGAACAGCCGGGGGTCGAGCATGGGGGCGGCGCTGCGCAGCTCCACCCAGACGAACAGCCCGAGCGCGGCGGCGCCCAGCGCGAACGCGCCGAGCACCGAGCCGCTCGTCCAGCCGTGCTCGGGGCCCTGGATGATGCCGTAGAGCAGGGTTCCGAAGCCCAGCACCGACAGGCCGGCGCCGAGCGGGTCGAGGCGGGCCTCGGCGGGGTCGCGGGAGGTGGGCGCCTTGCGGACGATCAGCCCTGCGGCCACGAGCGCCACCGGCACGTTGATGAAGAAGATCGACCCCCACCAGAACCGCGAGAGCAACAGGCCCGAGATGACCGGACCGAGGGCGCCGCCCGCGCCGGCGAAGGCCGCCCAGGTGGCGATGGCCTTGGGCCGCTCGTGCGCGGGGAACACCGTGGTGATGATCGACAGCGTGGCCGGCATGATCAGCGCCGCCCCCACGCCCATCACGGCCCGGGCGCCGATCAGCTGCGCGGCGTCGTCGGCCAGCGTCGACGCCAACGCCGCCGCCGCGAACACGCCGAGCCCGGTGAGCAGCGCACCCTTGCGCCCGAAGCGGTCGCCGAGCGCGCCGCAGGGCAGCAGCAGGCCGGCGAAGACGAGGGCGTAGGCGTCGACGATCCACTGGATCTGGCTGGGCGACGCGGCCAGATCCCGGATGAGGGTGGGGATGGCCACGTTCAGCGAGCTGACCGCCATCACCACCATCACCAGGCAGATGTCGAGCACGGCCAGGATGCGCCACCGCTCGGGATGGCCGGCGGCGGCGACGCCGGCGCCGGGCCCCCCGGGCTGGGCGAGGTCGTCCACGGGCGGCGCCTAGCCTCCCTGACAGATGCGGTCGATGTCGGCCCGCTCGGCCGCAGTCATCGCCCAGCCGACCGACGCGGCGTTGGCTCGCACCTGCTCGGCTCGGGTGGCGCCGGCGATCACGGTGGCCACCGCCGGGTTGGTCGCCAGCCACGACATGGCCAGCTCGAGCAGGCTGTGGCCCCGCTCGGCGGCGTACGCCGACAGCTGCTCGACCACCGCGAGCCGCTCGTCGTTGATGAAGGCCTGGCCGCGCTTGCCCCACTTGGCGAGGCGGCTGTCGGCCGGGAGCTCCTCGCCCCTGCGGTACTTGCCGCTGAGGAGCCCCGACTCGAGCGGGAAGAACGGCACGAAGCCGACGTTGCGCTCGACGCAGGCGGCGAGCACGCCGGTCGTCTCCGGCTCGCGGGTGAACAGCGAGTAGTGGTTCTGGCAGGTGACGAAGCGGGCGAGCCCCTTCGCCGTGGAGGTCTCGGCCGCCTCGTTGATCTGCTCGGCGGAGAAGTTGGAGCAGCCGATCTCGCGGACCTTGCCCTCGGCGACGAGCTGGTCGAGCGCGCCGAGAGTCTCCTCGATCGGCGTGTCGGGATCGGGGCGGTGGAGCTGGTAGTGGTCGATGTGCTCGACGCCGAGCTTGCCGAGGCTGCGCTCGACGGCCTTGCGGACCCAAGCGGCGGAGCCGGGCTGATAGCCCTCGTCGGCCGAGCCGGTGAAGCCGAACTTGGTGGCCAGCACGATCTGGTCCCGGCGCTTGCCGAGCGCCTTGCCGAGGAACACCTCCGACTTCCCGGATCCGTAGATGTCGGCGCAGTCGAAGTAGGTGACGCCGGCGTCGATCGCCGCGTTCACCACCTCGGCGGTCTGCGCCTCGTCGATGGCCATGCCGAAGTTGTTGCAGCCGAGGCCCACCACGGACACCTCGAGCGAGCCGATCCTGCGCGTCTCCATGACTCGAACGGTAGTCGGACCCGTCGGACCCGTCCCGCAGCCGCGCCGGCGGTCGGCGCCCCCGGTGGCGCCGCCCTCGCCGAGGAGATTTCTCGAACAATCGCCCGTTTCGGCGTGCCCGGCGCTGACCGCCCCGTTAAGGTGCGCCCGGCATCAGACCGAGCGGGCGTCGGGGACATGCAGGATCAGCGGAAGCTTGACGGCGCGCCGTCGGTCGACGAGATCGTCGAGGCCGCCACTGATGTGCTCCACGAGGTGGGCCCGGCGGGGCTGACTCTTCGGCGCGTGGCGCGCCAGCTCGGCGTCCCCGTCCAGGCGCTCCATTGGCACTTCGCCGACGCCGACGAGCTGGTGCTCGCCGCGGTCGACCGAGCGCTCAAGGCGCTGCCCGGCCCGCCGCCCGGCCCGTGGGACGAGCGCCTCGTGGCCTACCTCGTCAGCCTGCGCGAGCAGGTCCGCCCGTTCGAAGAGGCGAGCCAGCTGGCCAGCGACGCCGGCCTCGCCATCGGCGACGGCGCCGCCCGGCTGGGTGAGACCATGATGTCCCTGTTGGCTGAGTCGGGCGCGCAGCCCGAGCGGGTGGGGGCCGCGTTCCGGGGCCTGTTCGTGCTGATCTTCGGGTGGTCGGCGGAGCACGCGGCGGCCCGGGAGCGGGCCTCGGACCCACTGGTGCGCCGGCGCGCCAAGGCCCTGCGGGCCGCCGCCGCCGCAGCCCACCCCCTCGTGGCCGAGCGTCTCGAGCGGATCGGGCGCAGCGACCGCCCCCGGGCCCAGGACGCCGCGGAGGCCTACCGCCGCCTGTTGGCGCAGGTGGTCGACGGGCTGCGGCGCGAGCCCTCCACCGACCCGGCGTGGTGACCGCCGCCCGCGCACCCCCCGTGTAGACTCGACGCCCGGGCGAACACTGGTATGGCCTGCACCCGTTGCGGAGGGAATCGTTGGCTGCGACTGACCAAGGCGATCGACCGGCGAGACGCCGGGTCGGTCGCCCCGCCCTGTTCGATCGCGCGACCGTCATCGAGGCGACCGCGGCGATCATCGAGAAAGAAGGCGTGGAGGCCGTCACGATGCGGCGGGTCGCCGAAGAGGTCGGCGCCGGGCTCTCGTCGCTCTACTGGCACTTCACCGACAAGCAGGACCTGCTGCTCGGCGTGATCGACGCCTCGATCAGCAAGGTCTCGAGAACCAAGATCTCGCGGGGCCCCACCATCGGCGGCGCGGTCGGCGACGGCGACGGCTGGGAGGAGCGGGTCACCGGCCTCGCGCTCGACCTTTTCGACGTGCTGTGCGCAGCGGCGCCGGTGGCCGCCTCTGTGGGGGCGGCCAGCCTCATGACCAGCCCCGGCATGCTGTCGGTGAGCGATGAGCTGCTCGGTCTCCTTGCCGAGCGGGAGCTGCCGCCAGCCGAGACCGCGCTGGTGTTCGGCGCGCTGCTCGACCTCGTGCTGGGCGCCGCACTGCGCTGGCACGACCCGCCCGACGGGCGCGACGGCGACCCTCGTTGGCGGCGGCGGCGTGAGGCGGCGGCCGAGCTGCTCGGGCAGCTGCCCCACCTGCAGGCCGCCGGCGACGAGCTGACCCGCGCCGGCGGGGCCGACGAGCTCGAGCCAAGGGTGGCGCTGCTGCTGCGAGGCGTGGCCGGCGGGTCCTAGCCGTCAGTCCTAGCCGTCAGTCCTAGCCATCAGTCCTAGCCGTCAGCCCCAGCCCGGCCGTCCGGCCCGGCGCTGACTGACCCCGCTCGGGGCTCGGGCGGCGCCGGCCGCGATGCCGTCGACGAGCAGGCGCAGGCTGCGGGGGATGGCCTCGTCGAGGGGCACGTCGAGGTAGTAGGGCGCCAGCGACGACAGGCCGGGGTAGGTGCTCAGCATGCCGCGCAGGCGGTCCCGGCGCCTCCGCACGACCGCGTGCTCCACCCGCGCCTCGACCGCGGCCAACTCCTGGCGCCAGCCGGCGAGGAACACGACGATGTGCTGGCACGCCTCGTCGGCCTCGGTGCGGTCGAGCCCCGCCTCGAGGAGCAGGCCCATCACGTCGTCGAGGAAGCGGATCATGCCCGGCCCGGTCGCCGCGCCGGCCAGCACCGCTGCGCTCCACGCCTCGGGCAGCGCGGCCAGCTCCCGCCCCACCCGCCAGACCAGCTCGAAGAGGCGGTAATCCCAGGGGCCGGCGCCGGGCTCGAGGGGCGGCGCCGAGGCGATGGCGGCGTCGGCGATCTCGAGCAGGAGCTCGGTGCGGTCGGCGACGAGCTCACGCACCTCGTCGCTGCTCACGCCCAGCTCACGGGCGACCCGGGGCAGCGAGAAGCCCCGCCCCAGGCTGGCCACGAGCGGGGACGCCCGCGCCACCAGCTCCTCCAAGGACAGCGACTCCCCCACGCGCACCTCCCAGGGCCCCGGCTCGGCCCAGCTCACCGGCGCCCGCCGCCCCAAGGGCGACGCGAGCGGTGGCCGGGCGCTAGAGCCGGGCAGTGTAGGCGCTCAGCCGCGCTTGTCCGGGGGGGGGGGCCCCCC
>JBJXGF010000231.1:0-15403 GCA_046153015.1 Acidimicrobiales bacterium | reverse complement strand
GCCGCTCACCACGGTGGCCCGCTTCTGCTTCTGCAAGAAGGACGACACGCTCGACCGCGCCCTCGACCGCCTCGCCAAGCAGTTCGGCTAGATCCGGCCTCCCGAGCCGGCTGCATCTTCCGAATCGCAACGGCCCGGCCCAGTCTTTCTACGCAGTTCAGGGTGCTGAGCGCGCCAGCAATCGGCGCGTTCGTCGCGCTTCTTGCCGGGTACTGTCGTGACGCACCAAGACGTCGGTCCAAGACCCGAGGGGGATGAGGCAGCGATGGACATGAACCAGCTTGTGGCCGACCTGAGCGCGGCGATCGAAACCGACAACACGGCGAAGCTGACCGAGATCGGCCGAGCTGACTGGCCTCGCAGCCCGCAAGGAACCGGCGGTCCACGCTAGCGGCAATCCGCCGTTGAATGGAGGTCGGCCTGGAGCTGTCGAGGCTAGGCTCAGCGTCCGTCCAGTCTGAAGGAGGAACCCGATGCCGACCTACCATGTGTGCGTAAAGCTCACCGCTTCCGCTCAGGCCGATATCGTGAAGCACGAGGGTGGCTACGCCCGAAATCTCCGGCACGCAATTCGAGAGTGGGAGAAGCAGGGCGGCAAGGTGCTTTCATACCTGTTCGGCACCGCAGCCGGCGAATGGGACATCGTCTGCATCGGTGAGCTTCCGAGCGGCGCGGCTGCTCACGGCTACGCAGCTCATGTGCTCGCCTCCGGCGGTGTCGAGCGCTCGAGCATCCAAGAGGTGTTCAGCGCAGAGGAGGCCGACGCGGCAATTGCGGCCACGCGAGCCGCGTTGGCCCGCTAAATGCGCGACTGCCGACGCTCGGACGGACGCGACCTGCATGCCCGCGCTGGCTCATCACATCGCCAAGGGACGTGGTCGATACCGAGCACGTCGAGGGAGCGACGGCTGGGGATTCGACTAGATCGGCCCGCCGGGGGAGAGGCCGAGAAGCACGCGGCCGGCGACCTCGTAGGTCGGCGGGGCCACCATGAGGTGCTGGGTGGCGGCGTGAGCGTCGCGGAAGCAGCGCTGCAGCTCGCCTTCGCGCAGGCTGGCGCCGCCGGCCAGGGTGTAAGCCGTGGTGGCCGCGTCGGCGGCGGCGGTGGCGGCGTGGGTGGCGGCGAGGCGAAGCAGCGCCCGGGTGTCCACGCTCGGCCGTTCGCCGTCGAGTGCGCGGCGCCACGCCCGGTCGATCTCGTCGTAGAAGAAGGCGCGGGCGGCGCGCAGCGTCGCCTCGGCCCGGGCCACCTCGAGCTGCACCGCCGCCCGCTCCCGCAGCGGCCGGGAGTGCGAGGTGGCCACCTTCGCCTCGGCCAGGCGGGCGAACGCGTCGAGCGCGGCCCGGCCGACGCCGAGGGACACCGCGCCGATGCCGAGCGCCAGCAGCCCGAGCAGCGGGAACCGGTAGAGCGCCCCGTCGCAGGTGGGCGCCCCGCCGGCCAGGGCGACCGAGCGGCCCTCGGGCACGAACGCGTCGGAGACGGTGAAGTCGTGGGAGCCGGTGCCCCGCAGCCCGAGGACCTGCCAGTTCTCGGTGATCTCCACCTGCTCGGCGGCGAGAAGGAACAGCCGCGCGTCGGGCCGGGTGATGCTGGCGGCGCCGGCCGCGCTCTCCCCACCTGGGTCCCCGACCAGCGCCCCGGCGGTGATCCAGGTGCAGTTCTGGGTCCCGCTGCCGTAGCTCCACTGCCCGCTCAGCCGGTGCCCGCCCTCGGTCCGGGCGGCCCGGCCGGTGGGTGCCACCGCCCCGCCGGTGATCGTGAGCGGATCGCCGAACACCTCGCGCCCGACCTCGGGCGCCAGGTAGCCGGCGATCGTGGCCGTGGTGGCCCCGATCATCAGGCACCAGCCGGCCGAGCCGTGCACCTCGGCCAGCGCCTCGATGGCCGCCATGATCTCGGCGCAGGACGCTTCGTGGCCGCCCAACGCCGCCGGCGTCGCCAGCCGGAACAGCCCGGCCCGAGCCAGCTCGGCCGCCACCGGGGCGGGCATGCGCGCCGCCCGCTCGGACTCGTCGATCGCGGCGGCCACCGTGGGGGCCACGGCGGCGACCGCGGCGAGCGCATCGAAGCCGGCGGCGCTCACGCGAGGAAGCTCCGGAGGGCTCGCACCAGCAGCGCCGGGTCGGCCGAGCCGCACAGCTCGCGGGCCGAGTGCATGGAGAGCTGCGGGGCGCCCACGTCGACGGTGGGCATGCCGAGCTGCGCGGCGGTGAGCGGGCCGATCGTGGAGCCGCAGGCCAGGTCCGAGCGGGTGACGAAGCGCTGCATGGGCACGTCTGCCCGGCGGCAGGCGTCGACGAACGCGCCGATGGTGGCCGCGTCGGAGGCGTAGCGCAGGTTGGCGTTCACCTTCACCACCGGACCGCCGTTGAGCGCCACCGTGTGCTCGGGCTCGTGGCGGTCGGCGTAGTTGGGGTGGGTGGCGTGGGCGCAGTCGGCCGACACGCACAGCGACGCGCCCAGGGCGGCGAGGTAGCCCTCGCGGCCGGCGCCGGCCGCCGCGATCCGTTCGAGCACCGAGCCGAGGAAGCCCCCGGCCGCCCCCCGCTCCGACGCGGAGCCCACCTCTTCGTGGTCGAACAACGCCAGCGCGTGCACCACCGTCTCGTCGGGCTCGGCGCTCTGCTGGGCCAACGCCTCGGCCCCGGCCCAGCACGAGAGCAGGTTGTCGATGCGGGGCGCGGCGAGGAACTCCTCGTCCCGTCCGAGCAGCGCCGGCGGGGTGAGGTCGTGGCACATCACGTCCCACGCCAGCACCCGCTCGACGGCCACGCCGAGCTCGCCGGCGAGGAAGCGGGCGAAGCCGTCCTCCTCGGGGGCGCCGAGCGCCCATAGCGGGGCGAGGTGCTGCTGGCGGTTGAGCACGAGGCCCTTGTCGTTCACCTCGCGGTCGAGGTGGATGGCGAGCTGGGGGACTCGCAGCACGGGCCGGTCCACGAGCAGCGCCACCAGCTCGGGCGGCCCGCCGGCCGCCTCGCCGGCCACCGCCACCCGGCCCGACAGGCCGAGGTCGCGGTCGAGCCACGAGTTGAGCAGCGCGCCGCCGTACACCTCCACGCCGAGCTGGCGCACCCCGGCCCGGCCGGTGTCGGGGTTGGGCTTGATGCGCAGGTTCGGGCTGTCGGTGTGGGCGCCCACCAGGCGGAACGAGAAGCTCGGGGCGAGGCGCTCGGGCGCCGACCAGGCCACCAGCGCGCCGCCCCGCACCAGCAGGTGGCGCCCTCCGGCGGGCAGGGGCTCGCGCTCGTCGACCGGCTTGAACCCGGCCTCCTCCAGGCGCTGCGCGGCGCGGGCCGCGGCGTGGAACGGCGACGGGGACGCCTCGATGAAACGGCATAGGGCGCGCGCAGCGTCGAGCTCGGTGGGCATCGCCCGCATTCTTACCCGCCGGCGGACCCAACGCCGCCGTGCCGCTCACGGCGTTGGGTGGCAACCGCGCCGCCGATAGCGTGGCTGCGCACGCAGGCAGGCCGGGTCTCCACCGAAAGTGAGCATGGGTGATGTCGCGAGTCGGGGTGGCGCTGATCGGCCTCCTGGCCGCCGCTGCGGTCGTCGCCTGCGGGGGCGGGGGACCGGCGGCGCCGAAGGCGAAGGACCGGCCGTTCCAGGACGGCCCCTGCCCCAGCCGGCTGGTGGTGCAGACCGACTGGTTCCCCGAGGTCGAGCACGGCGCCCTCTACCAGCTCGTCGGCTCGGCGGGCGTGGTCGACAAGGCGGCGCTCACCTACCGGGGTCCGCTGGCCGGCGAGTACCGGGGCCCGCACGGCGTGCGCGAGGTGGAGATCCGCGCCGGAGGCGCGGCGATCGAGTTCAAGCGCCCGATCGACGTGCTCTACGACGACCCGGCCGTGACGCTGGCCTACACGAACACCGACGACGCGATCCGCTCCGCCGGCACTCGCCCGGTGGTGCAGGTGGCCGCCTCGCTCGACCTCAGCCCGCAGATCCTCATGTGGAACCCGTTCGTGCACGACATCAAGGGCTTCGACGACATCGCCCGAACCGGCGTCAAGGTCCGCTACGCCAAGGGCCTCAACTACATGGATTACCTGGTGGCGAGCGGCCACGTGAAAGAGGCGCAGCTCGACCCGAGCTATGACGGTTCACCGGCGAAATGGCTGGAGTCGGGCGGCTCGATCATCCAGCAAGGGTTCGCCACGAACGAGGTCTATCTGTACACCGAGGGCGAGGTCGGCTGGAAGAAGCCGGTTGATTTCCTGCTGGTGCACTGGTCGGGTTACGAGGCGTACCCGCAGGCGTACACGGTACGCGCCGACCGTGTCGGAGAGCTCTCGCCCTGTCTCCGCCTGTTCGTGCCGGTGCTCCAGCAGGCCGCCGTGGACTTCTTCGCCGACCCGCAGCCGGTGAGCGAGCAGCTCGTGGAGATCGTCGAGGCGCAGAGCACGTTCTGGCAGATCAGCAAGCGGTTGAACCAGAAGGCAGTGGAGATCTTCGACACGTTCGAGATCGCCGGGAACGGGCCGGACACCACCTACGGCAACTTCGACGACAAGCGAATGGAGCGGTTCACCAAGCTCATGACCGGGCTTTTCCAGGGTAAAGCCAACCCGGTGAAGCCTGGATTGCGGGCCGACGAGGTGTACACGAACGCGTTCATCGACCCCTCGATCGGCCGCCGCGCCGGGCAATGACCGCCGGCGCTGCCCCGGCTAGTCGGTGAGGTCGCTGCAGGCTCGCAGCCGGCGCCACGCGTCGTGCTGGCGGTCGGCCTCCCGGCCGCTGAGGGGCGGGGCCACGCCGCGGCTGAGCCGGGCTGGGCTCCACGAGTAGCTCTCCGCTCGACCCTCGGCCACGACCACCTTCAGCACGCCGGACACCGCGCCCGGACCGCCCGCCGTGTAGAACGCGAAGTTGCCGAGGCCGTAGCCCACCACGGCCCCGGCCTTGAAGCCGGCGGCCAGCACCCGGTGGGCGTGGCCGCCCACCACCACGTCGGCGCCGGCCGCGACCAGCCGGTCGGCCAGGCGCCGCTGGCGTTCGGTGGGGCAGGTCACGGTTTCGGTCCCCCAGTGGAGGAAGACCACCACCACCGTCGTCGGGCCCAAGGCGTGCGCCGCTTCCACCGCGGCCGCGAGGCGGGCCTCGTCGTAGGCGGAGGCGACGCCGGGCTTGGCCTCGCCGGCCGACCAGTGCTCGAGCAGCGCCGCGTCGATCACCTGGCTGGCGCCGATCACCGCGATCTGCTGGCCTCGGATCTCCCGCACGTACGGGGCGTACGCCTGGGCGGCGTCCCGCCCGATCCCCACGATCGGATAGCCGGCGCTGGCCGCGGCGGCCAGCGAGTCCTCCAGGCCCACCGGCCCGTAGTCCATGCCGTGGTTGTTCGCCATCGACGCCACGTGGATCCCGGCGCCGGCGAGAGCCCCGAACGCGGCGGGGCCGGTGCGGAACGTGAACTGCTTCGGTTCGGGCTCGCCCCGCTCGGTCACCGCGGTCTCGAGGTTGGCGACCACCAGGTCGGCGCCGGTGAACAGCGCCGCCGCCGGGGCGAGCGCGGCGTCTCCCTCCTCGGCGAGGCGGTTGCGCAGCACGCCCTCGAAGTGGATGTCGCCGCCGAAGGCCAGCGTGACCGCCCCCTCCGAGGGCGAGGCGGGCGGCGGGGCCGGCGGCGGCGCGGACGGGGCGGGGGTCACCACCTCGGCGAGCGGCGCGGCCAACCCGGCGACGATCGCGCCCACCGCCCCGGTCGCCGGCGCCACCCGGCGCACCACGGCCGCCGGCCCGGCGTTGGCCAAGCCGAACGCGCCCAGCGCGGCCAGCACCAGCACGGCCCGCACGCGACGCACGCAACCGACGCTACCGAGCAGGCGCCGAGCGGTCGCGGACCCCTCCGAGCGGCGCTTTCAACTGGCCGGGAGGGGGGCCAGCCGTTACCATGTCCCGACCGCCCAAGGGCCAATGACGTCCCGACAAGCAACGGCGCCCCCTACAAGCCAATCGTGAGGACGCATGGTGCGAGACCAGCCGGGAGCCCGAGGGCTCTATGATCCGCAGTTCGAGCACGACGCCTGCGGGGTGTCGTTCGTGGTCGACATGCACGGCCGCAAGAGCCGCCGCCTCGTCGAGTTGGGCATCGCGGCGCTGTGCAACCTCGACCACCGAGGCGCCAAGGGCGCCGAGGCCAACACCGGCGACGGCGCCGGCATCCTCCTGCAGATCCCGGACCGCTTCCTCCGGGAGGTGAGCGGCGTCGAACTGCCCGAGCCCGGCGCCTACGCCGCCGGCATCGCGTTCCTGCCCCCGCGGGCCGAGGACGCGAAGGAAGCCGCCGGCTGGGTCGAGGCCATCCTGGCCGAGGAGGGCCTCGAGGTGCTCGGCTGGCGGGACGTGCCGGTCAACCCCGAGCCGCTCGGCTCGATGGCGCTGGCCGTGATGCCCAGCTTCAAGATGCTGTTCGTGGCCGCCGCCGACCGCGCTCGGCAGGGCGTGGCGCTCGACCGGGCGATCTACCCGGCCCGCAAGCGGATCGAGAACGAGCTGGCGGTGGGCGCCGACGGCGCCGGCGTGTACTTCCCGTCGCTGTCGGCCCGCACGCTCGTGTACAAGGGCATGCTCACCACCCCGCAGCTCGGCGAGTTCTTCCCCGACCTGGCCGACGAGCGGCTCGAGAGCGCGATCGTCATGGTCCACTCTCGCTTCTCCACCAACACGTTCCCCTCGTGGCCCCTCGCCCACCCATACCGATTCGTGGCCCACAACGGCGAGATCAACACGGTGATGGGCAACCGCAACTGGCTGCGGGCCCGCGAGGAGCTGCTCGCCACCGCCGCCATCCCCGGCGAGCTGGCCCGCATCTTCCCGATCTGCCAGCCCGGCCAGAGCGACACGGCCAGCTTCGACGCCTGCGTCGAGCTGCTCCACCTCGGCGGCTACGAGCTGCCGCACGCGGTGCTGATGATGATCCCCGAGGCCTGGGAGAACCACGCCTCGATGCCGGCGGACAAGCGGGCGTTCTACCGCTTCCATTCCTCGCTCATGGAGCCCTGGGACGGCCCCGCCTCGATCGCGTTCACCGACGGCACGGTGATCGGCGCGGTGCTCGACCGCAACGGGCTGAGGCCCAGCCGCTACTGGGTGACCGACGACGGGCTCGTGGTCATGGCCAGCGAGACCGGCGTGGTCGAGGTGCCGGCGGCGAAGGTGGTGCGCAAGGGCCGCCTGGAGCCGGGCCGCATGTTCCTCGTCGACACCGCGCAGGGCCGCATCATCTCCGACGACGAGGTGAAGGCGGAGCTGGCCGGCGCCCAGCCCTACCAGAGCTGGCTCGACCAGGGCTGCCTGCGCCTGGAGGACCTCCCCCTGCCCCCCGAGGGCGCGGCCGACCCGGCCACCTCGGGCGAGGGGGCGCTGAGCACCCGCCAGCAGGCGTTCGGCTACACGCTCGAAGACCTCACGATCCTGCTCGAGCCGATGGCGGTGAACGGGGTGGAGGCGCTCGGCTCGATGGGCACCGACACACCGGTGGCGGTGCTCTCGGACCGGCCGCGGCTGCTCTACGACTACTTCACGCAGCTCTTCGCGCAGGTCACCAACCCCCCGCTCGACGCCATGCGGGAGGAGCTGGTCACCTCGCTGCGGGTGCGCCTCGGGCAGGGCCACAACCTGTTCGCGCCGGGCCCGCACAGCTGCCGCCAGGTGGAGCTCGACAGCCCGATCCTCACCAACGAGGGCCTGGCCCGCATCCGCCACGCCAACGACAACGGCGAGACGCCCGACCTCGCGTCGGTCACGATCAGCGGCCTGTACCCCGTCGGTGAAGGCGGCGCCGGGCTGCGGGCTTCGCTCGACCGGGTGCGGGCCGAGGCCTCGGCCGCGGTGCGGGCCGGGGCGAAGGTGATCATCCTCTCCGACCGGGGCGGGGACCCCCGGCGGGCGGCCATCCCCGCGCTGCTGCTGGTGTCGGCCGTGCACCACCACCTGATCCGGGAGCAGAACCGGTTCAAGGTGGGCCTCGTGGTCGAGACGGGCGAGGCGCGCGAGGTGCACCACCTCTGCCTGCTGCTCGGCTTCGGCGCGTCGGCGATCAACCCCTACCTGGCGTTCGAGACGATCGCCGCCCAGGTGGCGGCCGGGCGTTCCGCCGCGCCCGACGAGAAGACCGCGCTGAAGCAGTACCTCAAGGCCGCCGACAAGGGCGTGCTCAAGGTGATGTCGAAGATGGGCGTGTCGACCGTGCAGTCCTACACGGGCGCGCAGATCTTCGAGGCGGTCGGGCTCGGCCAGGACCTCGTGGAGGAGTTCTTCACCGGCGTGGTGAGCCGGCTCGGCGGCATCGGGCTGGACGAGATCGCCGCCGAGGTGGCGCAGCGTCACGCCCTGGCCTACCCGCGCAACCCCAACCAGTGGGCCCACCGCGAGCTGCCGGTGGGCGGCGAGTACCAGTGGCGGCGCGAGGGCGAGCACCACCTGTTCAACCCCGAGACCGTGTTCCGCCTCCAGCACGCCACCCGCACCAAGCGCTTCGACATCTTCCGTCAGTACACCAAGCTGGTGAACGACCAGGCCGAGCGCCTCGCCACCCTGCGGGGCCTGTTCCGGTTCAAGGCCGGCGAACGGCCGCCCGTGCCGATCGAGGAGGTCGAGCCGGTCGCCGAGATCGTCAAGCGGTTCTCGACCGGCGCCATGTCGTACGGGTCGATCTCGAAGGAGGCGCACGAGACGCTGGCGATCGCCATGAACCGGCTCGGCGCCCGCTCCAACACCGGCGAGGGCGGCGAGGACGCCGACCGCTTCCTGCCCGACCCCAACGGCGATCTGCGCCGCAGCGCCATCAAGCAGGTGGCCTCGGGGCGGTTCGGGGTCACCAGCGAGTACCTGGTGAACGCCGACGATCTGCAGATCAAGATGGCCCAGGGCGCCAAGCCCGGCGAGGGCGGCCAGCTTCCCGGCCACAAGGTGTGGCCGTGGATCGCCGGCACCCGCCACTCGACGCCGGGCGTGGGTCTGATCTCGCCGCCCCCGCATCACGACATCTACTCGATCGAGGACCTTGCGCAGCTCATCCACGACCTGAAGAACGCCAACCCCCGGGCCCGGGTGCACGTGAAGCTCGTGGCCGAGGTGGGGGTGGGCACGGTGGCGGCGGGCGTGTCGAAGGCCCACGCCGACGTGGTGCTGATCTCCGGCCACGACGGCGGCACCGGCGCCAGCCCGCTCACCTCGATCAAGCACGCCGGCGCGCCCTGGGAGCTGGGCCTCGCCGAGACCCAGCAGACCCTGCTGCTGAACAAGCTGCGCGACCGGATCGTCGTGCAGGTGGACGGGCAGCTCAAGACCGGACGCGACGTGATGATCGCCGCGCTGCTCGGCGCCGAGGAGTTCGGCTTCGCCACCGCGCCGCTGGTGGTGAGCGGCTGCATCATGATGCGCGTCTGCCACCTCGACACCTGCCCGGTGGGGGTGGCCACGCAGGACCCGGAGCTGCGCAAGCGGTTCTCGGGGCGCCCCGAGTTCGTGGTCACGTTCTTCGAGTACATCGCCGAGGAGGTGCGCGAGCTGCTCGCCTCGCTCGGGTTCCGCTCGGTGGCCGAAGCCGTCGGTCGGGTCGACCTGCTCGACGTGGACGACGCGCTCGAGCACTGGAAGGCGAGCGGGCTCGACCTGTCGCCGATCCTCTACCTGCCCCCGCTGGAGGAGGGCGAGGAGCGGCGCTGCGTGGCCGAGCAGGACCACGGCCTCGACCAAGCGCTCGACCAGACGCTGATCCAGCTGGCCGAGGGGGCGTTGGAGGACGGCCAGCCGGTCACCCTCGAGCTGCCGATCCGCAACGTGAACCGCACGGTCGGCACGATGCTCGGCTACGAGCTCACCCGGAGATACGGCGGCGGCGGCCTGCCCGACAACACGATCCAGGTGCACTTCACCGGTTCCGCAGGCCAGAGCTTCGGGGCGTTCGTGCCGCGGGGCATCACGCTGCGGGTCACCGGCGACGCCAACGACTACTGCGGCAAGGGCCTCTCCGGCGGGCGGATCGTGGTGCGCCCGCCCGACGACGCCGGCTTCCGGGCCGAGGACAACATCGTGATCGGCAACGTCGCCCTGTACGGGGCCACGAGCGGCGAGGCGTTCTTCCGGGGCATTGCCGGCGAGCGCTTCGGAGTGCGCAACTCCGGGGCGTTGGCGGTGGTGGAGGGCGTGGGCGACCACGGCTGCGAGTACATGACCGGCGGCCGGGTGGTGGTGCTCGGGCGCACCGGGCGCAACTTCGGGGCCGGGATGTCGGGCGGGCTGGCCTTCGTGCACGACGGCGACGGAGGCTTCGCCGGCCGGCTCAACCCGGAGATGGTGGAGCTGGAGGACCTCGACGCCGACGACGACGAGTGGCTGGTGGGCGTGGTCCGGCGGCACCTCACCGAGACCGGTTCGGAGGTGGCGCGGCGCCTGCTGGCCGACTGGCAGGTGGAGTCGGCTCGCTTCGTCAAGGTGTTCCCGCGGGACTACAAGCGGGTGCTCGAAGCGGAGCGCCACGCCCGCGCCACCGGCGGCGATCCCCTGAAGGCGGTCATGGCCGCCGCCCACGGGTAAGGGCCGTCGTGGCCGACCCGAAGGGTTTCCTGAAGCACGGACGCGAGACCGCCGCGTACCGGCCGGTGCCGGTGCGGCTGCGGGACTGGCGCGAGGTGTACGAGCCGTTCCCGGCCGAGCGGCTCGCCGCTCAGGCCAGCCGCTGCATGAACTGCGGGATCCCGTTCTGCAACAACGGCTGCCCGCTCGGCAACCTCATCCCCGACTGGAACGACCTCGTGTACCGCGCCGACTGGCGCGCCGCCATCGAGCGCCTGCACGCCACCAACAACTTCCCCGAGTTCACCGGGCGCCTGTGCCCGGCGCCGTGCGAGTCGGCCTGCGTGCTCGGCATCAACGCCGACCCGGTCACGATCAAGCAGGTCGAGGTCACGATCATCGACCGGGCCTTCGCCGAGGGCTGGGTTCGCCCGCTGCCGAGCGCGGTCCGCACCGGCAAGCGGACCGCGGTCATCGGCTCGGGCCCCGCCGGCCTCGCCGCCGCGCAGCAGCTCGCCCGGGCGGGGCACGACGTGGTGGTCTACGAGCGGGCCGATCGGCCGGGGGGGCTGCTGCGGTACGGCATCCCCGAGTTCAAGATGGAGAAGCGCCACCTCGACCGCCGGCTCGACCAGATGCGGGGCGAGGGCGTGGTGTTCCGCACCGGCGCCAACGTGGGCGTCGACGTGGCGGTCACAGAGATCCTGGCGTTCGACGCGGTGGTGCTGGCCGGCGGCGCCACCGACGCGCGGGATCTACCGCTGCCCGGCCGCCAGCTGCGCGGGGTGCACCAGGCCATGGAGTACCTGCCGCTGGCCAACCGGGTGCAGGAGGGCGACCTCGCCGAGGCGCCGCTGTCGGCGGCCGGCAAGCACGTGGTCATCATCGGCGGCGGCGACACCGGCGCCGACTGCTTGGGCACCGCCCACCGCCAGGGCGCGGCGTCGGTGCACAGCTTCGAGATCATGCCCCAACCTCCCGACACCCGGGACCCGTCGACGCCGTGGCCCACCTGGCCGCTCGTCTTCCGCACAGCCTCGGCGCATGCCGAGGGCGGCGAGCGGTGGTACTCGGTCACCGCGTCGGAGTTCGTCGGCGACGCCGAGGGCAACCTCGCGGCCTTGCGGGGGCATCGGGTGGAGCAGACCGTCGTAGACGGCCGGCCCAGCTTCGAGCCGGTTCCCGGCAGTGAGTTCGAGCTGCCCTGCGAGCTGGCGCTCCTGGCCATGGGCTTCGTCGGGCCGGAGCGGCCGGGGCTGCTCGATCAGCTCGGCGTGGAGCTCGACGGGCGAGGCAACGTGGCGCGGGACGAGCGCTGGCGCACCAGCGTCGACGGCGTGTTCGTCTGCGGGGACATGGGCCGCGGCCAGTCGCTGATCGTGTGGGCCATCGCCGAGGGCCGGGCCTGCGCCGCCGCGGTCGACGCCCACCTGATGGGCGACACGCTGCTGCCCCAGCCGATCACGCCGACGGCGGCGCCGCTGCGCTGAGCACCTCGAGTGCGCCGGCCTGCACCAGCTCGTGCAGGACGGCGCAGACCCCGAACGCCGAGAGGCCGACCTCGGCGATCACCTCGGCCACGGTGCGCCGCCCGTCGACCGCGGCGAGGACCCGCCAGGCGTCCCGTGCGATCGTCACGCTGGCCAGGCCGGCGGGCAGCTCGCGGCGGGCCCGCACCACGACCGAGGTCGAGGGGATGGTCTCGGCGATCGCCCGCCACGCCCGGAGCCGCTCCGACGCGTCGGCCAGCACGGTCTCCACGTCGACGGGGCGCCGGCAGCCGAGCGGGTGCCCGGCGCCGGGCTCGAAGGCGAACGCCGGGCCGCCCGGCAGCAGCAGCTCGAACACGGTGGTCACCGTGTGGTCGTACAGCGCCGCCTCCAGCGCCTCGTGGTCGGCCCCGCCCACCTGGACCAGCGCGTCGCCGAGCGCCTCGCCCGCTGCGACGGCGGCGCGCCACCCTGGCGCGCCCACCACGCCTGAGGCGACCAGCTCGTCACGCAGCGCGTCGAGATCGCTGGTCGTCGCCGCGCAGACCGCGCCGTGGACAAGGCCCACCAGCGCGCCCGGGGCGCCCGCCACGGTGAGCAGGCCGCTGCGGCGGCCGGCCGCGAGGAAACGCAGGAGGGTCGCGATCGGGAACTCGTCCAGCGTGCCGCGCAGCGCAGCGGGCGGTGCGGTCATGTGCAGCGCACGGTAGCCGTCCCGTCCCCCTCCGCCTCGGGGTCATCTCGCCTGCTCAACCGGCCAGGCCGCGGCGATGATTTCGCCGGGGAGAGGCGAGGCTTCGCCGCCGGTGCGTCGTACGCTGCACGGGACGGAAGGACCGGCACGAGGGGAGAGTCGATCGGGGTGTCGCTTGGGCGCGTCCGGCAGGGATGGCGGCCCGAGCGGTGGGAGAACGTTGTGACCGCGAGCGGGCGGCCGGTCGCACCCTCGCTCACCGCGGGTGATGTCGTCGCGGGCCCAGACGTTGCTGGCGCGCGGCCCGATCCCGACCCGGATCGATCAGACTCGGCGGGTTCATCCCCTCGCCGCCCGGGCAGCGCGCCGCGAACCGCGCCGGGGGCGGGCCCGGCCCGGATCGGCGGCGTCGGCCGAATCGATCCACGAGACCCTGAGGGCGCTCGATGCTGAGGAACATGAAGGTCGGGACCAAGCTGGCGGCGATCCTCGTCGCGCCGCTGGTCATGCTGGCCGTGCTCGCCGGCGCGGGCGTGCGCGAACGCCTCGAGCAGCGCAACGACGCCCGCGACGTGGAACGCCTCGCCGACTACGCCGGGGCCAGCGCGAACGCGCTGCAGCAGGTGCAGCTCGAGGCGCTGCGCAGCGCAGTGATGCTCGCCAAGGGCGGCCAGGCCGGTCGCGACGAGTTGAAGACCCAACGCGAGAGCACCGACCTGGCGGCGGCCGCGTTGCGCCGCTCGGCGCGCGACGCGGCGGGCGCCGAGTTCTCGCTGGAGTTCCGCGAGCGTCTGCGCACCGCGCAGGAGCGGTTGAGCACGCTGCCGACGCTGCGCCAGGAGATCGACGCCGGCGGCCTCAACGCGGGGCAGGCCAGCGGCCGGTTCGCCGACATCGCCGGCGGCGGCGTGAACGCGATCGCGGCCGGCGCCCGAGCCGTCCCCCAACCCGAGCTGGCCGCCCGGTTCGACTCGCTGGCCGCGCTGGGCGCGGCCAAGGCGGCCAGCGCGGAGCTGAGCGGCCTGGTGCTCGGCGCGGCCGGGGCCACGCGCCTCGGCGCGGTGGAGGAGCTGCGGCGGGGGGTAGCCGCCGCCGAGAGCCGGGACCGCAGCATCGACCGGTTCCGCGAGAGCGACGACGCCAACCTCAAGGCGCAGCAGCGCAACGAGGAGAGCTCCGGCGAGTCCCAGGAGCACCGCAGGCTGGTCGACCAGTTCGTGGGCGCCGCCCAGGCGGCCACCATCGGCGCCGCGCCGAGCGCGGGCGGGCCCGGCCCGGCGATCGAGCTGCCCACCACGGTCGACGCCTTCGCCGCGCTGGCCGAGAACGAGCTGAACGGGCTGCTGCGGGTGGAGGAGAGCCTCGACGAGCGCATCGCCGACGAAGCGGCGGAGTTCCGGGGAGACGCCGAGCAGTCGGTGCTGCTCTACCTCGGGGGCGCGGTGGCCGGCATCCTCGCCGCGGTGGCGCTGGCCGGGCTCGTGGCCCGGGCCGTCGCCCGTCCGCTGCGCCAGCTCACCGCCGCCGCCAACCAGCTGGCGTCGGTGCAGCTCCCCGCCCTGGTGGAGCGGCTGCGCTCGCCGGCGGCGGGGGCGCAGGTGGGGGAGGTGGCGCCTATCCCGGTGCGTTCCCGCGACGAAGTCGGCCAGCTGGCCTCGGCGTTCAACTCGATCCAGGAGGTGACGGTCCGGGTGGCCGAGGACCAGTCGACGCTGCTCCGCAAGGGCATCAGCGACATCTTCGTGAACCTCGCCCGCCGCAACCAGACCCTGCTCGACCGCCAGATCGAGTTCATCGACCAGCTCGAGGCGCACGAGGAGAGCCCCGACCAGCTCGAGAACCTGTTCCGCCTCGACCACCTCGCCACCCGGATGCGCCGCAACGCCGAGAGCCTGCTCGTGCTGGCCGGCGCCGAGCCGAGCCGGCGGCGGGGGCGGGCGGTGTCGCTGGCCGACGTGGTGCGGGTGGCGATCAGCGAGGTGGAGGACTTCGCCCGCATCAGCGTGGTGTCGCTCGACGATGTGACCGTCGACTCCGCCGTCGGCGTCGACCTCGCCCACCTGCTGTCGGAGCTGATGGAGAACGCCACGCAGTTCTCGGCGCCCGACACCACCGTCGAGGTCGTCGGGAACCGGGTGAAGGACGGCAGCTACCTCCTCTCGGTCACCGACCAGGGCATCGGCATGACCATCGACCAGCTCTCCGACGCCAACCAGCTCCTCGCCGATCCGCCCCTGGTGGGCCTGGCGATGACCCGCTCGCTCGGCTTCACAGTGGTCGGCCGGCTGGCCGCCCGGCTCGGCGTGGCCGTGCGCCTCACCACCTCGCCCAACGGCGGGGTGAGCGCACTGGTGGCGGCGCCGGCATCGCTGATCTCGGAGGTGGTGGAGCGGCCCGCGCCGGCCCTCGGCGGCGCCCGCGCCGCGCTCGAGCCGGCCGCCGTCCCGCCCGCCAGCCTCGAAGCCGAGGCCGCCCCCGGGCTCGTCGCCCGCCACGCGGTGGACCGTGCGTTGGCCGGGATCGAGGCCACGGCCAACGGCCGCCCGGAGAGCAACGGCGCGGCGGCCGCGCCCACCTGGCCCTCGCCGAACGGCCGCCTGAGCCCCGAGCCCGCCGCCCCTTCGGCCGAGCCGGCGGCGGCGGTAGGAGAGACCGCCGGCCGGCCCGGCGCCGAGACGCCCGCCGGTCCCG